>NZ_RJNX01000001.1:0-300000 GCF_003942775.1 Streptococcus mitis | reverse complement strand
ACCGTGATTTTCATTTTGACCAGTCGCTACCAAGCTAGAAAATAAAGAAAGGCTGCAATCTGTGGATTGCGGTCTTTTTAGGTACAAGATTGCCAGCTGAAATGTGGTATAATAAGAGGTAACAGAGTTTGGAAAGTGAGAGAAGATGATTTCAAAGAGATTAGAATTAGTGGCTTCCTTTGTGCCACAGGGAGCAATTTTGCTAGATGTGGGAAGTGATCATGCTTATCTGCCTATCGAGTTGGTCGAAAGAGGCCAAATCAAAAGTGCCATTGCAGGTGAGGTGGTGGAGGGACCTTATCAGTCTGCTGTCAAAAATGTTGAAGCTCACGGCCTAAAGGAGAAAATCCAGGTTCGTTTAGCCAATGGCTTGGCAGCCTTTGAAGAGGCAGATCAGGTATCGGTCATTACCATTGCTGGCATGGGTGGTCGTTTGATTGCTAGGATTTTAGAAGAAGGCTTGGACAAGTTAGCTAATGTAGAACGTTTAATCCTCCAACCCAATAATCGTGAAGACGACTTGCGTATCTGGCTACAAGAGAACGAATTTCAGATTGTAGCTGAAAGTATCTTAGAAGAGGCTGGCAAGTTTTACGAGATTTTGGTGGTGAAAGCAGGACAAATGAAACTATCAGCCAGTGATGTTCGCTTTGGACCTTTCTTGTCCAAAGAGATCAGTCCAGTCTTTGTCCAAAAATGGCAAAAAGAAGCTGTTAAGCTAGAGTTTGCCCTCGGACAAATCCCAGAAAAAAATCTGGAGGAACGTCAAGTTCTAGTAGATAAAATTCAAGCCATCAAGGAGGTTCTACATGCTAGCAAGTGAAGTGATTAACGTGTATGAAGCCTTTTGCCCTCAGGAATTTTCCATGGAGGGAGACAGTCGTGGTCTGCAAATTGGCACTTTGGACAAGGATATCCAAAGGGTCATGGTGACTCTGGATATTCGTGAAGAAACGGTGGCTGAAGCCATTGAAAAGGGTGTGGACTTGATTATTGCCAAGCACGCGCCGATTTTCCGTCCTATCAAGGACTTGGTATCTAGTCGTCCGCAAAATCAGATTTACATTGATCTCATCAAGCATGACATCGCAGTTTATGTCAGCCATACCAATATTGACATCGTTGAAAATGGCCTCAATGACTGGTTCTGCCAGATGCTAGGCATTGAGGAGACGACTTATCTGCAGGAGACAGGTCCTGGACGTGGAATTGGACGTATTGGCAATATTCAGCCTCAGACATTTGGGGAATTGGCTCAACATGTCAAGCAAGTATTTGGCCTAGATAGTCTTCGAATGGTGCATTATCAAGAGACTAATTTGCAGAAGCCTATTTCAAGAGTGGCCATCTGTGGTGGAAGCGGGCAGTCATTCTATAAGGATGCTTTGGCAAAAGGGGCAGATGTCTATATCACTGGTGATATTTATTACCATACTGCTCAGGATATGTTATCTGATGGTTTGCTAGCCTTGGACCCAGGTCACTATATCGAAGTGCTTTTTGTAGAAAAAATTGCAGAGCTTCTTAATCAATGGAAAGAGGAAAAAGGCTGGACTATTGATATCTTACCTAGTCAAGCATCGACCAATCCTTTCCATCATATCTAGTTAGAAAGTGAAAATAATGAAAAAAGTTGCCATTATCGGAGCAGGGATTGTAGGTGCAACAGCTGCCTACTACCTCTCTAAAGAAAGTGACCTAGAGGTGACCGTCTTTGATCATGGACAAGGTCAGGCTACCAAGGCCGCAGCAGGAATTATCAGTCCTTGGTTTTCAAAACGCCGCAATAAGGCCTGGTACAAAATGGCGCGCTTGGGGGCTGACTTTTATGTGGATTTATTAGCTGATTTAGAGAAGTCGGGACAAGAAATTGACTTTTACCAGCGTTCGGGAGTCTTTCTCCTGAAGAAGGATGAAACTAAGTTGGAAGAACTCTATGAACTAGCCCTCCAGCGCAGAGAAGAATCTCCCTTGATAGGGCAATTAGCCATTCTGGACCAAGCATCAGCAAATGAATTATTCCCTGGTTTGCAGGGATTTGACCAACTGCTCTATGCTTCTGGTGGAGCGAGAGTAGATGGTCAACTCTTAGTGACTCGTTTACTAGAAGCCAGTCAGGTCAAGCTGGTCAAAGAGAAAGTAACTCTGACACCTTTAGCATCAGGTTACCAGATTGACGAAGAGGTGTTTGATCAGCTTATTTTGGCGACGGGAGCTTGGTTGGGACACCTGTTAGAGCCTTTAGGTTATGAAGTAGATGTTCGTCCCCAAAAGGGGCAACTCCGAGATTATCAACTTGCCCAAGACATGGAAGCTTACCCTGTTGTTATGCCAGAAGGGGAGTGGGATTTGATTCCTTTTGCAGGTGGGAAATTATCCCTAGGAGCTACTCATGAAAATGACATGGGATTTGATTTTACGGTAGATGAAACCTTGCTTAAACAAATGGAGGAGGCAGCCTTGCCTCACTATCCAGTCTTGGCAGTAGCGATTTCAAGAGCTGAGCGTGTGGGAATCCGTGCCTACACTAGTGATTTCTCACCTTTCTTTGGGCAGGTGCCAGAATTGGCAGGTGTCTATGCTGCTAGTGGACTAGGTTCATCAGGCCTCACAACCGGCCCTATTATCGGTTACCATCTAGCTCAACTGATCCAAGACAAGGAGTTGACCCTAGACCCAGCAAACTACCCAATTGAGAACTATATCAAACGAGTAAAAAGCGAATAATACTCAATGAAAATCAAAGAACAAACTAGGAAACTAGCTGCAGGCTGCTCAAAGCACTGCTTTGAGATTGTGGATAGAACTGACGAAGTTAGCTCAAAGCACTGCTTTGAGGTTGTGGATAGAACTGACGAAGTCAGTAACATATATATGGCAAGGCGACGTTGACGTGGTTTGAAGAGATTTTCGAAGAGTATAAGCATTTTACTGAAATTTTATCCTACCCTCTAGGATGGCAAATGACATTCCCTATCAAAAATGGTAAAATAAGAAAAAATAATCCGAGAATCGAGGAAAGAAGATGCAAGAAAAGATTTTAGTAACGGGCGGAGCAGGTTTTATCGGAACCCACACTGTTATTGAGTTAATCCAAGCAGGTCATCAAGTTGTTGTGGTGGATAACCTTGTGAATAGTAACAGAAAAAGTTTAGAAGTTGTTGAAAGAATCACAGGAGTTGAAATTCCGTTTTATGAGGCAGATATCCGTGATACAGATACTCTTCGTGATATTTTCAAGCAAGAAGAACCAACAGGGGTCATTCACTTTGCTGGTTTGAAGGCTGTTGGTGAATCTACCCGTATTCCTCTTGCCTACTATGACAACAATATCGCTGGAACTGTTAGTCTTTTGAAGGTCATGGAAGAAAACAACTGTAAAAACATTATTTTCAGTTCTTCTGCGACAGTTTACGGAGATCCTCATACAGTGCCAATCTTGGAAGATTTCCCACTTTCAGTGACCAATCCATATGGCCGCACCAAGCTTATGCTAGAGGAAATTTTAACGGATATCTACAAGGCAGACTCAGAATGGAATGTGGTCTTACTTCGTTACTTCAACCCAATCGGAGCCCATGAGAGTGGTGATTTGGGAGAAAATCCAAACGGTATTCCAAACAACCTCTTGCCATATGTGACGCAAGTAGCCGTTGGAAAATTAGAGCAAGTGCAAGTGTTTGGAGACGATTACGATACAGAAGATGGAACTGGTGTTCGTGACTATATCCACGTTGTCGATTTGGCCAAAGGTCACGTTGCAGCTCTGAAAAAAATCCAAAAAGGTTCAGGTCTAAACGTTTATAACCTTGGAACAGGTAAAGGCTACTCAGTTCTTGAAATTATCCAAAATATGGAAAAAGCAGTGGGACGACCAATTCCTTACCGCATTGTCGACCGTCGCCCAGGGGATATCGCAGCCTGCTATTCAGATCCTGCAAAAGCCAAAGCAGAACTGGGCTGGGAAGCAGAACTCGGCATCACCCAAATGTGTGAAGACGCATGGCGTTGGCAAAGCAAGCATCCAAATGGATTTGAAGACTAAGATGGTGATATCAATCATTGTCCCCTGTTTAAACGAAGAGGAAGTACTTCCTCTTTTTTATCAGGCTTTGGAAGCTTTACTTCCAGATTTGGAAACAGAAATCGAGTATGTCTTTGTCGACGATGGATCAAGTGATGGGACCTTGGAACTCTTAAAGACCTATCGGGAGCAAAATCCGGCAGTTCATTATATTTCTTTCTCGCGAAATTTCGGCAAAGAAGCAGCCCTTTATGCAGGCTTGCAATATGCGACAGGAGATCTAGTGGTGGTGATGGATGCAGACCTCCAAGATCCTCCTAGTATGTTGCTTGAGATGAAAGCCTTACTAGACCAGAATACAGGCTTGGACTGTGTTGGGACACGGAGAATTAGTCGAGAGGGGGAACCCTTCTTTCGCAGTTTTTGTGCTAATCTCTTTTATGGCTTCATGAAAAAAATTAGTCCAGTAGCCTTGCCGTCAGGTGTCCGTGATTTTCGCATGATGAGAAGATCTGTAGTGGATGCCATTTTAAGCCTGACCGAGTCCAATCGTTTTTCAAAGGGGCTCTTTGCCTGGGTAGGCTTTAAAACTCACTATCTGGACTATCCAAATGTCGAAAGGCAGGCTGGCAAGACCAGTTGGAGTTTTAGGCAACTCTTTTTCTACTCTATTGAAGGGATTGTTAACTTTTCAGATTTTCCCTTGATTATCGCCTTTGTGGCTGGTCTCCTATCTTGTTTTATTTCTCTGCTTATGACCTTTTTTGTTGTGGTTCGGACTCTCATTTTGGGCAATCCGACATCAGGTTGGACCTCTCTGATGGCTGTTATTCTCTTCCTTGGTGGGATTCAACTCTTGACCATTGGGATTCTCGGCAAGTATATCAGTAAGATTTATCTAGAGACTAAAAAAAGACCACTTTATCTCGTCAAAGAAAAAAGTGACCTTCCTGATTTTACAGAAAAAAATAAAGAGAAAAGACTATAATTTTGCATGGAAATATGCTAAACTAGAAGGAGTGGAACGTTCTTGTCGATATTAGAATTAATCTTTAATCAAGGCACGTGTCGGACAGTTTCTAACAGCTTCTACGACGTCCTGGCTAGGAGAAATTTCTTTTTCTAGTTGGTCAGGGTTATCGTAAAAACGCACGATTCCATTATCGTGGTAATCAAATAATTCAGAATAAGTTTGGCAAAGCCCACAGGCGATGCAGCGTTCAGGTATAAGTGTGATTTTCATATTTATATTGTAATAAGAAAAGTAAAAAAAAACAAGGAGTAAGGTATGGCAAAAGAACCGTGGCAAGAAGATATTTATGAGAATCAAGAAGAAACAAGATCAGAACGTCGTAAGAGAGAACAAGGTGGAGGAGTGCTGGCTAATCGTATCTTGACTATTTTAGCAAGTATTTTCTTTGTGATTGTAGTCGTGATGATTATTGTTCTTATCTATCTTTCATCGGGTGGGAGTAATCGCACGGCAGCCTTGAAAGATTTTCACGATTCAGATACAAAAGTAGAGCAAGTTTCTTCTACTTCTAGTAGTAGTTCAGAGCAGGCATCTTCTAGTTCAGAGGATAAGGTAGAAGAGTCATCTAGTAGCTCAGAACATCCAAATGATCCAGAAGGAACTACAAAAGTTATGGCTGGAGAAGGAGAAGCAGCCATTGCTGCTCGTGCAGGAATCTCGATTGCTCAGTTAGAGACTTTGAATCCTGGGCATATGGCTACAGGATCTTGGTTTGCTAATCCAGGTGATGTTGTCAAAATCAAATAGGAGTTGATATGAAAACAATTCAAATTGCTATTGACGGTCCAGCTTCAAGTGGTAAGAGTACGGTCGCAAAGATTATTGCTAAGGATTTTGGTTACACCTATCTAGATACAGGTGCCATGTATCGTGCGGCGACCTATATGGCTCTGAAACACCAGTTAGGAGTGGAAGAGATTGAGGAACTTTTAGCCTTATTGGACCAGCATCCAATCAGCTTTGGGCGCTCAGAAACTGGAGAACAACTTGTCTTTGTAGGAGATGTGGACATTACTCATCCTATTCGTGAAAATGAAGTGACCAATCATGTTTCGGCTATTGCAGCAATTCCTGAAGTACGTGAGAAACTAGTTTCTCTCCAACAAGAGATTGCCCAGCAAGGTGGGATTGTCATGGACGGTCGCGATATTGGAACGGTTGTATTACCACAAGCAGAACTGAAAATTTTCTTAGTAGCTTCTGTTGATGAACGAGCAGAGCGCCGTTACAAGGAAAATATTGCCAAGGGAATTGAGACAGACCTTGAAACCCTAAAAGAGGAAATTGCTGCGCGTGACTACAAGGATAGCCATCGTGAGACTTCACCTCTCAAACAAGCAGAGGATGCTGTCTACCTTGACACAACTGGTTTGAACATTCAAGAAGTAGTTGAAAAAATCAAAGCAGAAGCTGAAAAAAGAATGTAAATGTAGAAAAGCCGATAGATTGATATCGGTTTTTTTCTAAATTTGTCAAAATGCTGAATTTAAGGTATAATAGTTGCTGTTCGAGAAATTTTGATTTTCAAAGAATAGTGAATGATGATAAGGAGAAACCATGAACAACCTACCAAATTGCCCAAAATGTAACTCAGAGTATGTCTACGAAGACGGTGCCCTACTGGTTTGCCCAGAGTGTGCTCATGAGTGGAATCCTGCTGAAGTTGCAGATGTAGAAGAGGGCCTTGTTGCTATCGATGCCAACGGAAATAAATTGGCTGACGGTGATACAGTCACTCTAATCAAGGACTTGAAAGTAAAAGGTGCGCCAAAAGATTTGAAACAAGGGACGCGCGTGAAAAATATCCGCATCGTAGAAGGCGACCACAATATCGACTGTAAAATCGATGGTTTCGGTGCCATGAAACTCAAATCAGAGTTTGTGAAGAAAATTTAAGCATGTCAAAGAACTACAAACTTACATTTTATAGCCGTATCTTCTTGTTTCTAGCGGCTTTTACGGGAGTTTATCTTGAAATCGCCAAGCATGGTGGATTTGGGATGCTTCTCTATTACACGGTTCTGTCCAACCTCTTAGTCGCGATTTTTACGCTCTATCTCCTAAAGGTTATGAGCCGTTTAGGTGTAAACTGGCAAAGATCAAGTCTCTTGCGCTTAAAAGGTGGGGTCACCATGAGTATCATGATTACCTGTGTGATTTACCATTTCCTCTTAGCGCCTATTGCGACTAATTTCTATACCCTAGAAAATTTCCTTTGTCACTATATCGTTCCCCTTTGGTTTTTAGCGGATACCCTCTTTTTTGACAAACAGGGTCAATACAAGATTTGGGATCCAATTGTGTGGACGATTTTACCCTTGCTTTATATGATTTTTGCTCTTTTTAATGGCTTGGTACTGAAACTTGATGTTCCTAATTCTAAGGTCAGTCCCTTCCCTTACTTCTTTTTGAATGTGAACAAGGGGTGGGATGTCGTGTTCAAGTGGTGTCTGATTATCTTTGTTGCCTATATGGTGGCTGGATTTATCTTCTACTTTATTAAGCAAATCAAGAGAAAGTCATCCTAAGACACAAGGGATTCATTTTCGAGTTTAAGAAGGAGTCTGTACACCAAAGAGGCTTCTTCTTTTCTTGCTTGTTTGATAACTATCAAAAAAGTAGAAGATTAAGAGAAATATAGAAAGAGATTTCATGAAACAATTTTTAGAACGGGCCAGTATTTTGGCTCTCTCCCTCGTTTTGATTACATCCTTTTCCATCTCGAGTGCCCTGCCAGCTATGTTTGACTATTATCAAGGATATCCTAAGGAACAAATTGAGCTCTTGGCGAGCTTGCCTTCCTTTGGAATCATGATTATGTTACTACTAAATGGTTTCTTAGAAAAAATATTTCCTGAGCGTTTACAGATTAGTTTGGGATTGCTGATTTTATCACTGAGTGGAACATCACCCTTTTGGTATCAAGCCTATCCTTTTGTATTTGGAACACGGATTCTTTTTGGTTTGGGAGTTGGGATGATCAATGCCAAGGCTATTTCTATCATCAGTGAGCGTTATCAAGGGAAAACGCGAATTCAGATGTTAGGGCTACGTGGTTCTGCAGAGGTTGTTGGGGCTTCTCTCATTACCTTGGCAGTCGGCCAATTGTTGGCCTTTGGTTGGACAGCTACTTTCTTAGCTTATAGTGCTGGATTTTTAGTTCTGACCCTTTATCTGCTCTTTGTACCTTATGGAAAAGAAAAGAAAGAAGTCAAGAAAAAAACGAAGGAAGCAAGTCGCTTAACTCAAGAAATGAAAGGCTTGATTTTTATCCTAGCTATCGAAGCGGCAGTTGTAGTTTGTACCAATACAGCTATTACCATCCGTATTCCAAGTTTGATGGTGGAAAGAGGACTTGGAGATGCCCAGTTATCTAGTTTTGTTCTTAGTGTCATGCAGTTAATCGGGATTGTGGCTGGTGTGAGTTTTTCTTTCTTGATTTCTATCTTTAAAGAGAAATTGCTCCTCTGGTCAGGTATTACCTTTGGCTTAGGGCAAATTGTGATTGCCTTGTCTCCATCCTTGTGGGTGGTAGTGGCAGGGAGTATTCTGGCTGGTTTTGCCTATAGTGTCGCCTTGACGACGGTCTTTCAACTGGTCTCTGAACGAATTCCAGCTAAACTCCTCAATCAAGCGACTTCATTTGCTGTATTAGGCTGTAGTTTCGGAGCCTTTACGACCCCATTTGTTCTAGGTGCAATTGGGTTACTAACTCACAATGGCATGTTGGTCTTTGCCATTTTAGGCTCATGGTTGATTGTAACCTCTATCTTTGTCATGTACCTACTTCAAAAGAGAGCTTAGGATTGGTTTCCTAAGTTTTTCTTTCGGGATTTTTGTACCCATACAATATTTATTTTAGACCCTTGTTTACAGATTATTTTCTTGATAAAATAGAAGTTATGACAAGATATAAAGCAACTATTTCCTATGATGGTTACGCCTTTGCTGGTTTTCAGCGCCAGTCTCATGCGCGTAGTGTTCAGGAAGAAATTGAAAAAACCTTGACCAAGTTAAATAAAGGGCAAGCCATTACTGTTCACGGTGCTGGTAGGACAGATAGTGGGGTTCATGCTTTGGGACAGGTGCTTCATTTTGACCTACCTTATCAGATGGATGAGGAGAAGCTCCGTTTTGCTCTAGACACTCAGTCCCCTGAAGATATTGATGTGATTTCGATTGAGCTTGTGGCGGATGATTTTCATTGCCGTTATGCTAAGCATAGCAAGACCTATGAGTTTATTGTGGATAGAGGACGTCCCAAGAATCCTATGCGCCGTCACTATGCCACTCACTTTCCCTATCCACTCGATGTGGAACGCATGCAGATTGCAATCAAAAAGTTAGAGGGAACCCATGATTTTACCGGTTTTACAGCCTCTGGGACTAGTGTAGAGGATAAGGTTCGCACCATCACAGAAGCTAGTTTAGCAGTTGATGAGACAGGTCAGTTTTTGACCTTTACCTTTTCAGGAAATGGTTTCTTGTATAAGCAGATTCGCAATATGGTGGGGACACTGCTCAAAATCGGCAATAATCGCATGCCAGTAGAGCAGATTGACCTGATTTTGGAGAAAAAGGACAGGCAACTTGCAGGTCCCACTGCAGCACCTAATGGTTTGTATTTAAAGGAGATTCGTTATGAAGAATAATCGTATTTTAGCCCTTTCTGGAAATGATATTTTTAGTGGTGGTGGTTTGTCCGCTGATTTGGCTACTTATACCTTGAACGGCTTGCATGGCTTTGTAGCAGTGACTTGTTTGACAGCCTTAACAGAAAAGGGCTTTGAAGTCTTTCCAACTGACGATAGCATTTTTCAACATGAATTAGATAGCTTGCGTGATGTGGAGTTTGGGGGGATTAAGATTGGTCTTTTACCAACTGTCAGCGTAGCTGAGAAGACTTTGGACTTTATCAAGCAACGCCCAGGAGTTCCTGTGGTATTGGACCCTGTCTTGGTCTGCAAGGAAACACACGACGTAGCTGTAAGTGAACTCTGTCAAGAACTGATTCGTTTTTTCCCTTATGTCAGTGTGATTACGCCTAATCTTCCTGAAGCAGAATTATTGGCAGGTCAGGAAATCAAAACCTTGGAAGATATGAAAGCTGCAGCGCAGAAATTGCATGACTTAGGAGCGCCAGCAGTCATTATCAAGGGAGGCAATCGCCTTAGTCAGGATAAGGCTGTAGATGTCTTTTATGATGGACAAACCTTTACAGTCCTAGAAAATCCCGTCATTCAAGGTCAAAATGCTGGCGCAGGTTGTACCTTTGCTTCTAGCATTGCCAGTCATCTAGTCAAAGGTGATGAACTTTTACCAGCAGTAGAAAGCTCTAAGGCTTTCGTTTATCGTGCGATTGCACAAGCAGATCAGTATGGAGTAAGACAATATGAAGCAAACTAAAACAACTAAAATTGCCCTTGTATCCCTATTAACCGCCCTCTCTGTGGTTCTAGGTTATTTCTTAAAAATCCCAACACCGACAGGAATTCTAACTCTTTTAGATGCAGGTGTCTTCTTTACGGCCTTTTACTTTGGTAGTCGCGAAGGGGCTGTAGTCGGAGGACTAGCAGGTTTCTTGATTGACCTCTTATCAGGTTATCCTCAGTGGATGTTCTTTAGCTTGGTTAACCATGGTTTGCAGGGATTTTTCGCAGGATTTAAAGGAAAAGGTCAGTGGCTAGGCCTTATCTTAGCAACAATTGCCATGGTAGGGGGTTACGCCTTGGGTTCTACTTTGATGAATGGCTGGGCAGCAGCCCTACCAGAAATCTTACCAAATTTCATGCAAAATATGGTAGGGATGATTGTAGGATTTATCCTTAGTCAAAGTATCAAGAAGATTAAGTAAAGAAGCTGGAGAAAAGTTTTAAAAATCAGAAAAACGCATAATATCAGGTGCTGAAAAAACTTGATACTATGCGTTTTATTGTGGGAAGATTTTATACTCTTCGAAAATCTCTTCAAACCGCGTCAACGTCGCCTTTCCGTATGTGTAGGATACTGACTACATCAGTTCCATCTACAACCTCAAAACAGTGTTTTGAGCAGCCTGCGGCTAGTTTCCTAGTTTGCTCTTTGATTTTCATTGAGTATTAGATGAATATTAATCAAAATAAAGCAAGTCTTTGCTAGTGTTTGTAAAGAGGTCAAAGCCATCTTTGGTAACAACACCACAGTCTTCAATACGAACACCGACTTTACCAGGGATATAGATACCTGGTTCAACAGAGAAGCACATGCCTTCTTCGATGACCATGTCGTTTCCTTCCATGATAGATGGGAATTCGTGGACATCCATACCGATACCATGACCAAGACGGTGGTTGAAGTACTCACCGTAACCAGATTTTTCGATGACCTCACGGGCAGCGCGGTCCACTTCATGGGCAGTCACACCTGGTTTGATAAAGTCAAGAGCAGCTTGTTGGGCTTCCAGAGTCAAGTTGTAAATGTCTTTCTTGAATTGGTCAGGTTTACCGACAGCGACTGTACGGGTCATATCTGAAGCATAGCCGTTGACTAGAACACCCAGGTCAAAGAGGAGAAGGGCGTCATTTTCAACCTTGTTTGCTGCTGGAATACCGTGTGGATTTGCAGCATTATCACCAGTCAAGACCATGGTATCAAAACTCATTTCATAACCTTCACGCTTCATAGCAAAGTCAATTTGGGCGATGATATCTGTCTCAGTCTTATCAAGAGAAATATTGTCAAATCCAACATTAACAGCCTTGTCCGCATAGAGACCTGCAACCATCATTTTTTGCACTTCATCAGCTGATTTGATGAGGCGCATGCGTTGGATACGAGGTGTGAGGTTTTCAAACTCAGCAGTTTCAAAAACGGTTTTTAAACCATGATATTTTGTCAAGATGAGATTGTCAAACTCAACAGCGACACGTTTGAAGTCAAGTTGTGGAAGAGCATGTTTCATTTTTTGCCATGGATTTTCAGAGTCCACATAGCCCACAACTGGGAAGGAAACAGTGCTGCTTGCACGCTCAACCTCAAGGGCTGGGACAAAGAGGAGAGGTTCCTGATCCGCTAGGACAAAAAGGAACATTTGGCGTTCATGGGGATCACTGTAAAAGCCAGTGAGGTAATTGATTGTGACGGGGTCAGATACGACAGCGACGTCTAGTTTTTCAGTTTCAAGATATGTTACGATTTGTTGTAATTTAGACATATGCTACCTTCTTTCTACCCCTCTATTTTGGCAAAAAATGAGAGAAAATGCAAGGGAGAAGGGTAAAAGAAAAGACAAAAAAGAACTCCGACAAGATAACGGGGTTCTTTGATATAGTTTCACTTTGTTTAAGAAAAGTCAGCTTTGCTTTTGACGTCGCTGTATTCCTCAGCGATTTCTTGGCTGAGAATGTCCTCATAGGCAGGGAGTTGGATGTCCTGACCATATTTCTTCTTGAGGGCAGTAGTGACTAGGCGATAAGCTAGATTGGCATTACGAGATAGGATAGGTCCGTGGAAGTAGGAACCAAAGACATTCTTATAATGAACCCCTTCGCCGACTTTTTCCTCGTTGTTTCCATTTCCATAGACAACCTGTCCCAGTGGTTTTTGATCATCTGAGAGGAAGGTGCGGCCCTGATGATTCTCAAATCCGTAGTAGGTTTCATCGAAATCTTCATTATGAATCTTGATGTCCCCGATAAAACGGTTATTGGTCTGGTTGAGCGTGTAGTGGCCCATGACACCTAGCCCTTCGATACGTCTCCCTGAAGCTTCAACATAATATTGACCCAATAGTTGGAAACCACCGCAGATAGCCAGAACCACACCGTCGTTTTGGATGTAGTTGTCAATGCTCTCTTTTTTAGCAGGTAGGTCGTCTGCAATAATACTTTGTTCAAAGTCTTGACCGCCACCGAAAAAGGCGATGTCGTAGTGATTTTCGTCAAAGTCATCATGGAGAGAAACGATGTCAACGGTCACATGGGCTCCCAGCTTTTCAGCCACATACTTGAGCATGAGGATGTTTCCATTATCCCCATAAGTATTCATGAGATTTCCATAGAGGTGGGCAATGTTGAGCTGATAAGGGTAAATGCCATCTTTTGAGGAAAGTGAAGTATAAACCATTAGTTCATCTCCTTTCTAACAATCTGACGACTAGCCAGCAGTTCGCGGAATTCAAGCATAGCAGTATAGGTAGCCAGAATATAAGCATGCTTGCAGTCTTGGTTCTCAATGGTCTTAAGAACTTGTTCCAGACTACTTGTTTCAGTGATTTTATCAGCTGGATAGCCTGTTACTCGTAGACGACGAGCGATTTCAGAATGACGGACACCACCAGCGTTGATTTCAGGAATGTCCATATCAGTGATTTGTTCAAAGTCCGCATCCCAAATCCAGCTTGTGTCAATACCGTCTGCATAGTTAGCGTTAAGGAGGACAGATAGGCTAAATGGATAAGGTGCTAGTTTGATCATTTCGATAGCTTGGGTTGCACCGACTGGATTTTTAATCAAGACAAGGGTGCATTCCTTGTCACCTATATGGAAGGTTTCTTGGCGTCCAAAGACTGCACGGCTCTTATCAAATCCTTGCTTGATGAGTTGTGAATCTGCGCCGAGAAAACGGGCGATGGCAACCGCAGCTAGGGCGTTGTAGATATTGTAGAGACCACCGATTTGGATACCGTATTCTTGTCCGTCAATGACAAAGCGAGAGCGATTGTTGGTTAACTCAACCAGTTCTGTCAAGCGATAGTCGAGATCAGGACGTTTACATCCACAGCCTTCACAGATATAGGCACCCAAGTTTGCATAGGTATTCTGCTCATATTTGAGGATACCTTGGCAGTCAGGACAGAGAATTCCTTCTGTATTATAGTGAGCCAGCTGGGCTGGGCCTTTTTCCAAGTCAAAACCAAAATACTGTACAGGATTTGGAATTGCTGGCTTGTAGAAAAGCGGACTGTCACCATTGAGGAGAACAGTAGCCGTAGGTACCTTACGAATAGCATCCAAAATCATCTTATAAGTTGTGTAAATCTCACCATAGCGGTCCATCTGGTCACGGAAGATATTAGTGATGACAAAAAGGCTTGGCTGGATATAGTCACAGATACGAGATAGACTGGCTTCGTCAATTTCTAGTACGGCAATGTTTTTCCCAGTTTTAGAACCCTTGGCGGTTAAGAAGGTTGTCGCAATTCCTGTAATCATGTTGGCACCGCTTGGGTTGGTCAGAACTTGACCATAAACCTCTTTTAAAATGCCGACAGTGAGGGCAGTTGTCAGGGTTTTTCCGTTGGTTCCAGTGACCACGACAATCTCGTAGTTCTTAGCAAGGTTTTGTAAAATATCTTTATCAAATTGAAGGGCGACTTTTCCTGGGAGCGTACTTCCACGGCCAAGACGGCTTAAAATGAAGTGGGAAGAGCGCCCAGCTAGGAGGCCCAAAGTAGTTTTTAATTTCATGTTTCTATTATATCATAAAAGAGGGAAAAGACAGATTTGAGATTTCGCAGAAGTAAAAACAGCCCAAAGAGGGCTGTTCGATACGATTAAATCTCAACTTAAATCGCAAACAAGTCATTCAAGTTCTCAGCCAAGGTTGGGTGAGTGAAGATTTGTTTTGTGAAGTAAGTGTAAGGAATCTTGTTGTCCATAGCAACAGTGATGATATTGATGATTTCTTGAGAACCTTCTGAGAAGATGCTTGCACCGAGAATTTCTTTTGTTTCAGTATTCACAACAGCTTTGAAAGCTCCGCGAAGGTCGCCATTTACATGACCACGAGGCATCGCAGCAACAGGGATTTCCTTAACGGCGTATGGAAGTTTCAAATCAGCTGCTTGGCTTTCAGTCAAACCGACTTGTGAAAGGGCAGGTGTGATAAACATGGTGTTTGGTACATTGAGACGGTCTTCAAGCGTGTAGCTACCATCTCCAGCAAGGTAGCTGTAAACAACACGGAAGTCATCAAGTGAAATGTAAGTAAATTGAAGGCCACCGTTGACATCTCCAACTGCAAAGACACCAGGAACGTTTGTTTGACAATGTTTGTCCACTTTAATAGCACCACGTTCAGTTAGTTCAATATCTGTATTTTCAAGTTGAAGTGGTTCTACATTTGGTTTGCGTCCAGTTGCGTAAAGAAGGGCATCGAAACGGTAAGTTTCATTTTCAGTTACGACAAGCACTTGGTCACCGTCATTTTTAATTTCAGTAGTACGGATATTTTGAAGCAATTCAATACCGTCTTCTTCCATGTATTGTTTAGCAAGAGCTGCGATGGAAGGTTCTGCACGAGGAAGGAAAGTATCCAAGGCATCTAGGACTGTGACCTTGCTTCCAAGTTTGTTGTAAAGGCCGGCAAATTCAAGACCGATATTTCCACCACCAAGGACTCCAAGGTTTTCAGGTAATTTGTCCAAGTTTTGGATACCTGTTGAGTCAAAGACGTTTTTGCTTGTAGCAAGTCCAGGGATTGGCAAGACGTTTGAAACAGCACCAGTGTTGATGACGATTGTTTCAGCAGTCAGTTCTTTCTTTTCATCACCAGCTTGGATTTCGATGACTTTATTTGAAAGGAAGTGAGCTTCCGCATCAAAGATATCTACGCCTGTACCAGCAACAGTAGCATAGTTTTTACCGTTGAGGCGACCAGTGATAGTGTTTTTGGTAGCAATAACTTCTTCAAAAGACAAGTCTTTCTCAGCAGCAACTAGCAAAGTCTTAGTTGGGATACATCCGATGTTGATACAAGTTCCACCGTACATAGCTTTGCTACGTTCAACGAGAGCAACTTTTTTGCCAGCTGAAGCCAATTTACCAGCTAGTGTTTTACCAGCTTTACCAAATCCGATAACGATTAAATCATAAGTTAACATTTAGAGTTCCTCCTATTCGATTTTCATTCTAGCACAAGAAAAAAACTTTTGCACAATTCTGCTACGCTTTAAAAAAGTTTATGAAATAGTGGAAATTATAGCCTTACTTTCTCAGAAAAATCGTTTACATGATATTATCGATGGATTGGGCTATCTTTTGCTTCTCTCTTGTGTTATACTAGATAGGTTGCAAAGAAAACAGTACTTTTCTTTTGTGGAAAAGAAGCAACACGATTTTATATCCAGTATATGAAAATACGTCATAAAAAGAAAAGTATAAACTAAGCCCTATAGGGTGGCTTCGCACCACCTTTAGAAAGAAGAATATCGTGAAATTTAATGAATTAAACTTGTCTGCTGATTTGCTAGCAGAGATTGAAAAAGCTGGTTTTGTAGAAGCCAGTCCGATCCAAGAACAAACCATTCCCTTGGCCCTTGAAGGCAAGGACGTTATCGGTCAAGCTCAGACTGGTACGGGAAAAACTGCGGCTTTTGGTTTGCCAACTCTTGAAAAAATTCGTACAGAAGAAGCAACTATCCAAGCCTTGGTCATCGCTCCAACTCGTGAACTAGCTGTCCAAAGTCAAGAAGAACTCTTCCGCTTTGGTCGTAGTAAGGGAGTCAAAGTCCGTTCAGTATATGGCGGATCAAGCATTGAAAAGCAAATTAAGGCTCTTAAATCTGGTGCCCATATCGTGGTGGGAACACCTGGTCGCCTCTTGGACTTGATTAAACGCAAGGCCTTGAAATTACAAGATATTGAAACTCTTATCCTTGACGAAGCGGATGAAATGCTCAACATGGGCTTCCTTGAAGATATTGAAGCTATCATCTCCCGTGTTCCTGAAAGCCGTCAAACCTTACTTTTCTCAGCAACTATGCCAGATGCCATCAAACGTATCGGTGTTCAGTTTATGAAAGAACCTGAGCATGTGAAGATTGCTGCTAAGGAATTAACAACAGAATTGGTTGACCAATACTATATCCGAGTTAAAGAGCAAGAAAAATTTGATACCATGACTCGTCTCATGGATGTGGAACAGCCTGAGCTTGCTATCGTATTTGGTCGTACCAAACGTCGTGTGGATGAATTGACTCGTGGTTTGAAAATCCGTGGCTTCCGTGCAGAAGGAATTCATGGAGACCTAGACCAAAACAAACGTCTTCGTGTCCTTCGTGACTTTAAAAATGGCAATCTTGATGTTTTGGTTGCGACAGACGTTGCAGCACGTGGGTTGGATATTTCAGGTGTGACCCATGTCTATAACTACGATATTCCACAAGATCCTGAAAGTTATGTTCACCGTATCGGTCGTACAGGTCGTGCTGGTAAGTCAGGTCAGTCTATTACTTTCGTATCACCAAATGAAATGGGCTACCTCCAAATCATTGAAAACTTGACTAAGAAACGCATGAAAGGTCTCAAACCTGCAAGTGCAGAAGAAGCCTTCCAAGCTAAAAAACAGGTAGCTCTCAAGAAAATTGAACGTGATTTTGCAGATGAGACTATCCGTGCCAACTTTGAGAAATTTGGTAAGGATGCTCGTAAGCTAGCTGCCGAATTTACTCCAGAAGAATTGGCAATGTATATTTTGAGTCTGACAGTCCAAGACCCAGATAGTCTTCCTGAAGTGGAGATTGCACGTGAAAAACCACTGCCATTTAAACCATCAGGTAATGGCTTCGGTGGTAAAGCTAAGGGAGGTCGTCGTGGAGATGACCGTCGTGATAATCGCCGTGGAGACAACCGTCGTGGTGGTCGTCGTGATGATTTCAAAAAAGGAAGTCGTGGCAATGATCGTTTTGATAAGGAAAAACGTTACCGTAAGGATAATAAAAAACCACGCAATACTTCAAGCGAAAAGCAAACAGGCTTTGTTATTCGTAACAAGGGCGATAAATAAGAAAAAGCGGTTCAAAATGAATCGCTTTTTTATATAAGGAGACCGAATGGAAAAGAAAGATAAATAAAATAGATATATTATCTTCTTGTAATATTATGATACACAAAAATAGGGGGCTTGTCAATAGAAAAGAAGTAATTTAATTAAAAATATTCTTGTTTTTTTAAATTGCAATTAAATAAGGAATTTTCAGATAATAATTGAAAATTCAAGCTGTTTATGTTATAATGATAGCGATTAAATTCGAGGTGAAAAATGGCACATTTATTAGAAAAAACTAGAAAAATTACTTCTATCCTGAAGCGCTCAGAGGAGCAGTTGCAGGAAGAACTCCCCTACAATGCGATTACCCGTCAATTGGCAGATATTATTGACTGTAACGCCTGTATCGTTAATAGCAAGGGACGTCTCCTTGGCTATTTTATGCGTTACAAAACCAATACAGATCGTGTAGAGCAATTCTTCCAAACTAAAATTTTCCCGGATGACTACATTCAAGGTGCGAACATGATTTACGATACAGAAGCCAATCTGACAGTTGATCATGATTTAAGTATTTTCCCTGTGGAAAGTCGTGCTGACTTTCCAGATGGTTTGACGACTATTGCACCGATTCATGTATCAGGGATTCGCCTTGGTTCTTTGATTATTTGGCGCAATGATAAAAAATTCGAAGACGAGGACTTGATTCTTGTTGAGATTGCGAGTACCGTTGTTGGGATTCAACTCCTTAATTTCCAACGTGAAGAAGATGAGAAAAATATCCGCCGCCGTACTGCTGTTACCATGGCGGTTAATACCCTTTCTTATTCCGAACTCCGTGCTGTTTCAGCAATTTTAGGGGAATTAAATGGAAATGAAGGGCAGTTGACTGCGTCTGTAATTGCAGACCGCATCGGAATCACCCGTTCTGTGATTGTCAATGCCCTTCGTAAACTTGAATCTGCAGGAATTATTGAAAGTCGCTCACTTGGAATGAAGGGAACCTATCTTAAGGTCTTGATTTCAGATATTTTTGAAGAAGTGAAGAAAAGAGATTACTAATGACTAAGGCTTTGATTTCGATTGATTATACAGAAGATTTTGTTGCAGATAGTGGAAAATTGACAGCAGGTGCTCCAGCTCAGGCGATTTCGGAAGCTATTAGCAAGGTGACTCGATTAGCTTTTGAACGCGGAGATTATATCTTCTTTACCATCGATGCTCACGAAGAAAACGATTGTTTCCATCCAGAAAGCAAGTTGTTTCCTCCTCACAATTTGATTGGGACTAGTGGACGGAATTTATACGGAGATTTGGGGACCTTTTATCAAGAGCATGGTTCAGACAGTCGTATCTTTTGGATGGATAAACGCCATTACTCAGCTTTTTCAGGGACTGACCTGGATATCCGTTTGAGAGAGCGTCGAATTTCTACAGTTATTTTAACCGGAGTTTTGACGGATATCTGTGTCCTGCATACAGCTATAGATGCTTATAATCTAGGATATGACATCGAGATTGTTAAACCAGCTGTTGCTTCCATCTGGCCTGAAAATCACCAATTTGCCCTTGGACATTTCAAAAATACACTTGGAGCTAAGTTAGTAGATGAAAATCTAAATGAAATTTCTGAGTAATTTGGTTGATGAAATGAAAAAAATTGAAAAAAAGTGTTGACAAGCATCCTAAAAGTTGATATACTAGTAAAGTAATCGACGCGGGGATGGCGGAATTGGCAGACGCGCAGGACTAAGGATCCTGTGACCGCTTTAGGTCGTGAGGGTTCAAGTCCCTCTCTCCGCATAGGATAAGAGTTAGCTTAGGCTAGCTCTTTTGTTTTCATCTAATTCAAGTAGAGCAAAAAAATTTTGCTCTTTTTTTGTATTTCATAAACATTTCATATTTGGGTTTTATAATAGTCTTACAAATATGGAGGTGACAAATGAATCCAATCCAAAGAGCTTGGGCTTATGTCAGCAGAAAACGACTGAGAAGTTTTATTTTATTTCTGATTTTGTTTGTCCTATTGGCTGGAATTTCAGCCTGTTTGACGCTGATGAAGTCCAACAAAACAGTTGAAACCAATCTTTACAAATCACTCAACACATCTTTTTCTATTAAGAAGATAGAAAATGGTCAGACTTTCAAGTTGTCAGATCTAGCATCTGTCAGCAAGATTAAGGGACTGGAAACTGTTTCTCCTGAACTGGAGACGATTGCAAAACTAAAAGACAAGGAAGCAGTGAGTGGCGAGCAGAGCGTGGAGCGTGATGATTTGTCAGCTGCGGACAAGAACTTGGTTAGCTTAACAGCTCTTGAGGATTCATCCAAGGATGTGACCTTTACCAGCTCGGCTTTCAATCTAAAAGAAGGGCGACACCTTCAAAAAGGGGATGCAAAGAAAATCATCATTCACGAAGTGCTGGCTAAGAAGAATAGTCTTTCGCTTCATGACAAGATTGTCTTAGATGCTGGACAGTCAGAATCTGGAAAAGGGCAAACAGTAGAGTTTGAGATTGTTGGCATCTTTTCTGGTAAAAAACAAGAGAAATTCACAGGCTTGTCTTCTGACTTCAGTGAAAACCAGGTCTTTACAGACTATGAAAGTAGCCAAAGTCTTTTGGGAAATGGTGAATCTCTAGTCAGTGCAGCTCGCTTCTATGTAGAAAATCCTAAGGAAATGGACGAACTCATGGAGCAGGTGGAAAACTTGTCCTTAGAAAATCAAGGTTACCAAGTTGAGAAGGAAAATAAGGCCTTTGAACAAATCAAGGATTCAGTTGCAACCTTCCAAACCTTTCTGACCATCTTCCTTTATGGGATGTTGATAGCAGGAGCAGGGGCCTTAATTCTGGTTTTGTCTCTCTGGTTGAGAGAAAGGGTCTACGAAGTGGGAATTTTACTGGCACTTGGAAAAGGCAAGAGCTCGATCTTCCTACAGTTCTGTTTAGAGGTAGTTTTGGTATCTCTCGGTGCTTTGCTTCCAGCATTTGCTGCAGAAAACACAATCACATCCTACCTACTCCAAACTCTACTAGCAAGTGGAGATCAAGCAGTCTTACAAGACACGCTAGCCAAAGCAAGTGGTCTATCAAGTAGTTTATTATCTTTTGCAGAATCCTATGTCTTTCTGCTCTTGATTGGTTGCTTGTCTGTAGCCCTTTGTTTCCTATTCTTATTTAGAAAATCGCCGAAAGAAATTTTATCATCTATTAGTTAAGAAGGAGAAATCATGACTTTATTACAATTACAAGATGTTACCTACCGTTATAAGAACACTGCTGAGGCGGTTTTATATCAGATCAATTATAATTTTGAACTTGGGAAATTTTATACTATTATTGGTGAGTCAGGAGCAGGAAAATCCACACTCTTGTCCCTACTTGCTGGTCTAGATAGTCCTGTTGAAGGTTCTATCCTTTTTCAAGGAGAGGACATTCGTAAGAAGGGCTATTCTTACCATCGCATGCACCATATTTCCCTGGTCTTTCAAAATTATAACTTGATAGATTATCTTTCTCCACTGGAAAATATCCGCTTGGTCAATAAAAAGGCAAGTAAGGATACACTTCTTGAACTTGGTCTGGATGAAAGTCAGATCAAGCGGAATGTTCTCCAGTTATCAGGGGGTCAACAGCAACGTGTTGCCATTGCTCGTAGTTTGGTATCAGAAGCTCCAGTTATTCTAGCGGATGAGCCAACGGGAAATCTGGACCCTAAAACTGCTGGAGATATTATCGAACTGCTCAAATCACTTGCCCAGAAAACAGGTAAATGTGTCATCGTCGTAACTCACAGCAAAGAAGTGGCACAAGCGTCAGATATTACACTTGAGTTGAAGAACAAGAAACTAACTGAAACTCGCAATACTACGAAATAATATGAACTTTTTCTGTTAGAACTATAAAATAGAACAAAATCTAGAAAGGGAACCTATGTTACACAACGCATTTGCCTATGTTACAAGGAAGTTTTTCAAATCGATTGTCATCTTCCTGATTATTCTCCTCATGGCGAGCTTGAGTTTGGTTGGCTTGTCAATCAAGGGAGCTACTGCCAAGGCTTCTCAGGAGACCTTTAAAAATATCACCAACAGCTTCTCCATGCAAATCAATCGTCGCGTCAATCAAGGAACGCCACGTGGTGCTGGGAATATTAAAGGTGAAGACATCAAAAAAATCACCGAAAACAAGGCCATCGAGTCTTATGTGAAACGCATTAACGCTATCGGAGATTTGACTGGCTATGAACTCATCGAAACACCAGAAACCAAGAAAAATCTGACTCCTGACCGTGCCAAACATTTTGGAAGTAGCTTGATGATTACAGGTGTCAATGACTCCTCTAAAGAAGATAAGTTTGTCTCTGGTTCTTATAAGCTGGTCGAAGGTGAGCACCTAACAAACGACGACAAGGACAAGATCCTCCTGCACAAGGACTTGGCAGCCAAACACGGCTGGAAAGTAGGGGACAAGGTCAAACTAGACTCTAATATCTACGATGCAGACAATGAAAAAGGAGCCAAGGAAACAGTCGAAGTGACAATCAAGGGACTCTTTGATGGTCATAATAAGTCAGCAGTAACCTACTCACAAGAACTCTATGAAAATACAGCTATCACAGACATTCACACTGCTGCAAAACTTTATGGATACACAGAAGACACAGCTATTTATGGGGACGCAACCTTCTTTGTGACAGCGGACAAGAACTTGGATGACGTCATGAAAGAGTTGAATGGCATCAGTGGTATCAACTGGAAGAGCTATACACTCGTTAAGAGCTCCTCTAACTACCCAGCTCTTGAGCAATCCATCTCTGGTATGTACAAGATGGCCAATCTCCTCTTCTGGGGTAGCTTGAGTTTCTCAGTTCTTCTCCTTGCCCTCTTGCTCAGCCTTTGGATCAATGCCCGTCGCAAGGAAGTGGGTATTCTCCTCTCTATTGGTCTCAAGCAGGCAAGTATCTTGGGTCAATTCATCACTGAATCCATCTTGATTGCCATCCCTGCTCTTGTTTCTGCTTACTTCTTAGCTACTTACACAGCGCGTACAATCGGAAATACTGTTCTTGCCAATGTCACTTCAGGTGTTGCCAAGCAAGCCAGCAAGGCGGCTCAAGCCTCTAACCTTGGTGGTGGTGCAGAAGTAGATGGCTTTAGCAAGACCTTGTCGAGCCTAGATATTTCCATTCAGACATCGGATTTTATCATCGTCTTTGTCCTTGCCTTGGTTCTAGTGGTTCTCGTTATGGCGCTTGCTTCAAGCAATCTCCTTAGAAAACAACCAAAAGAACTTCTGCTGGATAGTGAATAACAAACTTGCTACCTATTCTCTCCTAAATGGGGTATAATATAGGTAGCATTTTTATCTATTTTATCTTGATAAGGCCTCTTTCTTTCAAGATGAAATTGAGATGATTTACAAGAAATTTAAAGGAATGTGAAACGTTTTTCTATGAAAATATTAATTGTAGAAGATGAAGAGATGATCCGTGAGGGGGTCAGTGACTATTTGACGGATTGTGGTTATGAAACCATTGAAGCAACGGACGGTGAGGAAGCCTTAGAAAAATTTTCCAGCTATGAGGTGGCCTTAGTTTTACTAGATATCCAGATGCCCAAGCTCAATGGTCTGGAAGTCCTAGCTGAGATTCGTAAAAGCAGTCAGGTTCCTGTCTTGATGTTGACAGCCTTTCAAGATGAGGAATACAAAATGAGTGCCTTTGCCTCTCTGGCAGATGGCTATCTGGAAAAACCCTTCTCCCTCTCCCTCTTAAAAGTGAGAGTGGACGCGATTTTCAAGCGCTATTATGATACAGGACGAATCTTCTC
The DNA here is from genome assembly GCF_003942775.1 of Streptococcus mitis. GTDB lineage: Bacteria > Bacillota > Bacilli > Lactobacillales > Streptococcaceae > Streptococcus > Streptococcus mitis_CN. The sequence continues at coordinate 276,363 of NZ_RJNX01000001.1, read as the reverse complement.
CTATAAAGATGCCAGGGTGGATTTTGAGAGCTACAGTGCCAGCCTAGCAGGTCAAGAAGTGGCTATCAATGCCAAAGAGTTAGAAATTCTGGACTACCTGGTGAAAAATGAAGGACGGGCCTTGACTCGTTCTCAGATTATTGATGCCGTCTGGAAAGCGACAGATGAGGTTCCCTTTGACCGTGTCATTGATGTTTATATCAAGGAACTGCGGAAAAAGCTAGGCTTGGACTGCATCCTCACTGTGCGCAATGTTGGTTATAAATTGGAGCGAAAATGAAACGAACAGGTTTATTTACAAAGATATTTATCTACACCTTCTCGATTTTTAGTGTTCTGGTTATCTGCCTTCATTTAGCTATTTATTTTCTTTTTCCTTCGACTTATCTGAGCCACCGTCAGGAAACCATTGGTCAGAAAGCGACAGCCATTGCCCAGTCCCTAGAAGGTAAGGATAGGCAGAGCATCGAGCAAGTCTTAGACTTGTATTCCCAGACTAGTGATATCAAGGGGTCCGTTAAGGGTGAGATGACCGAGGACAAGTTAGAAGTCAAGGACAGTCTTCCTCTGGACACAGACCGCCAGACCACCTCTCTCTTTATTGAGGAGCGTGAGGTGACAACGCAAGACGGTGGTACTATGACTCTCCAGTTTCTAGTTTCCATGGATTTGCAAAAGGAAGCAGAGCAAATCAGTCTCCAATTTCTTCCCTATACCCTGCTGGCATCCTTTCTGATTTCCCTCTTGGTGGCCTATATCTATGCTCGGACAATTGTTGCTCCGATATTGGAAATCAAGCGAGTGACCCGTCGGATGATGGATTTGGATGCTCAAGTACGTTTGCGCGTGGATTCCAAGGATGAGATAGGTGATCTTAAGGAACAAATCAATAGCCTCTACCAGCATCTTTTGACTGTCATTGCGGACTTGCATGACAAGAATGAAGCCATTCTCCAGCTGGAAAAGATGAAGGTCGAATTCCTACGTGGTGCTTCTCATGAATTGAAAACTCCACTGGCTAGTTTGAAAATCCTGATCGAAAATATGAAAGAGAATATCGGTCGTTATAAGGATAGAGACCACTATCTAGGAGTTGCCTTGGGGATTGTGGATGAGCTCAATCACCACGTTCTCCAGATACTTTCTCTCTCGTCTGTGCAGGAATTAAGAGATGATAGGGAAGAAATTGACCTATACCAGATGACGCAAACTCTAGTCAAGGATTATGCCTTGCTAGCCAAGGAAAGAGATCTCCAGATAGACAATAGTTTGACTCACCAGCAGGCTTATCTAAACCCATCAGTTATGAAGTTAATCCTGTCTAATCTCATCAGCAATGCCATTAAGCACTCTGTTCCAGGTGGCTTAGTTCGAATTGGAGAAAGAGAAGGTGAACTTTTTATAGAAAATAGCTGTAGCTCAGAAGAACAAGAAAAACTGGCCCAATCTTTTTCTGATAATGCTAGTCGCAAAGCTAAGGGATCTGGTATGGGGCTCTTTGTGGTCAAGAGTCTATTGGAACATGAAAAATTAGCTTATCGTTTCGAGATGGAGGATAATCGTTTAACCTTCTTCATAGCTTTTCCAAAAGTCGCCCAAGACTAGGGATAGAAAGGGTTTACATAGATGAAGCTAGAAGAAATTCAATCGAAACTGCGGGAAAAACTAGATTTTTTTGTCAAAAAGTGATAAAATGAACAATGTAAATGGGATGACCCATAAAAATATACAGGAGGCCTGATAAAATGGCAATCGTTTCAGCAGAAAAATTTGTCCAAGCAGCTCGTGACAACGGTTATGCAGTTGGTGGATTTAACACAAACAACCTTGAGTGGACTCAAGCTATCTTGCGCGCAGCAGAAGCTAAAAAAGCTCCAGTTTTGATCCAAACTTCAATGGGTGCTGCTAAATACATGGGTGGTTACAAAGTTGCTCGCAACTTGATCGCTAACCTTGTTGAATCAATGGGTATCACTGTACCAGTAGCTATCCACCTTGACCACGGTCACTACGAAGATGCACTTGAGTGTATCGAAGTTGGTTACACTTCAATCATGTTTGATGGTTCACACCTTCCAGTTGAAGAAAACCTTAAATTGGCTAAAGAAGTTGTTGAAAAAGCACACGCTAAAGGTATCTCAGTAGAAGCTGAAGTTGGTACTATCGGTGGTGAAGAAGACGGAATCATCGGTAAAGGTGAATTGGCTCCAATCGAAGACGCTAAAGCAATGGTTGCAACTGGTATCGACTTCTTGGCAGCTGGTATCGGTAACATCCACGGTCCTTACCCAGCAAACTGGGAAGGTCTTGACCTTGACCACTTGCAAAAATTGACAGAAGCTCTTCCAGGATTCCCAATCGTATTGCACGGTGGATCAGGTATCCCTGATGAGCAAATTCAAGCAGCTATCAAACTTGGTGTTGCGAAAGTTAACGTTAACACTGAATGCCAAATCGCATTCGCTAACGCAACTCGTAAATTTGCTCGTGACTACGAAGCAAACGAAGCAGAATACGACAAGAAGAAACTCTTCGACCCACGTAAATTCTTGGCTGACGGTGTAAAAGCTATCCAAGCATCAGTTGAAGAACGTATTGACGTATTCGGTTCAGAAGGTAAAGCTTAATCTAGCTGAATAATACAGATAAAACCTGCCCATTGGGTGGGTTTTTTAGTGTGAATATATTGTAGAAGAACCAATATTAAGTTGCTAAAAGGTTCTATTTTTTGTACAATAATGCTATGAAAAAACTAAAACAATGTAGTCTTGCCTTTCTTAGTTTCATTCTTTTGTTTCTGGCGGCTACATTCATCTTTCATCGTATTAGTTTGGAAAAAGAACAAGCCTCACTGACACCTATGGGACAACAAGTTCTCGTCGATGGTCATCAAATAAATGTTTACGTTGAAGGGGATGGTCCTGAGACTATAGTAGTTCTCTCAGGTGCTGGTATTGCTTCTCCTATATTGGACTTTAAAGAAGTATCGGAATCCTTATCGAAACGGTATAAGGTAGTCATCGTGGAGAGAGCAGGGTATGGTTATAGTGATGATAGCAATCATTCAAGAGATGTGATGGAGGTTTTGTCTGAGACGCGTCAAGCTCTTTCGCAAGCTAATGTCAAAGGTCCTTTTATCATTTTGTCTCATTCCATGGCTAGTCTTGAGAGTTTAGCTTGGCAGGAAAAATATCCTGATGAAGTGAAAACCTTGGTTGGGTTAGATTGGGCACTGCCAGCTAGTTATGAGAATTTAAAGGACAATCAGGCCTTGCTTACTGTGGCCTATTGGAGCAGTAAGATTGGCTTATTACGCTATTTCCCTGAGTCCTTTTATATAAAAAATCCAACTCTGACTGAAACTGAACGACAACAATATAAATTACTAGCATATAAGCAGTTGATGTCACAAGCCATGCTTCATGAATCCCAAACGGTAAAGGAAAATGCCAAGAGAGTTCCTTCAAACATTAATCCGAAAATTCCGGCCTTACTAATGGTTTCTAATGGTGATGGTACTAGCTTTAGCCAATTTGAGTGGCAACGTTATGCAGAGAGATTTGCAAGCGACCAGTCTAATGTTCAAGTCATCTATATGGATGTACCACATGACCTCTATCATTATCAAAATCATGAGGTTGTTTCTCGTATTGAAGATTTTTTAAAGAGTAATTGAGGGGGTAGAAATCATTTTAGACTGATGACAATAATTAAATGCTGAAGGATTAACAGTAGAATCGTGAGTTTTTTCGATTAAAAAAATTTTTTTCTTAACCACCAACCTGCCCATTGGGTGGTTTTTTTTAGTGTTTTAAGGAAACTATCAAACCAGAATTTTTGATTCAAACTATTATTTTAAGAGAGGAATCTCTAATTTCATAAACTTTAGGCAAACGCTTGCATTCTATTTTTTATTGGATTATAATAGGTTGGTATAAAGCCTTTTGTAGTAATAAAATGTAGAAGGTTTAGAAAGTAAGGATTTAGAATGTTAGTAGTCAAAAATACAATGTTGCTATTCCTTGCTATAGGGAGAGATTTATGGCAATGATAGAAGTGGAACATCTTCAGAAAAATTTTGTGAAGACTGTTAAGGAACCGGGATTGAAGGGGGCATTACGCTCCTTTATTCATCCTGAAAAACAGACTTTTGAAGCGGTCAAAGATTTGACCTTTGAGGTCCCAAAAGGACAAATTTTAGGATTTATCGGGGCTAATGGTGCTGGGAAGTCGACAACCATTAAAATGCTGACAGGGATTTTAAAACCGACATCTGGTTTTTGTCGGATTAACGGCAAGATTCCGCAGGATAATCGCCAAGATTATGTCAAGGATATTGGGGTTGTTTTTGGACAACGTACCCAGCTATGGTGGGATTTGGCTCTGCAAGAAACCTACACGGTCTTAAAAGAGATTTACGATGTGCCAGATTCGCTCTTCCATAAGCGCATGGACTTTTTGAATGAAGTCTTGGATTTGAAGGATTTTATCAAGGATCCCGTGCGGACTCTTTCATTGGGACAGCGCATGCGGGCGGATATTGCGGCTTCTTTGCTTCACAATCCCAAGGTTCTCTTTTTAGATGAGCCGACCATTGGTTTGGATGTTTCGGTCAAGGATAACATTCGTCGGGCTATTACTCAGATTAATCAGGAGGAAGAAACCACCATTCTCTTGACCACTCACGATCTGAGTGATATTGAGCAACTTTGTGATCGGATTTTTATGATTGACAAGGGGCAAGAGATTTTTGATGGAACGGTGAGCCAACTCAAGGAGACCTTTGGTAAGATGAAGACGCTCTCCTTTGAACTGGTGTCAGGTCAAAGTCATCTCGTCTCTCACTATGAAGGCTTTTCGGATATGACAATTGATAGACAAGGAAATAGTCTCAACATTGAATTTGATAGTTCTCGCTACCAGTCAGCTGATATTATCAAGCAAACCCTGTCTGATTTTGAAATCCGCGATTTGAAGATGGTGGATACGGATATCGAGGATATTATCCGTCGCTTCTATCGGAAGGAGCTCTAAGATGGTCAAATTGTGGAGACGTTATAAACCCTTTATCAATGCAGGTGTTCAGGAGTTGATTACCTATCGAGTCAACTTTATTCTTTATCGGATTGGGGATGTTATGGGGGCTTTTGTGGCTTTTTATCTCTGGAAGGCTGTCTTTGATTCCTCACAAGAGTCTTTGATTCAGGGCTTTAGTATGGCAGATATCACCCTCTACATCATCATGAGTTTTGTGACTAATCTTTTGACCAGGTCAGATAGCTCCTTTATGATTGGGGAGGAGGTCAAGGATGGTTCCATTATCATGCGTTTGTTGCGACCAGTGCATTTTGCGGCCTCTTATCTCTTTACTGAGCTTGGGTCTAAGTGGTTGATTTTTATCTCTGTTGGCCTTCCATTTTTAAGTGTCATAGTGTTAATGAAAATCTTATCTGGGCAAGGGATTGTAGAAGTGTTGGGTTTAACTGTCCTTTATCTCTTTAGCCTAACCCTGGCCTATCTGATTAACTTTTTCTTTAATATCTGCTTTGGATTTTCTGCCTTTGTGTTTAAAAATCTTTGGGGTTCCAACCTACTTAAGACTTCTATAGTGGCTTTCATGTCTGGAAGTTTGATTCCCTTGGCTTTCTTTCCAAAGGTTGTTTCAGATATTCTGTCCTTCTTGCCTTTTTCATCCTTGATTTATACTCCGGTCATGATCATTGTTGGGAAATACGATGCCAGTCAGATGATTCAGGCGCTCGCTTTGCAGTTTTTCTGGCTCTTAGTGATGGTGGGCTTGTCTCAGTTGATTTGGAAACGAGTCCAGTCCTTTATCACCATTCAAGGAGGTTAGTATGAAAAAATATCAACGCATGCATCTGATTTTTATCAGACAATATATCAAGCAAATCATGGAATACAAGGTGGATTTTGTGGTTGGTGTGTTAGGTGTTTTCCTGACACAAGGTCTGAACCTCTTGTTTCTTAATGTCATCTTTCAACATATTCCATCCCTAGAAGGTTGGACTTTTCAAAAAATCGCCTTTATCTATGGCTTTTCCTTGATTCCCAAGGGACTGGACCATCTCTTTTTTGACAATCTCTGGGCACTGGGGCAACGCTTGGTGAGAAAAGGCGAGTTTGACAAGTATCTGACTCGTCCTATAAATCCTCTCTTTCACATCCTAGTTGAGACCTTTCAGATTGATGCCTTGGGCGAACTCTTGGTCGGTGGCATCCTACTAGGAACAACAGTGACCAGCATTGCTTGGACGTTTCCCAAATTTCTGCTTTTCCTAGTTTGTATTCCTTTTGCGACTTTGATTTATACTTCCTTGAAAATTGCTACAGCCAGTATCGCTTTTTGGACCAAGCAGTCAGGCGCCATGATTTACATTTTCTATATGTTTAATGATTTTGCCAAGTACCCGATTTCTATTTACAATTCGCTTCTTCGATGGTTGATTAGCTTTATCGTGCCATTTGCCTTTACGGCCTATTATCCTGCTAGCTATTTCTTACAGGACAAGGATGTGTTCTTTAACATCGGAGGTTTGATGTTAATTTCCCTAGTCTTCTTAGGTATTTCCTTGAAACTCTGGGACAAGGGCTTGGATTCCTACGAAAGTGCAGGCTCTTAAGATGAAGAAACTCAAAGCCTTGTCTCAGGACAGGCTTTTTCTAATATAGATGGAAATTACTTGACACCTATTCTAAGAGTGCTATACTGTAAGTGTAATCGCCGATTTAGCTCAGTTGGTAGAGCAAGGCACTCGTAAAGCCTAGGTCACAGGTTCAATCCCTGCAATCGGCAAAGTGAAGAAACTCAAAGCCTTGTCTCAGGACAGGCTTTTTTAGATGTTAGGAACATGCCTTGAAGCTAGCTCTAGAGTGTTAAACTAGATGAAAAAAGAAGCAATAAGATGTAATTCAATCGCAGTTAGTCTAAATGAATGAAAAAGATGGGATAGCCCCTTAGAATCAGATTTTGTAGGTATTTCTTTGATTCCTGTTGTAGGAATTATTGAAAAGATAGTGTAAAAGGAATTTTATAGAAAATTTTTTTCAAACAAAATACTGCTCAAGTACGGTCATTAAAAGCATTAGATTTTTTGCTTAATTTTTAAGGGGCGGTTCATGACAAGAATTTTTTTACATTCATGATATAATAAGCTTAGATTCCGCTATACAGGAGGAAAGAGATGAAAAAAAATAAATGCTTATTTTTGGTTGTTAGTGTAATGTTAATGCTCTTAGCACTTTTTGCTCTAAATGGATGTAGTTTGGGTGGTGAAACCATTCCAAAAAATAGAACAAAAGAACAGTATGAATTTGAAAAAAAATTTGAGCCTATGTTTGAATTCTTGGAAAAAGACAAGAAAGAGTTTAATGGGTTAGAAGCTTATCAAAGTAGTGTTTATGTAACAGTTGGAGACGACGTAAAGAATTATGAAGTTAATTTAGATACTACTATAGCGGACATTAAAGGTAATTACACAATAACACTTGGGGATACTAAAGAAACAGTTCCTGTTACTTACTCTAATGGGAGATTACAGTACGAATCGAAGTTAGAACCTTTGTTTGATGAGGAAATTCTCAATTTAGTTGTTAAAAGAGAATATTTCGCTTCTTTAGATGTAAAAGAGACTTTTAAGAGTCCGGAAACAGAGCTTTTTGAAATTATTTACCAGCCAGAGAATCATTCTGAACTCTTTAAAACTTTAAAAAACAAGTATGATTTTCCAGAAGACACCAATTGTCGAGTAAGAATCAAACACTCCAGTGGAAGTATTTATCGGATTTCTATACAAATGAAATCGATGGATAAGTCAATTCAAATAGATTTAAGAATATTTAAACAATAGGGATGGTAGTTTATGAATGAAATCGAAAAGAGCATAAACGATATCGGAAACGACATTGACTAAGGTATTAAATCAATTCAGAAAGTGTTTGGGTGGTAAATGTGGAATTAAAATTTAAAGAAACAAATAAAACTTTTCATAAAATTGTAGAATTTAAAGGTGAAAAATATCTTTTGGATATGACTAGCATTAGTCCTAAAACTTATTTCTGGGGTTCTCTTCCTAGTGAAATCACAGCTAAATGCTTAAAGTTAGATAAAAGAGATACGAGATTTGAGAGCTTAGCTCCAACTATGAACAAATCTCTTGGTATTGGAATAGGTGTAGCAATAGGTGGAGCTTGTTATGGGATTGTTACGAATGCTGTTAAGAGTTATGACATTAGCCATAATATTTCTTTTAAATTAGGATTATTTTTCCTCTTTATTGTCCTAGCTTATCTTACTTTCAGGTTCATTGCTTTCGTGGCTCGTCATAATCTTCAACAAAAGCTTTCAAGTAAAGAAACGAAGCATCAAATAGTTTTCAAATTAGCAAGACCACAACGTCAGTTGAAACTGTATAAACTTCTGCCTATTCTTTTCGTTATGGTTATAGGATGTTTGGGGTTTTATATATTTACTGATAATGGGACAGAGGCATCTATCCTTATCGTTAACAGTATTTTATTTTTGGGTTTCTTTACGGTTATCTTAGGTATGTTACCACTCCGAGAAAGTTACGAAAAGCAAGAGATTATTTTTGATAGAGTAGAGAAGTTATAAGTTAAAAAGATACATAAATACTATTCTATAACGGATTTTTAATGAGCAACAGGAGATATTATGTTAAAAATATTAAAATCGAACAAGTGGATATTCCTTGCGATTTCCGTTCCCTTTATTATTATTGGTTTGTCATATTTGTTAATTAGGATACCGATTGGGAACACTGGTAAGTTTATTCATGATCATAAAGATTCTATCAAGAGAGAAATTATTGCAGACATAGACAGTCAAGGGCAATATATAAAGTCAGTGACGCTTTTATCAGGTTCTGCGAGGGGAGGCTTTGATAATGGTGGAGATGTAGGTGGAAATTATCATATTTCCTTTACAGCCTATGCTAATAATAATCGCAAGCAGTCAATGAAAGTAGAATTATACTTTCCTGATGCTGGTATAGGTCCTTTTACATTTATAAAACCCAATCCTTATAAATCTCCTGAAACTATGAGGAGATGGTACTTATCAGTAGTAGAGGTATCAAGTGACCCCTCGTGGGATTGGAAGCGAGAGCAAGATAAATTGACTGAAACTATGAATAAACTTGATCGCAAGAGCAAGGATGCCTCCAGGAAAGTTGAAAAAGAAAATATGATTCGTAATCTTAACAGATGGCTACAAGAACATGAGGAAAATTTCAAACTAGCTATCCAAACAGACCTGTATAGAAACGACCCAGAATTGGAACAGAAATTAGGAAAGATTCAAAGTATCAGTGTAAGTAACAATCAAATGTACATGCCTTCGGAAGGTATCGACATTCGTTTTGATGTTCGATTTGAAAAATATCCTGAAGAAGTAGCTACTATAGACGTTCGCTTGCATTCCCAAGGGGAACAATCAGTTTTTAAGGATCCCTTAGTAGCTGCAACTATTAGTTTTGAAAATGAACGTTTTGCTATAAAAACAGAGTACGACTCCAAGCTATTTCCAATTTTTAATCAAAGTCGATTTGGTAATAGTAATGGAGAAATTTCTTATAAGCTCCCAAAAGACTATGAAAATCAATTTTTAATTCCTTAACTATCAAGCAAGCTATTGTGCTTGCTTTATCTTTATCAAACACTTCCAGTTGCTTCAACTGATAATAGTAAGTTGAGAGAGCTAAACGTGCTGTTTCAAGAAGTAAATCTAATCGAAATCCTCCTGAAACCATTTCTCTATCTGTTTCTGCCTTCCTCGCCCTAGTGCTTCGTCCCTTTCCTTCAATTCTTTTAACTTTTTTAGGTAGGCCACCTTGGTACGTAAGCATTCATTCTCCTCTTGAAGTCGCTCTAGTTCTGTCATTTTTTCCCAAGGTTTCTTCCGTTTTCTTCCCATTTTAGCTGGTCTCCCTCTTGTTTTTTCAACAATAGTATCCCCGTTTTTCTTGTATTGTGCTAGCCAATTTGTCAACAGTGAACGATCGGGTAAAGCATAATCTAAGGCTACACTTTTTTGTGAATAACCTTCAAGCATAACTTTCTTAACTATTTATTGTTTTAATTTCGGGAAATAGTGACGATTCTTCCCCTTTTTTACGATTTCTATTTCATAACGGTCAATTAATTTTAACATATACTTTAGACCAGAAGCATTCACACCAAATCTATTTAAAAGCTGTTTGAATTTTTGGCCTTGCTTTCTAAGTTCATAGATTTGAACTTTATCATCATAAGTTAATTTCATAATAAAAACACCCCAAAAGTTAGATTTTTTCTGTCTAATTTTTGGGGTGCAGTTCATTACAGGTGGTTTTCTTTTGCTATTCTCATCTTCTCTTCTTACGGTATCTCTCATATGGTATAATGGAGAAGGACATTCTTTCTGTTTGGCAAAAATTCGAAGACAGCTATTGGGGCTATCGTTGGGCTCGCTTGGGGAACGCTTAATCTTATCGGTTCTGTTGTTGCACCAGAATTTAAAAAGTCAGTTTATGACAAAGCTAAAAATTTAGCTTATGGTGCTGTAGACGTGGTAGAATCAGGAGTGGAATCTATCGGGAAAGGAATCCACCAGGGCTTGGAGACTGTCAAAAGTGTGGGCAAGAATGTTTCTGATTTTTTCAATGGTGGTCTGAAGGCTGCCTCATCCTTGTTTGGATAATAGGAGAGAATAAATGGATAAGATACAAAAAGATATTAATGATGCACTCGATCCAACTCGAAGATTAAACTTAGTAAAGATAATTTTTGTAGCGCCTTTTTTTTCATTGATGATTATGCTTGGGACATCTTTACCGATAAACCTATTTCGAATGGCTAGTGAAGCTGGACATGAACTAGTTACGCAATTGACATCAGTTGAAAAAGGTCTCATTCCCCCAGATAGTTTCTTTGGTTTTCTATTCTTGTTTTGTTGGTGTTATTTTATTTGTTGTTATATCATTACGAAAAGAAATCGCATTAAAGCCTATTTAATGACTCAGATTTTTCAATTATTTTTGCTCGTAATTTTATATTATAGTTTGTTTATAGCCGCCTTGTATCTAATCCCTCTAGTAGCAGTTCGTATCGTCTACTGGATTGGATTTGTCTTATCTCTGATTTACCTTATTTATATTCTCGTTACAAAGCAGCGTGCTAGTAAGGATTATTTCTCCTCAGAGTATTATAAAAAGTTTTTAAATGTTATTTTATTCTTATGGTTGTTGATGTATGGCATCAATCTCTTTACCCATGGGCTTAATCATTTCCTAGCGTATCTCTTGCTTGCTTTGTTGCCAATTTCACCTATTTTATTAGGACTATTTTTGGTATCATTTTTCAAGTCCAATGTAGTAACGCTAGAAAACTTGAATGCAGTCAATAAAAATCAAGAGAAATACCGTGAAGAGTATGGATATACCATCGAAGAATGGTATGGAAAGAAGTCAAAAATGTATAAGGAACATGTTAAGAAGTCTAAAAAGAAATAAAGGTTTGTATAATTTTTATTAAAAGGAGAAAAAATGAAGAAGCTGTTTGTTATAATTTTATTGTTAATACTTGGAGGTTGCTCTAATGGAAAGGAAGCAGGGGGAACAGAGAAAAGTACACGCGATACAGTTGTAAATAAAGAGAAAGAATTGAAATTTGTAGTAGCACCACAATATGAAGGTCAAACGTCGGATTTAATTGAACTTGGAAAAAAATTGACTAAGGAACATCCCGAACTAGGTAGTAAGGGAAATATGGCTATCTACTTTACAGGAGCAGTCTCAGATGGTAGGGCAGCACTGATGCTCGTCAATAAAACTGACGTAGATATCAAAAAAGATTTGGAGTTTTCACTAAGCTGGTCCTATGATGGCAAAACTATTTTTGAGAATCAAAAGATTAGCTATACTATCAAGGATAGTGGTGAGTTACCTTCTTACACAACTACATTAATTTTGTTACCACTTAACTCAGAACAAATGGAAAGTGTTGACTCGATGTCAGATCCATCCAAGATGACACTTTCAATCTCTGATGTGAAGAGCGTAGAATAAGATAGGAGTTGAATGTGACAACAGAAACCATTTTATTTTTATTTGCTACCATCGTCATCCTTTTATCTTTGATCTTTTTATCTGGTACATATCTCTACCTTTATTTTCGGGATAAAAAGATGGTACGTCTTGCCAAATCGTCTGTTAAGGGAACGGTTGTGGGCTATAGTAATTTTCAGGCTGGGAATCCTCCGATTGTTGAATATACGGTTGACGGAACTACTTATAGCAAGCCATTACGGTATTTTATAATCAAAACGATTTCGCTTCCATGGGGGCCTGTAAAAACATCTGATAACTTTACAAGAGAGGACATGTTGGCAAATTCCCTAACCTTTTATCGTAATTCTTTTATATCGTTTAATAACTTAATGCGAACGCATTTTCCAGTCTATTCAACGATGACTGTATGGTATGATCCTGAAAAACCAAACAGGGCTTATGTAGAACGATACTGTGGGATTAACAAGCTTTATAAATGGTTTGGCATCGGTAGTGCTATATTGTTAATCATGACCTATGCTATTGTAGTACTTGCTTATTTGTTAAAGAGATGAGGTATAGATGTCAAAAGTTTGTATAGATGTAGCAGAAGAAATGAACCTAAGTATATCAGATATTCAGATGAAGTAGGAGAACTATATGACAGATTTGAAGCTTTATTTTTTGTTGCTATTTGCACTTTTATTACTCTGTTCATTTGTATTTTTCTTTTTCCGTTATTTTTACAAAAGAGAACTAAGGATTAAAAATTTATCTACTGCATGTATTGAGTGGGTTGGGAAATGTATCAGTCGAACAGATTTGTCAAAAAGTATATCCTTCATGTTAGGAGCTTATAGAGGATATGCTGGAAATGTTTTATAGATATCCCAGTTTATTTTAAGAGTTATCCTTTATCTGTAACGGATGCAGCTAAGGATGTCTTCATAAAATATATATGAAATTGGTGAAGGCTTGCAAACGATAGGAGTGGAGTTGATGGTAAAGAAAAATAGAAAAAATAGAGCAATGATTACTAGTAGACAACGAGAAAGATACCACGGGCCTTTGATCACACAGGGTGTCAGTTTAGGTTATATTAAATTATATCCATGGATTGCTTTAGCATTAACTGGTTTTCTGTATGTGGGTGGAACTTATGAAGACAATCTAGGCATCTTTAAAGGACTTTCTTTGTTTTGCGGTGTTGTGAATATATTAGGTATTATCATTTCTTTTATTCCCTATTTGGTAAACGCATGGAAGGCTTTAACATATTATTTGATAGCCCTTACAGTGTTAAGCTTAGTGATAGTTACAAATTTTATTTGTTTACTAATAGTTATTTCAGACGGTAGTTCTATAGGAGCTAAGGAGATATATCAATCCCCTCTCACTCCATTTTATGTAATATTGATGATGTTCCTTTTTATCTTTGCTTGTGGCCTCTATGCTTGGTACTATATCCCAAAGAATCAAGGGAAAGTCTGGGCCTTTAATCAAGTAAAAGGAGGAAGTAGAAAGAAAACATGGTGGAATAATTTTGCTACAGCTTTTGCTGGGGCAACAATCATTCCCGCCCTTCTAACAGGTTATATTCAGATTGTTTTTGGTGTTTTATTGGGAATTTTGTTGACCTTGACGCTACCAGCTGTTATGGTAGATGCGATTTATGCAGCTATTTATGTAAAAAAGCACCCTGATAGTGATGAATTAGTTTAGCCAACAAATATAAATGAGTATGTAAAAAAAGGAGAAAATAATGAAAAAAGTTCGAAAAATTCAAATGCTGATGGGAGTTATACTTTCAGTTTTAGTCGTCTTGATAGTAGCATCGATCTTCTTATTTAGATTTAATGGAAAGAAAGATTCAAAGNAAGTATCATCAACGGTTTCTGTTAAAGATAGCAGAAGTCAGGCTAAAAGCGATAAAGATACCAAAGTTAAAGAGGAGGAGATACATAAACTCAAGGATCAACTGACTGATTTAGACACCAAGATTACTGAAGCAGAAGCACTTGTTAGCAAGCTAAAAGAAGAAACTGCTGTTCCGAAACTGGATATTGAATCACTAAGAAATAATGATTTATCTAGTTTGAAAGGTACATGGCGTACAGCTTCCGGTAATGAATATGTTATTAATGAGTCTGGGGAAATGCGTTCCTCTTGGCTGTCGAATGGTCAAAAGAATGAATCTATTGTCGAATTGAAAGCATCAGGTGGAAAAAATAGTCAAAATCCAGAAACAGTTTTTATTAGTGCTTGGGTAAAAGATTCAGTTGCTGGAGGTTTTATTGTAGTTGCAATACCTAGCGGTATTGTCTTAGAGTCCGCTGAGAATGGAAAATTTACTGATAAGTCAAATCCTGCTGAAGATAGACTTGTGGCTGGACAAAGTTATGTTAGTATGCTTATGAAACCAGAAGATGTTTATTATCGTGTTAAACCAGATACTAGTAAACTTGAGGAAGAGGGGAAGAATTTAGCTCAACTACAGGCTGAACGCGAAGCAATCAAAACTTCTCTAGAATCTAAGGAAAAGAAAAATACGAACTAGAAAAACTAGTTTAGAATCTAACTTTCGATTGTTTTAGTTCAGAGATACTGTTGCAATCACTAGAATGAAGAAGCTGATTAGGGCTTCTTTTTCTTTCATTTTAACTATTGAACCATTTAGACCGAGATAGAGACCAGATAGACAAAAGAGCTTGTTCTTGAAATTAACCTCTGCTATAATGATTTTTGTAAGGGACGTGAGGCGTCACTATCAGATAACTCAAGTTCATAAAAAAGAAATTGGAGATAAAAAATGAAAAAATTATTAGGGATTGTATTTTTAGTAGCAGCAGCGACAGTAGTGTATTTTGGTTCTGTTGGATGGCCAAGTTTAAATGTCAACCTCTGGTCATTGATTCCGGTAGGGCTGTTCCTCTTTTTCACACTAGAGAATCTTTTGAAAAAAGACTACAAGGCTAGTCTGATGTGTTTGATTATTGCCTTTATTATTGCGAATGCAATTTTGGACCTTTTGCCAATTTCAAGTGGCTTGGTAATTGGAGCGGGTGTGCTGGCTTGTGTAGGTATTGGTTATCTCTTTCCTGATAAAGAAGGAAAATAAGAATTATTAAAAAAGATATAAAGAAAAAACACTTCAATCATTGTATTTTAGCTTGATTGAGGTGTTTTCGATTTAGTTTTTTATTTCTGAGCCATCAATTCAACAATCATCTCGATATACATGACAAGGGTTAATAAGAATCCTGCACGCCAGAAGAATTTGATGAATTTAGGATAGTAAAAACTGCGTTTTTTCAGAAGGAAGAAAAAGACGAGAATAATGGCTAGGACTGAGAGGGCTAGGCCCAGTCTAGGGAGGAAATTATGGGTAAAGGTTTTAGCTGTAATAAGGTAATACTCAAATACCAAGACTGGAAAAGCCAAATCCGCAAAGTTTCGTCCTAGTTTTTTTAATCTAAAAAGTTTGGTTATGATAATGCAGACTACTAGAGTCAGTATCAATAATAAAATAGATGCTAATTTCATTAAAATCATATCCATATTGTATCATAAAAAATCGCTAAAGGAAACGAGAAACAGAGGAATTTATAGGAAAGTCAGGCTTTTGAGATTGTAGATGTTTTTTGTTATAATGAAAGTTATGAAATCTTATAATACCTTGAATGATTATTATCGAAAACTATTTGGAGAAAAGACCTTTAAAGTCCCTATTGATGCGGGGTTTGACTGTCCCAATCGTGATGGGACTGTGGCTCATGGAGGCTGTACTTTTTGTACGGTTTCAGGTTCTGGAGATGCTATCGTAGCACCAGATGCGCCTATCCGTGAGCAATTTTATAAGGAAATTGACTTTATGCACCGTAAGTGGCCGGATGTTCAGAAGTATCTGGTTTATTTTCAAAATTTTACCAACACCCATGAAAAGGTGGAAGTCATACGAGAGTGCTATGAGCAGGCTATCAATGAGCCAGGTGTGGTCGGAATCAATATCGGAACGCGACCAGACTGTTTACCAGACGAAACTATCGAGTATTTGGCTGAGTTGTCGGAACGCATGCATGTGACGGTTGAATTAGGCTTGCAGACCACTTATGAAACAACCTCTGATCTAATTAACCGTGCCCATTCCTATGAGTTGTACGTGGAAACGGTCAAGCGTTTGAGAAAGTATCCCAAGATTGAGATTGTTTCCCATCTTATTAATGGCTTGCCTGGTGAAACCCATGAGATGATGATTGAAAATGTCCGTCGCTGTGTAACGGACAATGATATTCAAGGGATTAAACTGCATTTGCTCCACCTTATGACAAATACTCGTATGCAACGAGATTACCACGAAGGACGTTTGCAGTTGATGAGTCAGGACGAGTATGTCAAGGTCATCTGCGACCAACTAGAAATCATTCCCAAGCATATCGTCATCCATCGAATCACAGGAGATGCACCTAGGGATATGCTGATTGGGCCTATGTGGAGCCTCAATAAATGGGAAGTGCTAAATGCTATTGAAACTGAAATGCGACGTCGTGGAAGCGTTCAAGGATGCAAGGCTGTAAAACAGGAGTTTGAAAATGAAAAGACCACTTGAGATGGCACATGATTTTTTGGCTGAGGTAGTAACCCAGGACGATATTGTAGTGGATGCGACTATGGGAAATGGTCATGACACGCTTTTTCTAGCCAAGCTAGCCCAGAAAGTCTATGCTTTTGATATTCAGGAGCAAGCCTTGGAAAAGACCAAGGAGCGTTTGGACCAAGCTGGAATAACAAATGCCCAGTTAATCTTGCAAGGTCATGAGACACTGGACCAGTTTGTGACAGAAGCCAAGGCAGGGATTTTCAATCTGGGCTATTTGCCGTCAGCTGATAAGTCTGTCATCACCCAACCTCAGACAACTATTGAAGCATTAGAAAAGCTGTGTGGCTTACTTGTCAAAGGGGGACGGATTGCTATCATGATCTACTATGGTCATGAAGGAGGCGACCTCGAGAGGGATGCTGTCTTGGATTTTGTGAGCCAGTTGAACCAACAAGAGTACACAGCTGCCATTTACCGAACTTTAAACCAAGTAAACAACCCACCATTTTTAGTAATGATTGAAAAATTAGAGAGATATAGACATGGATAAACAATACCTACGTGAAAAGCTGGATGCCATGCGCCAGAATTTTGTTGAGTCAACCCACCACGAACGAGCGGTGGGCGTGCTAGACCAAGCGCATATGAGCAAAAAAATGCTTAAAATCAAGAAAAAATTAGTTGCTCTTGAGATGGAACGGTGCCAGAGAAAAATTGAGCACAAAGACTGTTCCAAGATTGACCAAAAAATCAAAGAGCAGAAGGAGATATTTGAATCTTGTTGTAAAAAAGATTAAGGAGGAAGTGCGTGGAATTACTGATTTACCTCATCCTATTTTTACTGGTCTTGATTGTCTCAAGTACAACCAATAAGCTCCTGCCCTTTTTGCCTCTCCCTTTGGTGCAAATTCTTTTGGGAATTGTGATTGGTCTCTTTTTACCCAATACCGACTTTCACCTCAATACAGAGTTGTTTTTGGCACTGGTTATTGGACCCTTGCTTTTCCGAGAGTCGAAGGAAGCAGATATTACGGCTATTTTAAAACACTGGCGAATCATTGTTTATCTCATATTTCCAGTGATTTTCATCTCGACCCTGAGTTTGGGTGGCTTGGCCCACCTTCTTTGGTTCAGCCTTCCTTTGGCAGCTTGCTTGGCTGTTGGGGCAGCTCTTGGCCCTACGGACTTGGTGGCTTTTGCTTCTCTTTCGGAGCGGTTTAGCTTTCCTAAGCGCGTGTCTAATATCCTTAAAGGTGAAGGACTTTTGAATGATGCTTCTGGCTTGGTTGCCTTTCAGGTAGCTTTGACAGCTTGGACAACTGGAGCCTTTTCCCTTGGGCAAGCGAGTAGTTCGCTCATCTTTTCAATCCTAGGCGGTTTTTTGATTGGCTTTTTAACAGCCATGACCAACCGTTTCCTCCATGGTTTCTTGCTAAGTGTGAGAGCAACGGATATTGCCAGCGAACTTTTATTAGAATTGAGTTTGCCCCTGGTGACCTTCTTCCTGGCAGAAGAAGTACACGTTTCTGGGATTATTGCCGTTGTAGTTGCTGGGATTTTAAAGGCAAGCCGTTTTAAGAAAATTACGCTCCTCGAAGCCCAAGTGGATACGGTGACCGAGACGGTCTGGCATACAGTGAACTTTATGCTGAACGGTTCTGTCTTTGTGATTTTAGGGATGGAGTTGGAAATGATAGCAGAACCTATCTTGACCAATCCAATCTATAATCCTCTGCTCTTGCTGGTATCTCTTGTCGCTCTTACCTTTGTCCTCTTTGCCATTCGTTTTGTCATGATCTATGGCTACTATGCCTATAGGACCCGACGCCTCAAGAAGAAACTGAATAAGTATATGAAGGATATGCTTCTTTTGACCTTCTCAGGTGTTAAGGGAACGGTGTCTATTGCTACGATTCTTCTGATACCAAGTAATCTAGAGCAGGAATATCCAATCTTACTTTTCCTTGTCGCAGGGGTGACGCTTGTCAGTTTTTTAACAGGTCTCTTGGTCCTGCCTCATCTTTCTGATGAACAGGAAGAAAGCAAGGACTATCTCATGCATATTGGCATTTTGAATGAAGTGACGCTAGAGTTGGAAAAAGAGTTGGAAGACACCAAAAATAAACTTCCCCTCTATGCGGCTATTGACAATTACCATGGACGTATTGAAAATCTCATCCTGAGTCAAGAAAATAAAGGGGCTCAAGAAGACTGGGAGGCCTTGAAACTTCTTATCCTCAGTATTGGAAGTGATGGTTTAGAGCAGGCTTACGAAGAGGACAAGATGAGTGAGCGTGCCTATCGAGTCTACCAACGTTATTTGAAAAACATGGAACAAAGTATCAATCGCAAGTTTGCGTCACGATTGACCTATTATTTTCTTGTTTCCTTGCGGATTTTACGTTTTCTCCTTCACGAAGTCTTTACTCTTGGCAAGACCTTCCGCAGTTGGAAAAATGAAGAATCACAGAAACTCAGAGCTCTTGACTATGACCAAATTGCAGAGCTCTATCTAGAAAATACAGAGATGATTATCGAAAGTTTGGAGAACCTTAAAGGGGTTTACAAGAGTTCTTTAATCAGTTTCATGCAGGATTCTCGTCTCCGAGAAACAGCTATTATTACCAGTGGTGCCTTTGTCGAACGGGTTATCAACCGTGTTAAGCCCAACAATATCGATGAAATGCTGAGAGGCTATTATCTGGAGCGCAAGTTGATTTTCGAATATGAAGAAAAACGATTGATTACGACCAAGTATGCCAAGAAGTTACGACAAAATGTGAATAACTTAGAGAACTATTCTCTGAAGGAAGCTGCCAATACCCTGCCTTATGATATGGTGGAATTGGTAAGAAGAAATTAGTTAATACTCTTCGAAAATCTCTTCAAACCACGTCAGCGTCGCCTTACCGTACTCAAGTACAGCTTGCGGCTAGCTTCCTAGTTTGCTCTTTGATTTTCATTGAGTATAAGATTGTAAGTGAAGGAGTGTGACATGAAAAAGTGGTGGAAAGAGCTGATAGATAAGCCTTTATTAAAAGCTTTTTTGCATTATTATCAAGCATCAGATAGTGAGTTGACCAGTGTTGCTGTAGCCTACTATTGGTTGATTTCGATTTTTCCACTTCTTTTGGTGGTGGTTAATATCCTCCCTTATTTTCGGATTCCAGTTTCTAATTTTTTAAAGGTTGTCAATGAATTCTTGCCGGAAAGCATGTATGATGTGGTGGCAAAGATTATTACAGAAGTGCTGACCCAACCGTCAACAGGCTTATTGAGTTTTGCGGTTTTATCAGCCCTCTGGACCTTTTCAAAATCCATGAATTTCCTACAGAAAGCCTTTAATAAAGCTTACGGAGTAGCAAAAAATCGTGGAATGATTTCCCATCAGCTTATGAGTTTGTTTGTCAGTTTTGGTTTGCAGATTCTATTTGCCTTAGCTCTATTTCTTAGTGTCTTTGGTCGCATGCTTCTCAACCTTATCAAAAGCTATTGGAAATCGGATAGTCCTCTCTTTGATTATCTGCAAGACCTAACAGGCCCTTTGGTCTATGCCTTGATTTTTGCCATCCTGGTCATGCTTTATTATTTCCTGCCCAATGTTAAGGTGCGAAGGATTCGCTCTGTATTGCCAGGTAGTGCCTTTGTCTTGTTGACTCTGGTCTTACTGCTCAATATCTTTTCAGTCTATGTCAACAATTATGTCAATCATCTAGTGGACGTCCGTTTTTTCAGTTCCGTCGTCGTGGTGGTCATGATGTTCTGGTTTATTCTCATCGCTAAGATTTTGATTGTCGGCGCGGTGATCAATGCCAGTGTTCAGAGTTTGAAAGATCCGAGCTTTAGAATAAATTAATTTCATTTTTTATCCATTACAAAACGCATACTATCAGGTTTTATAAAACCTTGATAATATGCGCTTTTTGATTGTGAAAATTAATAGATAAACATGGCATCACCAAAACTAAAGAAGCGGTAGTGTTCTTGAATGGCATGGTGATAAGCGTCTAAGATTAATTCACGGCCTGCAAAGGCAGAAACCAACATGACCAGAGTTGATTTTGGCAGGTGGAAGTTGGTTGAGAAGGCATCCACGATCTTCCATTCATAGCCAGGTTTGATAAAGATATTGGTCCAGCCAGAATCTGCTTGGATTTGCCCATCAAACTTGGAACCAATAGTCTCTAAGGTGCGGATAGAAGTGGTTCCGACAGCGATGACGCGACCACCATTTTCCTTAACAGAGCGAAGGGTGGCAGCAGCTTCCTCAGAAAGCTGGTAGAATTCTGAGTGCATTTCGTGTTCGTCCAGATTGTCAACTGAAACGGGTCTAAAGGTTCCGAGTCCGACATGAAGAGTCAGATAGACTAGATGAACACCCTTAGCTTGGATTTCTGCCAGCAATTCTTTGGTGAAGTGAAGACCAGCAGTAGGTGCAGCAGCAGAGCCACTTTCCTTGGCGTAAACAGTTTGATAGCGTTCACGGTCATCCAGTTTTTCATGGATATAAGGCGGTAGCGGCATTTCACCCAGACTTTCCAAAACTTCTAGGAAAATTCCTTGGTATTCAAAGCGGACAATGCGGCCCCCGTGAGTCAATTCTTCCGTAACAACAGCGCTGAGACGGCCATCACCAAAGCTAACGCGAGTGCCGACCTTGAGGCGTTTGGCAGGTTTTGCCAGAACTTCCCACTCGTCTCCACTAGTGTTTTTAAGGAGGAGAAGTTCCACATGGCCTCCTGTCTCCTCTTTTTGACCATAGAGGCGGGCAGGGAGAACTCGGGTGTCGTTCATAACAAGAGCATCACCAGGTTCCAGCATATCAATAATAGAGTGGAAGTGTTTATCCTGCATTTCTCCCGTCTCACGGTTGACGATGAGGAGTTTAGAGGCGTCCCGTTTTTCAAGAGGCGTTTGGGCAATCAATTCCTCGGGTAAGTGGAAATCAAAATCAGCTGTATTCATATATTTGTTCATTCTTTCTAAGTTCTAATCTTATCCATTATAACATGTTTCAAGTATAGTCGCTCTTTTTTTGAAAATTAAATCGTTTTTACTTGACAAAAATTGGTCTATACCATATAATAAATATAGATTAAAGCGGAGGATGAAAAGATGAAAGTCATTAAAGTTGAAAACCAAATCGAAGGTGGAAAAGTTGCTTTTGAGATTTTGAAGGAAAAAATAGCCAACGGCGCTAAAACCCTAGGACTTGCGACTGGAAGTAGCCCACTTGAATTTTACAAGGAAATTGTTGAGAGTGACCTTGATTTTTCAAATTTAACCAGTGTGAACCTTGATGAGTATGTAGGACTTGATGGAGATAATCCACAGTCTTACCGTTACTTCATGCAAGAAAACTTGTTTAACCAAAAACCGTTTAAAGAAAGTTTCTTGCCTCGTGGGGTTAAGGACAATGCTGAAGCTGAAGTTGAACGCTACAACCAAGTTTTGGCTGACCATCCAGTTGACCTCCAAATTTTGGGAATCGGTCGCAATGGACATATCGGATTTAATGAACCCGGTACTCCATTTGACAGTCAAACTCACCTTGTAGAACTTGACAAGTCTACTATTGAAGCAAACGCACGTTTCTTTGACAAGATTGAAGACGTCCCAACTCAAGCCATTTCAATGGGGATTAAAAATATCTTGGATGCCAAGTCAATCCTTCTATTTGCTTATGGTGAGTCGAAAGCAGAAGCCATTGCAGGAACAGTGTCTGGCCCAGTGACTGAGAACCTACCAGCAAGTAGCCTCCAAAATCACCCTGATGTGACCATCATTGCAGATGCTGAAGCGCTCAGCTTGTTAGAAAAATAAAAAAATGAACTCTTTCAGTTTCTCTATTTAATTGATGCTTTCAAGACTTGAATAAATGGCAAAAAAATCAAAATTAAACCGGATTTTTTCTTGACAATTATTCCTTTTACGTGTAGAATAGAATAGATCTTGAACTTGAAGGGAGTGAAAAAAATGTCTAAAACAGTAGTACGTAAGAATGAATCTCTTGACGACGCACTTCGTCGTTTCAAACGTGCGGTTACTAAAGCTGGTACTCTTCAAGAAACACGCAAACGTGAATTCTATGAAAAACCTTCTGTAAAACGTAAACGTAAATCAGAAGCAGCTCGTAAACGTAAAAAATTCTAATTAGAAATGAAAGGCTGGAGAAATCTAGTCTTTTTTCTTTTAATACTCTTCGAAAATCTCTTCAAACCATGTCAACGTCGCCTTGCCGTACTCAAGTACAGTCTGCGGCTAGTTTCCTAGTTTGCTCTTTGATTTTCATTGAGTATAAATAAATACTTCAAAGCCTGCAAAAATCTGAAACTTCTAAGGACAATTTGATATAATAGTAAAAAGAACTCGATTGAAGGAGGAAATGATGTCGGTTTTAGTAAAAGAAGTGATTGAAAAGCTTAGACTAGACATTGTCTATGGCGAACCAGAATTACTTGAAAAGGAAATTAATACCGCGGACATTACGCGACCTGGTCTTGAAATGACGGGCTATTTTGACTATTATACGCCTGAGCGGATTCAACTTTTGGGAATGAAGGAGTGGTCCTATCTCGTTTCGATGTCCTCTCACAACCGTTACCAAGTCTTGAAAAAAATGTTTCTACCTGAGACACCTGCGGTCATTGTTGCTCGTGGTTTGGTGGTTCCAGAGGAGATGCTAAAGGCAGCCAGAGAATGTAAGATTGCCATTTTAACCAGCCGTACGGCAACCAGTCGTTTATCTGGAGAGTTATCTAGTTATCTGGATTCACGTTTGGCAGAACGTACCAGTGTGCACGGTGTCTTGATGGATATCTATGGTATGGGTGTCTTGATTCAGGGCGATAGTGGCATCGGTAAGAGTGAGACAGGTCTAGAGCTTGTCAAACGTGGTCACCGCTTGGTAGCTGATGACCGGGTCGATATCTTTGCCAAGGACGAGATTACTCTTTGGGGTGAACCTGCTGAAATCTTGAGACACCTGATTGAAATTCGTGGGGTTGGGATTATCGATGTCATGAGCCTCTACGGTGCCAGTGCTGTCAAGGACTCTTCACAAGTTCAGTTGGCTGTTTACTTGGAAAATTACGATACACATAAGACTTTTGATCGTCTTGGAAACAATGCAGAGGAAATAGAAATTTCTGGCGTAGCCATTCCTCGTATTCGTATTCCAGTTAAAACAGGTCGTAATATCTCTGTTGTGATTGAGGCAGCTGCCATGAATTATCGTGCCAAGGAAATGGGCTTTGATGCGACGCGTTTGTTCGAAGAACGCTTGACTAATCTCATTGCTCAAAACGAGGTGCCTAATGCTTGATCCAATTGCTATTCATCTAGGCCCTCTAGCCATTCGTTGGTATGCCTTGTGTATTGTGACAGGCTTGATTTTGGCGGTTTATTTGACCATGAAAGAAGCGCCTAGAAAGAAGATCATACCAGACGATATTTTAGATTTTATCTTAGTAGCCTTTCCTCTGGCTATTTTAGGAGCTCGTCTCTACTATGTTATTTTCCGTTTTGATTACTATAGTCAGAACTTAGGAGAAATTTTTGCCATTTGGAATGGTGGTTTGGCCATTTACGGTGGTTTGATAACTGGTGCCCTTGTCCTCTATATCTTTGCTGATCGTAAGCTCATCAATACTTGGGATTTCTTAGATATTGCGGCGCCTAGCGTCATGATTGCCCAAAGTCTGGGGCGCTGGGGTAATTTCTTTAACCAAGAAGCTTATGGTGCAGCAGTGGATAATTTGGATTATCTACCTGGCTTTATCCGTGACCAGATGTATATTGAGGGGAGCTACCGTCAACCGACCTTCCTTTATGAGTCTCTATGGAATCTACTTGGATTTGCTTTGATTTTGATATTCAGACGAAAATGGAAGAGTCTCAGACGAGGTCATATCACTGCCTTTTACTTGATTTGGTATGGTTTCGGTCGTATGGTCATCGAAGGCATGCGAACAGATAGTCTCATGTTCTTTGGCCTTCGAGTGTCTCAATGGCTTTCAGTTGTCCTTATCGGACTGGGTATTTTTATCATTCTATATCAAAATCGAAAGAAGGCCCCTTACTATGTTACAGAGGAGGAAAATTAAATGTTAGAAGTTGCATATATTCTTGTAGCCCTTGCTTTGATTGTATTTTTAGTGTATCTAATCATTACTGTACAAAAGCTTGGACGTGTTATCGATGAAACAGAGAAGACGATTAAAACCTTGACTTCAGATGTGGATGTGACCTTGCATTATACCAATGAATTACTGGCTAAGGTCAATGTCTTGGCAGATGATATTAATGTCAAGGTAGCAACGATTGATCCACTCTTTAGCGCTGTTGCAGATTTATCTCTATCTGTTTCAGATCTCAATGACCATGCGCGTGTATTGAGCAAGAAAGCTTCATCAGCTGGTTCAAAAACCATTAAGACTGGTGCAAGTTTGTCAGCTCTTCGTCTTGCAAGTAAATTTTTCAAAAAATAAAAAAGGAGAATTCTTATGGGTAAACTATCCTCAATCCTTTTAGGAACCGTTTCAGGTGCAGCTCTTGCCTTGTTTTTAACAAGCGACAAGGGCAAACAAGTTTGCAGTCAGGCTCAAGATTTTCTAGATGATTTGAGAGAAGATCCTGAGTATGCCAAGGAGCAGGTCTGTGAAAAACTGACAGAAGTCAAGGAGCAGGCTACAGATTTTGTTCTTAAAACCAAAGAACAGGTTGAGTCAGGTGAAATCACTGTGGACAGTGTCCTTGCTCAAGCCAAATCATGTGCCCGTCAAGCGACAGAAGCATCAAAAGATCGATTCAATAATCTCAAGGCGCAATGGCAAGAAAAGGCCGAAACTCTTGATGAATCAGAAGAGATTGTTATTGACATAATAGAAGAATAAATCATCACCATCTCTGGACGGACTATGTATCTGGGGATGGTGATTTTTTTCTTGTAGTCTGTCTTTGTGGTATAATAAGTACTATGCAGAAGAAACCAACGTCAGCCTATGTGCACATTCCGTTTTGTACCCAGATTTGTTATTATTGTGACTTTTCAAAAGTTTTTATCAAGAATCAGCCGGTAGATAGTTATTTGGAACATCTGTTAGAAGAGTTTCAATCTTATGATATTAAAAAGTTGAGAACCCTCTATATCGGTGGTGGCACACCGACAGCTTTGTCAGCGTCACAACTAGAGGTGTTATTGAAGGGCTTGACTGAAAACTTGGACTTGTCTGTCTTGGAGGAGTTGACCATTGAAGCCAATCCAGGCGACTTGGACGCGGATAAGATTGCTGTTTTGAAGAACTCGGCTGTCAATCGTGTTTCGCTAGGCGTGCAGACCTTTGACGACAAGATGCTGAAAAAGATTGGGCGCAGTCATTTGGAGAAGGATATTTATGAAAATATCGACCGTCTGAAACTGGCTGGTTTTGACAATATCTCCATTGATTTGATTTATGCACTGCCTGGTCAGACCATGGAGCAGGTCAAGGAAAATGTGGCTAAAGCCATTGGGTTGGATATTCCCCATATGAGTCTGTATAGCTTGATTTTGGAAAATCATACGGTCTTTATGAACCGTATGCGACGAGGAAAATTGCCTCTGCCTAAGGAGGAACTGGAAGCGGAGATGTTTGAGTACATCATCGCAGAGCTGGAGCGAGCAGGTTTTGAGCATTATGAGATTTCCAATTTCTCAAAGCCTGGTTTTGAAAGTCGCCACAATCTCATGTACTGGGACAATGCTGAATACTATGGCATCGGTGCTGGGGCATCTGGTTATGTAGATGGAGTGCGCTATAAGAATCATGGTCCCATTCGTCATTATCTCAGTGCAGTTGAGGAAGGCAATGCTCGGATCACAGAAGAACACCTGAGTCAAAAGGAGCAAATGGAAGAGGAAATGTTCCTAGGTCTCCGCAAGAAATCAGGAGTCTCCATGGCGCGATTTGAGGATAAATTCGACCGGTCGTTTGAGGGGCTTTATGGAGAAATTGTCAAGGACTTGGTTCAACAAGGTCTCATGCAAATAGACGGTGATCGCGTACGCATGACAAAAAGAGGTCTCTTTTTAGGAGACACCGTAGCAGAACGATTTATTTTGGAGTAGGATGATGGGCTTAACTTATCAAATGAAAATGAAAATTCCTTTTGATATGGCTGATATGAATGGTCATATTAAACTTCCAGATGTGATTTTACTGTCCCTGCAAGTTTCAGGGATGCAGTCGATTGAGCTGGGAGTTAGTGATAAGACTATTTTGGAAGAGCATAATCTGGTCTGGATTATCACAGACTATGATATTGAGGTGGTTCGTTTGCCTCGTTTTGCGGAAGAAATTACAATCGAAACGGAAGCTTTGAGCTACAATCGGCTCTTTTGCTACCGTCGCTTTACCATTTATGATGAAACGGGGCAGGAGCTTATCCACATGATGGCGACCTTTGTTCTCATGAACCGCGATAGTCGAAAAGTCCATGCTGTCGAACCTGAGATTGTGGCTCCTTACCAGTCTGAGTTTTCCAAAAAATTGCTGCGAGGACCTAAATATCAAAGTTTGGAAAATCCAATCAGCATGGATTACCATGTCCGTTTTTACGATTTAGATATGAATGGTCATGTTAATAACAGTAAGTATCTAGACTGGATTTTTGAGGTCATGGGAGCCGACTTTTTGACCCAATATATTCCCAAGAAAATCAACCTCAAGTATGTCAAGGAAGTTCGACCAGGTGGGGTGATTACATCGGCTGTTGAACGGACTGGACTGGAAAGCAAGCATGAGATTACAAGTGACGGGGCTACCAACGCCCAAGCTATCATCACTTGGCAAGAAATAAAAAAGGATTAGGGAGAAAGTATGAAATACAAAGGCTATTTAATTGATTTAGACGGAACGATTTATAAGGGAAAAGACAGAATCCCAGCTGGAGAGGCTTTTGTCCATGAATTGCAAAAGCGGGATATCCCCTATCTCTTTGTAACCAACAATACAACCCGCACTCCAGAGAGTGTTCAGGAGATGTTGGCTCAGAATTTTAATATCGATACGCCCCTATCGACTGTCTACACAGCGACTTTGGCAACGATCGACTATATGAACGACTTGGGGCTTGAAAAGACGGTCTATGTCATCGGAGAAGCAGGGCTCAAGGAAGCCATCAAGGCGGCTGGTTATGTGGAAGACAAGGATAATCCTGCCTATGTGGTAGTAGGTCTGGACTGGCAAGTTGACTATGAAAAATTTGCGACAGCAACTCTAGCTATCCAAAAGGGAGCTCACTTTATCGGAACCAATCCTGACCTCAACATCCCTACAGAGCGCGGTCTTTTGCCTGGTGCTGGTTCACTGATTACCCTTCTTGAAGTGGCAACACGAGTGAAGCCTGTTTATATTGGGAAACCAAATGCCATCATTATGGACAAGGCGGTTGAGCACTTAGGTTTGGAACGTGAAGAATTAATCATGGTTGGGGACAATTATTTGACTGATATTCGAGCTGGGATTGACAATGGCATTCCAACTCTCTTGGTGACAACAGGTTTTACCAAGGCAGAAGAAGTGGCAGACCTGCCAATCGCACCGACTCATGTGGTTTCTAGCCTTGCGGAGTGGAACTTTGATGAAAACTAAACTGACCTTTTGGAGCTCTATGCTCTTTCTCCTCTCCTTCTCAATTCTTTTGACCATTTATTTGGCTTGGATTTTTTATCCTTTGGAGATTGAGTGGCTGAACTTGACGGATCGAGTTTATCTAAAACCAGAAACCATTCAATATAACTTTCATATCTTGATGGATTACCTGACCAATCCTTTTAGTCAGGTCTTGCAGATGCCAGATTTTCGTTCGTCAGCAGCTGGTCTGCACCATTTTGCGGTGGTCAAGAACCTCTTTCACCTAGTTCAGCTAGTAGCTCTAGTGACACTGCCAAGTTTCTATGTCTTTGTCAAAGGGATTGTGAAAAAGGGCTTTTTATCTCTATTTAGTAAAGGGCTTTTGGCTCTAGTAGTCTTACCTGTGATGATTGGGCTTGGGGGAGTTTTGATTGGTTTTGACCAATTCTTTACCCTTTTCCATCAAATTCTCTTTGTGGGAGATGATACCTGGCTTTTTGACCCAGCCAAGGATCCAGTTATTTTAATTTTACCAGAGACCTTCTTCCTACATGCCTTCCTCCTCTTTTTTGCCCTCTATGAAAGCTTCTTTGGTTTTCTATACCTGAAAAGCCGTAGGAAGTGAAACGAAAGATATTCTTATTTTGCATAAATCAATTAGGTATGTGATTCGAAACTATTGTCAAGAATGAATTAACCAAATCCAAAATGTATCAATCGTTCGCAAACAGTCTATTTTTCTTGAAAAAATAGGCTTTTTTTTCTAAAAATCTCTAGTCAAGCGCTTTATTTTTTTGTATAATAGAACTAGCAAAGTATAGATAAGAAGAGAAAAGCATGATTACACTATTTCTATCACCGAGCTGTACTTCATGTCGTAAGGCGAAGGCCTGGTTAGAAAAACATAAGGTGCCCTTTGAGGAGCACAATATTATGACCAGTCCTTTAACGAGAAAAGAATTGCAACACATTCTTTCCTTGACCGAAAATGGTACTGATGACATCATTTCAACTCGTTCAAAAATTTTTCAAAAATTAGATATTGATGTAGAAAGTATTTCGGTATCAGAATTGCTTCATTTGATTGAGCAGTATCCTAGTCTTTTGCGTCGTCCAATTATTATCGATGCCAAACGTATGCAAATCGGTTTTAATGAAGATGAGATTCGTGCTTTTCTCCCTCGTAGTTACCGTAAGCAAGAACTAAAAGAAGCAAGAATGAGAGCTGGTATTAGTTAATGAACAAACAGTATAGTTACCCACTAGATTTGTCGTGGAGCACTGAAGAACTTGCTTCAGTGCTTTCTTTTTTTAATGATGTTGAAGCTGCCTATGAAGGCAAGGTAGAGGCTAAAAAGTTACTGGACTCCTATAAGGGATTCAAAGCGGTCGTGCCAAGCAAGAGCGAAGAAAAACGTTTGGGACGAGAATTTGAAACAGTTAGTGGCTATTCGCTTTATCGAGCAGTTCAGACTGCCAAGGAAAAAGGGGAAGGGAAGATTTCTCTTGGAAAGTAAATTTGAATTTGCTAAAGAGCTTGTCAATAAGGCGGGTCAGTACATTCTTGACCATATGCAGGAAGACTTGTGTGTTGAAACCAAGTCCTCTCCAACAGATTTGGTGACCAGACTGGACAAGGAAGTTCAGGAACTCTTGGTTAGTGAGATTTTGTCTCGTTATCCTGAGGATAAGATTTGTGCTGAAGAAGGTTGTCTGCGAGCTTCGGTTCAAGAGGGCAAGGTTTGGGTCATTGATCCAATTGATGGTACAAATAATTTTGTAGCCCAGCAGGAAGATTTTGCTGTTATGATGGCTTATTTTGAAAATGGTCAGGGACAGTTTGGCCTGATTTATGATGTGGTCAAGGGGGATTGTTATCACGGTGGTGGAGCCTTTCCAGTTTGTCTAAATGATCAGCCCCTAGCTCCCTTTAAAGCAAAACCACTTGGAGATTTTCTCATTGCAGGGAATAGTGGTATGCTGGAAACCAATGAATGGGGCTTGGCTGATTTGGGTCGAGCTGTCCTAGGTGTACGTGTCTATGGGAGTGCGGCCATTAGTTTTGCCAAGATTTTGTCAGGGCATTTGTTGACCTATGTCACTTATCTGCAACCATGGGATTATGCTGCTGCTAGTATTTTAGGGGAAAGTCTGGGCTATCGGGTTGTGACCCTATCTGGTCAACCGCTTGATTTTCAAACCAGACAACCGGTCATGATGCTACCTCTTGAGATTCAGGAGGAAATTCAGTCCTATATTTACGAAAGGAAAAGAACTTAGATGCAATTTCCAGAAGGATTTGTTGAAAAATATGAAGAGATACTAGGAGATGAGGCAAGAGATTTTCTTGCCTCTTTTGAGGAGGAAGCGGTTTCTGCCTTTCGGGTCAATCCTTTAAAAGAAGCGCCAGCTTCCTTTTCTGATCCCATTCCTCAAACTCCTTGGGGCCACTATGGTAAGGTTTCAGGGAAATCGCCTGAGCATGCTACTGGTTTGGTTTATTCGCAAGAACCTGCTGCCCAGATGGTTGCTCAGGTAGCCCAGCCCAGTCCTGGTATGAAGGTCTTGGATCTGGCTGCTGCACCGGGTGGTAAATCAACTCAATTAGCAGCCTATCTAGCAGGGGAGGGTCTTCTCGTTTCCAATGAAATTTCAAGCAAACGGGCTAAGATTTTAGTAGAAAACATGGAGCGCTTTGGAGCGACAAATGTCGTAGTGACCAATGAATCTGCTGACCGCTTGGCCAAGGTTTTTAAGGGCTATTTTGACCTCATTGTCCTTGATGCCCCTTGCTCAGGGGAAGGGATGTTCCGTAAGCAACCAGATGCTATGGACTATTGGAGCTTAGATTATCCGAGTCAATGCGCTAGCTTGCAAAGAGAAATTCTAGCAGATGCAGTGACCATGCTAGCTGAAGGTGGTCGTCTGGTTTATTCAACCTGTACCTGGGCACCCGAGGAAAACGAAGAAATTGTCAATTGGCTACTGGAAGAGTATGATTTTGATTTGCTGCCAGTAGAGCATATCAATGGAATGGTAGCTGGTATTGACTTGCCAGAAACGGCTCGGATGTACCCTCATCATTTTAAGGGAGAGGGGCAGTTTGTAGCTCATCTACAGTTTAAGGGTGAAAATCCAACACCTAAATGTAAGACGAGTAAGAGCAATCTCAGCCGAGAACAAGTTGCCTTGTGGCAGGAATTTGCCCAAAAACATTTGAAGGTCAATCTACCGGGTATCTTGCAGACTTTTGGAGACCAACTCTATCTTCTGCCCGAATTCTTGCCAGATATAGGGAAACTCAAGATTGCTCGGAATGGCCTGCATCTGGGCACTTTTAAGAAGAAACGTTTTGAACCTAGTTTTGCTCTTGGTCTAGCCTTGAAACCGAGTCAGGTCAAGCAGTCGGTTGAAATTGACCAAGAAGCGTTTGTAAAGTATGTCGCTGGAGAAACCGTTCAGCTGGCGGAAAGTCTGCCAAATGGTTGGTACCAAGTTTTGGTTCAAGGAAATGGTTTGGGCTTTGCTAAGGTGACTGGAAATGTTTTGAAAAATTATTTTCCAAAAGGCCTTAGATTCAAGTGAAAATGCTAGTCAAAGTAGCTTGTCTATGTTATAGTGGAAGTATGGATTTTTTTCAAATTGTCTTTCATTTTAAGTCAAAATTGGTGGAAAAGGTAACTGAGCAAATGACTAGTAAAACCAAGCTAGCAACTTCAGTTGGCTCCCAATTTTCAAAAGAAAAACATAAATAAATAGTTGAAAAAATTCACAGCATTCACCATTATTTTCAAGGAGAAAAACAGTGAAAAAAAGGAAAAAACTCGCTCTATCCCTTGCAGCTCTTTTGCTGGCAGGTTCTTTGGCGGGATGTGCTAGCTGGATTGATCGTGGAGAATCCATGACAGCTGTTGGCTCAACGGCTCTTCAGCCTTTGGTCGAAGCAGCAGCAGATGAATTTGGTTCTATGCACGTTGGAAAAACAGTTAATGTCCAAGGTGGTGGATCTGGTACAGGTCTGTCTCAGGTTCAGTCTGGAGCTGTTGATGTAGGAAATTCAGACGTATTTGCCGAGGAAAAAGACGGTATCAACGCATCCGCTCTAGTGGACCATAAGGTTGCTGTAGCGGGCTTGGCAGTTATTGTGAACAAGGAAGTTGACGTTGAAAATCTGACAACTGAACAACTCCGTAGCATCTTCACAGGTCAAGTGACCAACTGGAAAGAGGTAGGTGGGAAAGACCTAGCCATTTCTATTATCAACCGTGCGGCAAGTTCAGGTTCACGTGCAACCTTTGATAGTGTTATCATGGATGGTCAATCTGCCGTGCAGAGTCAAGAACAGGATTCAAATGGGATGGTCAAAAACATTGTTTCTCAGACACCAGGAGCCATTTCTTACCTAGCCTTTGCCTATGTGGATGACTCGGTTAAACGCATGAAGTTGAACGGCTATGAGCCGATTGCAGAAAATGTAACAACCAATAACTGGCCTTTGTGGTCTTATGAACACATGTATACTCTAGGTCAGCCGAATGAATTAGTGGCAGAATTTCTTAACTTTGTCCTCTCAGATGAAGCGCAAAGCGGAATCGTTAAGGGAATGGGCTATATTTCTGTCAAGGAAATGAAGGTTGAAAAAGACGCTGTTGGAACGGTGACAGCACTAGAAGGGAGTCACTAATGAATCAAGAAGAATTAGCTAAAAAATTACTTTCTCCCTCAAAGAACTCTCGTCTAGAGAAATTAGGAAAAGGCTTGACCTTTGCCTGTCTGTCTTTGATTGTCATTATTGTGGCTATGATTTTGATTTTCGTAGCCCAAAAAGGTTTGTCGACCTTCTTTGTCAATGGGGTCAACATCTTTGATTTCCTATTTGGCCAAACATGGAATCCTTCAGGTAAGCAATTTGGTGCCCTTCCCATGATTTTGGGCTCTTTTATAGTAACGATTTTATCAGCTCTCATTGCAACTCCTTTTGCTATTGGAGCAGCAGTCTTTATGACGGAGGTCTCACCAAAAGGTGCTAGAATCTTGCAACCAGCCATTGAATTGCTTGTCGGGATTCCTTCAGTCGTGTATGGATTTATCGGTTTGCAGGTCGTAGTTCCTTTTGTCCGTAGTGTCTTTGGTGGAACTGGTTTTGGGATTTTGTCAGGGATTTTCGTTCTCTTTGTCATGATCTTACCGACGGTAACCTTTATGACAACCGATAGCTTGCGTGCGGTGCCTCGTCATTATCGTGAAGCTAGTTTGGCTATGGGGGCCACTCGCTGGCAAACCATCTGGCGTGTGACCTTGAAGGCGGCGCGTTCAGGGATTTTTACCGCAGTGGTTTTTGGGATGGCGCGTGCCTTTGGTGAAGCCTTGGCTATTCAGATGGTGGTCGGAAACTCAGCCGTTGTCCCAACTTCATTGACAACGCCTGCTGCGACCTTGACCTCTGTTTTGACCATGGGTATCGGAAATACCGTTATGGGAACAGTTGATAATAACGTTCTCTGGTCACTGGCCTTAGTCTTGCTCTTGATGAGTTTGGCCTTCAACAGTGTGATTAAATTGATTACGAAAGAAAGAGGAAAGAAAAACTATGCACGCTAAGAAATTAGATAAAATTGCAACAGCTGTCCTCTACTCGATTGCAGGGATTATTGTGGCCATCTTGGCATCCTTGATTCTTTATATCTTGGTTCGTGGTTTGCCCCACATCTCTTGGTCTTTCTTGACTGGCAAATCCTCTTCTTACCAAGCAGGCGGAGGGATTGGAATTCAGCTCTATAATTCCTTCTTCCTTTTGGTCATTACCTTGATTATCTCTGTGCCTTTGTCTATGGGGGCTGGGATTTTCCTAGCTGAATATGCTAAAAAAGGTCCTGTGACCAATTTTGTCAGAACCTGTATTGAAATCTTGTCTTCACTGCCATCAGTGGTTGTGGGTCTCTTTGGTTATTTGATCTTTGTAGTTCAGTTTGAGTATGGATTTTCAATCATTTCAGGTGCCTTGGCCTTGACAGTCTTTAACCTGCCTCAGATGACTCGTAATGTTGAAGATAGCTTGAAACATGTTCACCATACGCAACGTGAGGCTGGTCTGGCCCTTGGGATTTCTCGTTGGGAGACTGTGGTCCATGTGGTTATTCCAGAAGCCCTTCCAGGTATTGTAACGGGTGTCGTCTTGGCCTCTGGTCGTATCTTTGGTGAGGCGGCTGCTTTGATTTATACAGCAGGACAATCTGCTCCAGCCCTTGACTGGTCTAACTGGAATATTCTCAGTGTGACCAGCCCAATCTCTATCTTCCGTCAAGCAGAAACCTTGGCTGTCCATATCTGGAAAGTCAATAGCGAAGGAACCATTCCAGATGGAACCATCGTATCAGCAGGTTCTGCTGCCGTGCTCCTCATCTTTATCCTCATCTTTAACTTTGGAGCCCGTAAACTCGGAAGCTACCTACATAAGAAATTAACCGCTGCCTAAAGGAGAAGCCATGTCAAAATATAATTGGGATGAAAAGCATATCATCACCTTTCCTGAAGAGAAAGTGGCCCTCTCTACTAAGGATTTACATGTTTACTATGGTAAAAATGAATCTATTAAGGGCATCGATATGCAATTTGAAAAAAATAAAATTACAGCCTTAATTGGCCCTTCTGGTTCAGGGAAATCAACCTACCTCCGCAGTCTCAATCGCATGAATGATACCATTGATATTGCCAAGGTAACAGGTCAAATTCTCTATCAAGGGATTGATGTCAACCGTCCAGAAATCAACGTTTATGAAATGCGTAAACACATCGGGATGGTCTTCCAGCGCCCAAATCCATTTGCCAAATCTATCTACCGCAATATCACTTTTGCCCATGAACGTGCAGGGGTTAAGGACAAGCAAGTCTTGGATGAAATTGTGGAAACTTCTCTTCGTCAGGCTGCCCTTTGGGATCAGGTCAAAGACGATTTGCACAAGTCAGCCTTGACCCTATCAGGTGGTCAGCAACAGCGTCTCTGTATCGCTCGCGCCATCTCTGTCAAGCCAGATATCCTCTTGATGGATGAACCAGCGTCAGCCTTGGATCCGATTGCGACAGCCCAGTTGGAAGAAACCATGTTGGAGTTGAAGAAGGATTTCACCATCATTATCGTGACCCACAGTATGCAGCAGGCTGCGCGTGCTAGTGACTACACAGGATTTTTCTACTTGGGTGACTTGATCGAGTACGATAAGACCTCTAATATTTTCCAAAATGCCAAACTACAGTCAACCAATGACTACGTGACAGGACACTTTGGATAGAAAGGAAACAGTATGACAGAAGCGATTTTACAGGTGTCAGACCTGTCCGTTTACTACAATCAAAAGAAGGCCTTGAATAGTGTTTCCCTATCTTTCCAACCTAAGGAAATTACAGCCTTGATCGGTCCATCTGGATCAGGGAAATCAACCCTCCTAAAGGCTATCAACCGCATGGGGGATCTCAATCCAGAGGTAACCACAACTGGTTCAGTAGTTTATAATGGTCACAACATCTACAGTCCACGTACAGATACAGTTGAATTGCGGAAGGAAATCGGTATGGTTTTCCAACAACCAAACCCCTTTCCTATGTCTATCTACGAAAATGTTGTTTACGGACTTCGTATCAATGGAGTGAAGGATAAGCAGGTTCTGGATGAAGCGGTAGAAAAAGCCCTACAACGAGCTTCTATCTGGGATGAGGTCAAGGATCGCCTGCATGATTCAGCTATCGGGCTTTCAGGTGGACAACAGCAACGTGTCTGTGTTGCCCGTGTCTTGGCAACAAGTCCTAAAATCATTCTCTTGGATGAACCGACTTCAGCCTTGGACCCTATCTCGGCTGGTAAGATTGAGGAAACCTTGTATGGTCTAAAAGATAGATATACCATGCTCTTGGTTACGCGTTCCATGCAACAAGCTTCTCGTATTTCTGACAAGACAGGATTTTTCCTAGATGGAGATTTAATCGAGTTTAACGATACCAAGAAGATGTTCCTAAACCCACAACACAAGGAAACAGAAGATTATATTTCAGGAAAATTTGGATAAGGAGATAAATGATGTTACGTTCTCAATTTGAAGAAGATTTGGAGAAATTGCACAACCAGTTCTATGCTATGGGACAAGAAGTGCTATCCCAAATCAATCGGACAGTGCGTGCCTTTGTTACGCATGACCGTGATTTGGCCAAGGAAGTTATCGAAGATGATGCAGAAGTAAACGAATACGAAGTG
The DNA here is from genome assembly GCF_003942775.1 of Streptococcus mitis. GTDB lineage: Bacteria > Bacillota > Bacilli > Lactobacillales > Streptococcaceae > Streptococcus > Streptococcus mitis_CN. Next base: position 239,841 of record NZ_RJNX01000001.1, on the reverse strand, counting down.
AAATTGGAGAAGAAATCATTTGAAATGATTGCCCTTCAACAACCGGTTTCTCAGGACTTGCGTACTGTTCTAACAGTCTTGAAGGCTGTATCAGACTTGGAACGTATGGGGGACCATGCTGTTTCCATTGCAAGAGCAGCCATTCGTATGAAGGGGGAGCAACGTATCCCAGCTGTTGAAGAAGAAATCAAGAGAATGGGTCGCGATGTCAAGAACTTCGTTGAAGCAGCCCTAGAACTCTATCTCAATGGTTCAGTAGACCAGGCCTATGAAGTAGCAGCAATGGATGAAAAAATCAACCATTACTTTGATAGTATTCGTGACTTGGCTACAGAAGAAATCAAAAAAAATCCTGATGCCATTGTTACAGGTCGTGATTACTTCCAAGTGATTGCCTTCTTGGAACGTATTGGAGACTATGCCAAGAATATCTGTGAATGGGTTGTTTACTTTGAAACAGGTAAGATTGTCGAACTATAAAATAGGTTCATTCTGTATAAAAAGGAGCTTTAAATCAATTGATAGCTCCTTTTATTGAATGAAAAAAATATTTTTAAGATAAAAATTCAAAAAATACTTGACAAGCAACTTGGATAGTGTTATAATTATACAAAATTAACAGTGAGGTTGTTTATTTATGAAATCAAAAAAATGGATATTTGTTTTATGTAGTTTTCTTGCAAGCTTCTTCTTAGTGGCTTGCCAGTCGGGTTCTAATGGTTCTCAGTCAGCTGTTGAAGCCATTAAGCAAAAGGGGAAATTAGTTGTGGCGACCAGTCCTGACTATGCACCTTTTGAATTTCAGTCTTTGGTTGACGGGAAAAATCAGGTTGTCGGTGCGGACATTGATATGGCCCAAGCTATCGCTGACGAACTTGGGGTGAAGTTGGAAATCTCAAGCATGAGTTTTGACAATGTCTTGACCAGTCTTCAAACTGGTAAGGCTGACCTAGCAGTTGCGGGAATTAGCGCTACTGACGAGAGAAAAGAAGTCTTTGATTTTTCAATCCCTTACTATGAAAACAAGATTAGTTTCTTAGTTCGTAAGGCTGATGTAGAAAAATACAAGGATTTAACTAGCCTTGAAAGTGCTAATATTGCAGCCCAAAAAGGGACTGTTCCAGAGTCTATGGTCAAGGAACAATTGCCAAAAGCTCAGCTGACTTCCCTAACTAATATGGGTGAAGCAGTTAATGAATTGCAGGCTGGAAAAGTTGATGCTGTTCACATGGATGAGCCTGTTGCCCTTAGCTATGCTGCTAAAAACGCCGACTTAGCTGTCGCAACTGTCAGCTTGAAGATGAAGGACGGCGAAGCTAATGCAGTTGCCCTTAGAAAAAATAGTGCTGATTTGAAAGAAGTGGTGGACAAGGTCATCCAAAAACTCAAGGATGACGGTACCTACCAAAAATATCTTGAAAAAGCGGCAACCTTAACAGAAGTTGAACAATAAGAAAAAGCAGAGTTGGAAGTCATTCCAATTCTGCTTTTAAATAGTTTAAAACCTTTTTCAGATTGTCTAAGGACACCTTGGCAAATTGATAAGGACAGGCACCCAAGTAAGCCTCTTCAAAGAAATCCAAGCCCAGTTGGCTGTGTTTGAGACTAGCAATTTTAGGATACTGTCTCAGGTCTAGTAATAAACCATCGTGTAGGGGAAAGTGAGGGAGGGGACAAGGAGTTTTAGTTAAGCTTTCCTCGATTTGTTTTTGGTAATCTTCCTGATTGGATAAGCGAGCTAGCCGATTTTTCTCAAATAATTGACTGTCAATATAGAGTGACAGTGCCTTTTGCATAATGAGGTTGCTGTCGTAGTCTAGGATATTTTTGTAGGCCACAAAGGCTTCTTTGATAGCATTTGGAAGGATGAGTGCTGTTATCCGCAGGGCTGGAAAGAGGCTGGTTGAGAAGGACTTGATGTAAATGACCCGCTCCTCTGTATCTAGATAGTGGAAGGTCTGGCCCTTCTTGGAGTCCAAATCACCCAGATAGTCGTCCTCTACGATATAGACACCATACTTGGCAGCTAAGTCAAGAATAGCCCGTTTGTCCTGCTCTGAATAGGAATGCCCCAGAGGATAGTGAAATCGAGGAATGGTATAGAAAAATTTAATTTTACCTGTCTTGAAGTGGCTTTCCAGTTCCTCCAAGTCAATTCCATCAATGCCTCGTTCAATCGTTTGATAGTCCAATCCCTGAGCAATCAAGAGGCGATTCATTCGATGGTAGGTCGGCTGTTCCACCAAGATTTCCTTGGCTTGGCTAGGAAAGGATATTTGAGAAAGGATAAAAAGGGCTTGTTGAGTTCCAGAAGTCAGTACCAGTTGATCAGCCTTGCAGTAGAGAGCTTGGTCAAAGAGGAGTTTATGAATGGATTGCCTTAAGTCTTCTAATCCTTCTTGGTTGTCATAGTAGTTGAAGAGGTAGTTTTCCCGTCCAATCAGGGTTTCATTGACACAGAGTCGGAAATCGTCATAGGCACTGGCATGTTCGTCGGTAACCTCAATTTCTAGGTCCTGGTGTTGCCCTTGTTCTAGGACATAGTAGCCACTCTGGGGCTTGGCATAGAGGTATTGTTCGTGCCGTAATTCCAGTAGGGCTCTCTGAATAGTGTCCTTGCTACAGTGAAAGTCAAGGCTCAGTTGACGAATAGAAGGCAGGCGACTTCCCGTTGGAAAGCGTCCAGACTCGATACCGTTTTTCAGATAAGATACGACCTCTTGGTACTTGCTTTGTTTCTTCATTCCAGACCTCCCTTGATTTTGTTACATTGTACCCTTTTTTTTCCTTCTTGGCAATGTCTAGGGTGTTTCTCTCGTTCACATCTAGGGGCAAATGTGGTATACTTAGGAGTAACATTTATAGAATAACAGACAAGAAAGTGAATGGATAAGAACGTGCAGGAACCAGTGAAATTATTTCAATACAATACCCTTGGAGCCTTGATGGCTGGCCTTTATGGTGGGACTATGACAGTAGGAGAATTGCTAGAGCATGGTGACCTTGGTTTGGGAACCTTGGATTCCATTGATGGAGAATTGATTGTCTTGGATGGCAAGGCTTATCAGGCCAAAGGATCAGGCGACCAGCCAGAGATTGTGGAGGTGTCACCAGATGCCCTTATTCCTTATGCAGCAGTAGTACCGCATCAGGCAGAGGTTATTTTCCGACAGCGCTTTGAGATGACGGACAAGGAATTGGAGGAGCGAATTGAGTCTTATTATGACGGGGAAAATCTTTTCCGCTCTATCAAGATTCGTGGGGAATTTTCACATATGCATGTGCGCATGATTCCCAAGTCAACACCAGAGACCAAGTTTGCTGATGTTGCAACCCATCAACCTGAATATCGTCGTGACAATGTCGCAGGAACCATCGTTGGTTTCTGGACGCCAGAGATTTTTCATGGAGTTAGTGTGGCAGGCTACCATCTGCACTTCATCTCAGATGACTTGACCTTCGGTGGGCATGTCATGGATTTTGTCATAAAAGAAGGAATCATCGAAGTGGGGGCAGTTGACCAATTAGACCAACGTTTCCCAGTTCAAGACCGCCAATACTTGTTTGCCAAGTTCAATGTTGATGAGATGAAAAAAGATATTGAAAAGGCAGAATAGGAGAAGAAAATGAACATTCATATCATTATTACCATTGTGTTTTTGCTGACTTTTCTAATAGGGAGCATTTGGTATGCCAAAAAGAAGTACCAGATTAATTTAGCTGTTTTGGGCTTGGGGGCTGTAGCCTTCTTTGTCTCTTCACAGATTTTGGAAAAACTGGTGCATATCTTCGTTTTACATCCTCAAAAAGACGGTAGTATTGCCCTCTTGCAAGACCATCCGCTTGTCTATATCATCTATGGTTTAGCCATGGCAGCATTTTTTGAGGAAACTGCTCGTCTTATTTTCTTCAAATGGTTGGAGAAAAAGAGAAGTTTGGAAAAGGCAGATGCCTTGGCTTATGGATTGGGGCATGGTGGCTTGGAGTTGATTTTCCTAGGTCTTACTAGTTTGATTAATCTCTACATCGTTCTCTCAGCAGTTCAAACTCAGAATCCACAGGTCATGCAATTGCTGTCTGAAAATATGTTGAAAACTATTCAGTCGCTATCAGTCTGGCAGATTTATTTGCTTGGTTTTGAGAGAATCTTGGCGCTAGGTTTCCAATTACTCTTGACTGTTTGGGTTTACCAAGCTGTTCGCCAGAAAAAATGGATTTATCTCCTAGCGGCCTATGGACTACATGCCTTCTTTGACCTGACACCATCTCTTGCCCAAGTTGGCTGGTTGACCAATCCAGTCTTGGTTGAAATTGTCCTAGCACTTGAACTTGTTCTGGTTGCCTATGGAACTAAGGCAATCTTTTGCAAAAAATCATAAGAAAAAGGGGGGAACCTCTTTTTCTTATGCAAAAACCAAACGAGATTTTTTTTAGGGTCGTCAAATGGTCTTAAAAATGGTATAATGGAATGAATTTTGTAAAAGGAAGAGTGTCATGTCAGTAAAAGAAAAAATGCTTGAAATCTTAGAAGGGATTGATATCCGTTTCAAGGAACCCTTGCATAGCTATAGTTATACAAAAGTAGGTGGAGAGGCCGATTATTTGGTCTTTCCACGAAATCGTTTTGAGTTGGCTCGCGTTGTCAAATTTGCCAATCAAGAAAATATCCCTTGGATGGTTCTTGGGAATGCCAGCAACATCATCGTTCGTGATGGTGGGATTCGTGGATTTGTTATCTTGTGTGACAAGCTTAATAATGTTTCCGTTGATGGCTATACCATTGAAGCTGAAGCTGGTGCTAACTTGATTGAAACAACTCGCATTGCCCTTCGTCACAGTTTGACTGGCTTTGAGTTTGCTTGCGGCATTCCTGGAAGCGTTGGCGGTGCTGTCTTTATGAATGCGGGTGCCTATGGTGGCGAGATTGCCCATATCTTGCAGTCTTGTAAGGTTTTGACCAAGGACGGAGAAATCGAGACCCTGTCTGCCAAAGATTTGGCTTTTGGTTACCGCCAATCAGCCATTCAAGAATCTGGTGCAGTTGTCTTGTCAGCTAAATTTGCCCTTGCTCCAGGAAGTCATCAGGTTATCAAGCAAGAAATGGATCGTTTGACGCATCTACGTGAACTCAAGCAACCTTTAGAATATCCATCTTGTGGTTCGGTCTTTAAGCGTCCAGTAGGGCATTTTGCAGGTCAATTAATTTCAGAAGCTGGCTTGAAAGGTTATCGTATCGGTGGTGTTGAAGTCTCAGAAAAACACGCAGGTTTTATGATTAATGTTGCTGACGGAACGGCTAAAGACTACGAGGACTTGATTGAGTCTGTGATTGAAAAAGTCAAGGAACACTCAGGTGTCACCCTTGAGAGGGAAGTCCGTATTTTAGGTGAAAGCAAGTAGGAAGTTTTAGTTAAAAAGCTGCTGCTATGTCATGGAAAGGGGGTGAAAGCCTATCGTCAGTGCAGAAGAATGTAGGCAGTTCAATCTCCTACACGAGGTAGTAGCGGCCTGACAGAGCCCTGATCTGTTAATCTATGAAAAAGAAGGAATAAATGACAATTGAAAAAACCAATTATTGAATTCAAAAACGTCTCTAAAGTTTTTGAAGACAGCAACACCAAGGTTCTCAAAGATATCAACTTTGAGTTGGAAGAAGGGAAGTTCTATACTCTTCTAGGCGCGTCTGGTTCAGGGAAATCAACTATCCTTAACATCATTGCAGGTTTACTGGATGCGACGACAGGAGATATTTTGCTGGATGGTGTCCGTATCAATGACATCCCAACCAACAAGCGTGACGTCCATACGGTTTTCCAATCCTATGCCTTGTTTCCACATATGAATGTGTTTGAAAATGTTGCTTTTCCGCTCCGCTTGCGCAAGATTGACAAGAAAGAAATCGAGCAACGTGTTACTGAAGTTCTCAAGATGGTTCAGTTGGAAGGTTACGAAAAACGTTCCATTCGTAAACTCTCTGGAGGACAACGTCAGCGTGTGGCTATTGCCCGTGCCATCATCAACCAACCCCGTGTGGTCTTGCTAGACGAGCCTTTATCAGCGCTGGACTTGAAATTGAGAACAGACATGCAGTATGAACTGCGTGAACTGCAACAACGATTGGGCATTACCTTTGTCTTTGTCACTCACGATCAGGAAGAAGCACTTGCCATGAGTGACTGGATTTTCGTTATGAATGATGGCGAGATTGTCCAGTCTGGAACACCAGTAGATATCTACGATGAGCCGATTAACCACTTTGTTGCCACCTTTATCGGTGAGTCAAATATCTTGCCAGGTACCATGATTGAGGACTACTTGGTTGAGTTTAACGGCAAACGCTTTGAAGCGGTCGATGGGGGGATGAAGCCAAATGAGCCAGTCGAAGTCGTGATTCGTCCAGAAGACTTGCGCATTACCCTTCCTGAAGAAGGCAAGCTCCAAGTTAAGGTCGATACCCAGCTCTTCCGTGGGGTTCACTATGAAATTATCGCCTATGACGAACTTGGAAATGAATGGATGATCCACTCGACTCGTAAGGCCATCGTGGGTGAGGAAATCGGTCTGGACTTTGAACCAGAAGACATCCACATCATGCGCCTCAATGAAACAGAAGAAGAGTTCGATGCTCGTATCGAAGAATACGTGGAAATCGAAGAGCAAGAAGCAGGTCTGATCAATGCAATCGAGGAGGAAAGAGATGAAGAAAACAAGCTCTAAACTCTTTGTAGTGCCCTACATGCTCTGGATTGCCCTCTTTGTGTTGGCACCCTTGGTCTTGATTTTCGGACAATCCTTTTTCAATATCGAAGGCCAATTCAGTTTAGAAAACTATAAATCTTACTTTGCGTCACAAAACTTGACCTATCTAAAAATGAGTTTCAACTCTGTACTCTATGCAGGAATTGTGACCTTTGTAACCCTCCTTATCAGCTATCCAACAGCCCTATTTTTGACCCGTCTCAAGCACCGTCAACTCTGGCTCATGCTGATTATTTTACCAACTTGGATCAATTTGCTCCTCAAGGCCTATGCCTTTATCGGGATTTTTGGTCAAAATGGCTCTATTAACCAATTCTTGGAATTTATCGGAATCGGTTCACAGCAGTTGCTCTTTACCGATTTCTCCTTTATCTTTGTAGCAAGCTACATCGAGCTTCCCTTTATGATATTGCCGATTTTCAATGTCTTGGACGATATGGATAACAACCTCATCAATGCCAGCTATGACCTCGGTGCGACCAAGTGGGAGACTTTCCGCCATGTCATCTTCCCTCTATCGATGAATGGGGTGAGAAGTGGGGTCCAGTCGGTCTTTATCCCCAGCTTGAGTCTCTTCATGCTGACCCGTTTGATTGGTGGGAACCGCGTTATCACCTTGGGGACAGCCATTGAGCAGAACTTCCTGACCAATGACAACTACGGTATGGGTTCTACCATCGGTGTGATTCTCATCCTGACCATGTTCATCACCATGTGGGTGACCAAGGAAAGGAGAGAACGATGAAAAGATTTGCCAACCTTTATCTGGGACTGGTTTTTCTTGTCCTCTACCTGCCGATTTTTTACTTGATTGGCTATGCTTTTAATGCAGGTAACGACATGAATAGTTTTACAGGCTTTAGCCTGAGCCATTTTAAAACCATGTTTGGCGATGGTCGTCTCATGTTGATTGTGACTCAGACCTTTTTCTTGGCCTTCCTGTCAGCCTTGATTGCGACCATTATCGGGACTTTTGGTGCCATTTATATTTACCAATCTCGTAAGAAATACCAAGAAGCCTTTCTTTCACTCAATAATATCCTTATGGTTGCGCCTGACGTTATGATTGGTGCCAGCTTCTTGATTCTCTTTACCCAACTCAAGTTTTCACTTGGCTTTTTGACCGTTCTATCTAGTCACGTGGCCTTCTCGATTCCTATCGTGGTCTTGATGGTCTTGCCTCGACTCAAGGAAATGAACGGTGACATGATTCATGCGGCCTATGACCTTGGTGCCAGTCAATTTCAGATGTTCAAGGAAATCATGCTTCCTTACCTGACACCGTCTATCATTGCAGGTTACTTCATGGCCTTCACCTATTCGCTAGATGACTTTGCCGTGACCTTCTTCGTAACGGGAAATGGCTTTTCAACCCTGTCAGTCGAGATTTATTCTCGTGCTCGTAAGGGGATTTCGCTAGAAATCAATGCCCTGTCTGCCCTTGTATTTCTCTTTAGTATTATCCTAGTTGTTGGATATTACTTTATCTCACGTGAGAAGGAGGAGCAAGCATGAAAAAACTCTATTCATTTTTAGCAGGAATTGTAGCGATTATCCTCGTCTTGTGGGGAATTGCAACCCATCTAGATAGTAAAATCAATAGTCGAGATAGTCAAAAATTGGTTATCTACAACTGGGGAGACTATATCGATCCAGAACTCTTGGAGCAATTCACAGAAGAAACAGGAATCCAAGTCCAGTATGAGACTTTTGACTCCAACGAAGCCATGTATACCAAGATCAAGCAGGGTGGAACGACCTACGATATTGCAATTCCTAGTGAATACATGATTAACAAGATGAAGGACGAAGACCTCTTGGTTCCGCTTGACTATTCAAAACTTGAAGGTCTTGAAAATATCGGACCAGAGTTTCTCAACCAGTCCTTTGACCCAGGCAATAAATTCTCTATCCCTTACTTCTGGGGGACTTTGGGAATTGTCTACAATGAAACTATGGTAGATCAAGCGCCTGAGCATTGGGATGACCTCTGGAAGCCAGAGTATAAGAACTCTATCATGCTCTTTGATGGGGCGCGTGAGGTGCTGGGACTCGGACTCAATTCCCTCGGCTACAGCCTCAACTCCAAGGAACCCCAGCAGTTGGAAGAGACAGTGGACAAGCTCTACAAGTTGACTCCAAATATCAAGGCTATTGTGGCGGATGAGATGAAGGGCTACATGATTCAGAACAACGCTGCTATCGGTGTGACCTTCTCTGGTGAAGCCAGCCAAATGCTAGAAAAAAATGAAAATCTACGCTATGTGGTACCAACTGAGGCCAGCAACCTTTGGTTTGACAATATGGTTATACCAAAAACAGTCAAAAACCAAGATGCAGCCTATGCCTTTATCAACTTTATGTTGAAACCCGAAAATGCTCTCAAAAATGCGGAGTATGTTGGCTATTCAACACCAAACCTACCAGCCAAGGAAATGCTCCCAGAGGAGAAAAAAGAAGACAAGGCCTTCTATCCAGATGCTGAAACCATGAAACACCTAGAAGTTTATGAAAAATTTGACCATAAATGGACAGGAAAATATAGCGACCTCTTCCTACAGTTTAAAATGTATCGGAAGTAGGAATAGAATGTAAGAAGACGAATCAGTTAGAGCTGGTTCGTTTTTTAAAAAATAGAAGGCAATTTTTTAACTGTATATTTTTCTATTCTGGTTGCTTATTTTTTAGCCTAGTAGTATACTAATCTTAACCTTACAGAAAGCGGTAACAAAAAATGAAGATATCTACTTTTTCAAAAAAAGTTATTGGCCAACCTTTTTGATTGTTGACGAAACAATTATACTATTCCATTTAAAGGATGGCTTGGATCGACAATACCTAACAACTGATTCCATACATTTGGTGATAGGGTTCTTTATATTTGCAAATATTTTCGTAGCTATCTTTAACAATTCAAAACTTTGGAATAAAAGTTGGGATAAAAAGAGTGATAGCAGTAAGAAAAAGTATATTCTGAAAAAGTAATCTGAGATGTAGGGAATTGGTCTGATTCAATGGAGATGATTTCCAGTTGACGCAAGCTTAAAAAAACGTTATAATAAGAAAGTTGAGAATTGATTTTCTGTTGTCTTAGTCCAGAGAAATGGCGGTGCTGCGAGCCATCTAAGCTAGGAAGTCATGCTACTCAATTTAACAATTGCATAAGAATAAGAGAATGACAAGTTCATTGAATGAAGGTGGTACCGCGGTTTTTCGCCCTTCGTGATATGAGCTTGTCTTTTGATTTTTTGGAGGTGTTGATGAAAACATTTCTTGTCAAACAAAAGTTTCGTCTTGGAGGCGAACGCTTCGCTATCAAGGATGACAGAGGAGAAATCGCCTATCAGGTAGAGGGATCATTTTTTAAGATTCCTAAAACCTTTACCATCTATGATGCGGCTGGTGAACAAGTCAGTGAGATTAGTAAAGAAATCTTGACCTTGCTTCCTCGTTTTGAAATTCAACTTCAGGATGGCTCGAGTTTTGTCATTCGCAAGAAGTTGACCTTCTGGCGAGATAAGTATGAGTTTGATAATCTGGGTCTTCGTATCGAGGGCAATATCTGGGATTTGGATTTCAAATTGCTGGATGATCGCGATCAGTTGATTGCGGAAATTAAGAAGGAACTCTTCCATCTGACCTCTACCTATACCGTAACGGTGCTTGAGGACGCTTATGCAGACCTAGTCATTTCCCTCTGTGTCGCGATTGACTATGTGGAAATGCTGGAAAGCCAATCACATTAAACAAGTAAATAAGGAGACAATATGAAACAACTATCTAGTGCACAAGTACGCCAAATGTGGCTTGATTTCTGGGCGACCAAAGGTCACTCTGTAGAACCATCAGTGAGCTTGGTTCCTGTAAATGATCCAACTCTTTTGTGGATCAACTCTGGGGTAGCAACCCTTAAGAAATACTTTGACGGGACCATTATCCCTGAAAATCCACGTATTACCAATGCCCAAAAGGCTATCCGTACCAACGATATTGAAAACGTAGGGAAGACTGCGCGTCACCATACCATGTTTGAAATGTTGGGGAACTTCTCTATCGGAGATTACTTCCGTGACGAAGCGATCACTTGGGCTTATGAGCTTTTGACAAGCCCAGAATGGTTTGACTTCCCTGCTGAAAAACTTTACATGACCTACTATCCAGACGATAAAGATTCATATAACCGCTGGATTGAAGTGGGAGTGGATCCAAGTCACTTGATTCCAATCGAGGACAACTTCTGGGAAATCGGTGCAGGACCTTCTGGACCAGATACAGAAATCTTCTTTGACCGTGGTGAAGCCTTTGACCCAGAAAATATCGGTCTTCGTCTCCTTGCAGAAGATATCGAAAACGACCGTTATATCGAAATCTGGAACATCGTTTTGTCACAATTTAATGCAGACCCTGCTGTTCCTCGTAGCGAATACAAGGAATTGCCACACAAAAACATTGATACGGGCGCTGGTTTGGAGCGTTTGGTGGCCGTTATCCAAGGGGCTAAGACCAACTTCGAAACGGACCTCTTCATGCCAATCATTCGTGAAGTGGAGAAATTGTCTGGTAAGGTCTATGACCAAGATGGCGACAACATGAGCTTTAAAGTTATCGCTGACCACATCCGTTCACTTTCATTTGCCATTGGGGATGGTGCCCTTCCAGGAAATGAAGGTCGTGGTTATGTCCTTCGTCGTCTTCTCCGTCGTGCTTCTATGCATGGTCAAAAATTGGGAATCAACGAGCCTTTCCTTTACAAACTCGTTCCAACTGTTGGTAAAATCATGGAAAGCTACTACCCAGAAGTGCTTGAAAAACGTGACTTTATCGAAAAAATCGTTAAGAGCGAAGAAGAATCATTTGCTCGTACCCTTCACTCAGGTCAACACTTTGCCCAAGGCATTGTAGCTGACTTGAAAGAAAAAGGTCAATCTGTCATTGCTGGTCAAGATGTATTCAAACTTTATGACACTTATGGATTCCCAGTTGAATTGACTGAAGAAATCGCTGAAGAAGCTGGGATGACTGTAGACCGTGAAGGATTTGAAGCAGCCATGAAAGAACAGCAAGAACGCGCGCGTGCCTCAGCTGTCAAGGGTGGCTCAATGGGTATGCAAAATGAAACCCTTCAAAACATCACTGTAGAAAGTGTCTTCAACTACAATGCTAGCCAATTATCTTCTAAATTGGTGGCTATTGTGGCTGACAATGCAGAAGTAGAAGCTGTGTCAGAAGGAATTGCCTCTCTTATCTTTGCAGAAACACCATTCTACGCTGAAATGGGCGGACAGGTAGCTGACCATGGACAAATCTTGGATGAGGCTGGTTCAGTTGTGGCGACTGTGACAAATGTTCAAAAAGCACCAAACGGACAAGCTCTTCACATTGTTGACGTCCTTGCACCGCTTGCTTTGAACCAAGAATACAAATTGGCAATCGATACTAATCGTCGTCACCGTGTTATGAAAAACCACACTGCGACTCACTTGCTTCACGCTGCCCTTCATAATATCCTTGGAAACCACGCAACACAAGCAGGATCTCTTAACGAAGTTGAATTCCTTCGCTTTGACTTTACTCATTTCCAAGCAGTAACTGCAGAAGAATTGCGTGCGATTGAACAGCAAGTCAACGAAAAAATCTGGGAAGCTCTTGAAGTGAAGACAGTTGAAACGGATATTGACACTGCTAAAGAAATGGGAGCTATGGCCCTCTTTGGTGAGAAATACGGCAAGGAAGTTCGTGTCGTGACTATCGGTGACTACTCTATCGAGCTTTGTGGTGGTACCCACGTTGGTAACACTTCTGAGATTGGTCTCTTCAAGATTGTCAAAGAAGAAGGGATCGGTTCAGGAACTCGCCGTATCTTGGCAGTGACTGGTAAGGAAGCCTTTGAAGCCTACCGTGAGCAAGAGGATGCTCTTAAAGCTGTCGCAGCAACCTTGAAAGCACCTCAAGTCAAGGAAGTACCTCACAAGGTGGAAGGACTCCAAGAACAACTTCGTCAACTTCAAAAAGAAAATGCTGAGTTGAAAGAAAAAGCCGCAGCAGCTGCCGCAGGTGATATCTTCAAGGATGTTAAGGAAGTCAACGGTCACCGTTACATTGCTAGTCAAGTGTCTGTATCAGATGCAGGTGCCCTTCGTACCTTTGCAGATAACTGGAAACAAAAAGACTACTCTGATGTGCTTGTCCTAGTTGCAGCTATTGGTGACAAGGTCAATGTCCTTGTCGCAAGCAAGACAAAAGACCTTCATGCAGGAAACCTTGTCAAAGAATTGGCACCAATCGTCGATGGACGTGGTGGTGGTAAACCAGACATGGCCATGGCAGGAGGAAGCAACCAAGCTAAGATCCAAGAATTGTTGGATGCAGTAGCAGGTAAATTGTAATCAAGTAATACTCTTCGAAAATCTCTTCAAACAACGTCAGCTTCGCCTTGGATTTTATATGTGACTGACTTCGTCAGTCTTATCTGCAACCTCAAAGCAGTGCTTTGAGCAACCTGCGGCTAGCTTCCTAGTTTGCTCTTTGATTTTCATTGAGTATAAAGATCTATCCATTTGGGTAGGTCTTTTTTGACTACAAAAAAGCCAAATCTGTTTGGACCTGGCTTTATAATCATTGGAAATTAGATTGTATTGGCTGCCCAGACACTTACCGAAGCAGCTGAGACTGGGAATTGTCCATAACCTTCCTCATCAATTGTAACTTGACCTTGGTGGTTTTCAAGTAAATCTACAAAGGTTTGGTTAGCCCATTCTTGGCCGACAAACATTGACTTGCTGTTTTCTTGGTCATTTGAGATAAGGACTGCGATTGGGGATTGATTTTCAGCACCTGAGCGTACCCAACCGATACAGTTAGCATCATCAAAGTAGTCATTTTGTTCTCCATAGCCCAAATCTTTTCGGATGACTAGGAGGCGGTCAAGGACTTCTTTGAAATCTTGTTGAGCATACTGCCCTGAAATCCCATAGTAGTCTCCGTAAAAGACACATGGAAGGCCGTCTTGGCGTAATAGAATGAGAGTATAGGCTGCTGGTTTGAACCATTCTTCAACAGTAGACTCAAGAGCCTGACCACGTTGGGTATCGTGGTTGTCGACAAAGGTTACAGCCTTGTCAGGTTTGAGTTCAACCAAGCTATCTGTGAAAATACCACGAAGGTCATAGTTTGCGCCAGCTTGACTGGCTTCAAAGAGATTCTGGTGGAGACGAACATCAACAAGGTCGAAGCGTTCTTCCGTTTTTTCAAGATAGTCCAGATTGGCTTCCTTGTCAGGATTCCAGAATTCACCAAAAACATAGAAATCCTCACCGTATTTTTCCTTCATATCACGGATAAAATTGCTCATGAAGAAAGAGTCAATGTGTTTAACGGCATCCAAGCGGAAACCAGCTACACCAGTCGTTTCCATGAACCAGTTAGCCCAGTCATAGATATTTTGGATGACTTCAGGATGTTTAAAGTCTAGGTCGGCATACATGAGGTAGTCGTAGTTACCATTTTCGTTATCGACCAATTCCTCATTTGCCCAACCCTTATTGTCCCCTTGGATGAGATAAATGCCAGACTTGCGACGTTTGGCATCATAGTCTGTACCGGTGAAGTGGTACCAGTGCCAGTGGAAGTCATTGTAGGTATCTTGACGACCATCGAAGGTAAAGCTAGTCCAGCCATTGATGGTGAATGGTTCTCCAAGTTCAACTGTACGGTCTACAGGATCCACTTCAATAACCTGAAAGGCTTCCATGTGATCAGCAGCAGCCTTGTGATTGAGCACCACATCGGCCATAGGTTGAATTCCCTGTGCTTTTAGAGCTTGAATGGCTTGAAGATAGTCTTCTTTAAAACCATACTTGGTGCGGACAGTACCTTTTTGATTAAACTCTCCTAGGTCGAATAAGTCATAGACCCCATAGCCGACATCTTTTTCATTGGTAGCCTTGAAAGCTGGTGGCATCCAGACATGGCTGATACCGAGATCAGCTAGGTGTGGAGCATCTTCAGCCAGACGTGTCCAGTGCTGGCCGTCGTGGGGCAGATACCATTCAAAGTATTGTATGAGTGTTTGATTTTGCATGATGTTTCCTCTTACTTGTCAATCTTGTTCTTTATTCTATCATAAAGTATCGGTTAGCTCAAACGTTTGCGTAAAACTGAATAATAAGTTTTTGGCTATTTTATATAAAATGTTGATTTTTAAAATGAAAGCGCTATAATTATAGTAAATTACATAGATAAAGAGAGGAGATTTCTCATGATTGAATTTCAAAATGTTAGTAAGTTGTATGGTGATAAAGAGGCCTTGAGCAATCTCAATCTGCAGATTGAAAATGGAGAGATTATGGGCTTGATTGGCCATAATGGGGCTGGAAAATCGACCACTATAAAATCATTAGTCAGTATCATTTCACCCAGCAGTGGTCGTATTTTGGTAGACGGTCAGGAGTTATCGGAAAATCGCTTGGCAATCAAACGAAAGATTGGCTACGTAGCAGACTCGCCTGACTTATTTTTACGCTTAACGGCCAATGAATTTTGGGAATTGATTGCTTCATCCTATGATCTGACTAGCTCTGACTTGGAGACTAGTCTAGCTAGGCTATTGAACGTTTTTGATTTTGCTGAAAATCGTTATCAGGTTATTGAAACTCTTTCTCACGGAATGCGTCAGAAAGTCTTTGTCATCGGAGCACTCTTATCCGATCCCGATATTTGGGTTTTGGACGAACCCTTGACTGGTTTGGATCCCCAGGCTGCCTTTGATTTGAAGCAAATGATGAAGGAACACGCACAAAAAGGCAAGACAGTCTTGTTTTCAACCCATGTCCTAGAGGTAGCCGAGCAGGTCTGTGATCGGATTGCCATTTTGAAAAAGGGGCATTTGATTTATTGTGGTAGCGTAGAGGACTTGAGAAAAGACAACCCAGACCAGTCTTTGGAAAGTATCTACCTTAGCCTTGCTGGTAGAAAAGAGGAGGTTTCAGATGCGTCTCAAGGTCATTAAAAAGTTAGTTGATATCAATATCCTCTATTCATCTCAAGAAGCTAATCTGGCTAACCTACGAAAGAAGCAAGCTAAAAATCCTGGAAAAAAAGTAAATGTTTCCGCTAGAGTCCTAAGTTCTTACATTTTTTCCAGTCTCTTGATGCTTTTCATGTTTATAAATATAGCCTTTCGTTTTCCTTTTGAGGAAATACCAAGTTTTTTTAGTACCATGGTTGCTATTTTACTGGTGCTGGCCTTTTCAACTTCTTTCACTGCATTTTACAATGTCTTTTATGAGAGTAAGGATTTGGTATCGTATAGACCCTATGCCTTTAAAGAATCAGAGATTATAATTGCAAAAGGACTGTCTGTCCTCTTGCCAGCTCTGCCTGGAATTGTACCAATCCTAGCTTATTTTCTAGTCCTCTATATTAGGCTAGCTCCTTCTCTATGGCTGGGTTTGCCTTTGATGCTGCTGTCCTTGGCCTTATTATTTGTCTCTGTTACTTTAGTGATGGTAGTGGCAGTACATTTCTTGGCTCAGACTACGGTTTTCAGAAAGTATCAGTCTATTTTTTCGAATGTGATGATTGGGATAGGGGTTCTCATACCTTTAATATTTGTCCTCTTTCTACAGTCGACTTTTGGAAGTATTGTTGACAAAGTTAGAGACATTCCATTTCTCCTTTATCCTCTTCATATCTTTTACAAAATAGCAGTGGGGCCTTTTTCGATAGAAGCCATCCTAGGTCTGCTCGCTTGGATAATTCTAACTCTTTTCTTGCTTTACCTGACCAAAAAGAAGGTTTTGCCTCGTTTTTATGATGTGATTCTGCTTAACAGTGAGGAGAAGGTCAAGAAAGAACGTCGCAATAAGGAGAGAATTTCAACTACTAATAAAAAGGGCTTTTTCCGTATGGTTTTACGCTACCACCTCACCCTCTTGGGACAGGGAACTGGTGTGGTTACAGTGCTTTTTACAAGTGCTTTCCTTCCTTATCTCATGATGATTGGTCTGATTTCCAACATCCGAGATTCTCAGATAGTTCCAGACATTCATCCTCCATACTGGTTACCCTTGTTTTTTATAGCTCTCTTTATAGCAGTTGTCAATAACAATATTACCAGCCTGCATTCAATTGCCTTGTCCTTGGAGAGGGAAAATGTTGAGTTTCTTAAGAGTTTACCCTTTGACTTTGCTCGTTATGTGAAAGTGAAATTTTGGATTATATTTGCTGTCCAGTCTTTTTTACCAGTTCTGATTTTACTTGGCCTTTCTCTATATTTAGGCTTGCCTATCCTTTCGATGATTTACCTTCTTGTAGTCTGGACCCTTGCCAGTGTCATCCTTTCTTACCACAATTACTTTAAGGACGTGAAAAATCTGTCAACCAATTGGAGTAGCATTACGGACTTGGTGAACCGTTCAAATCGTATAGTAGCAATTGTTTTGATTTTGGTTTATAGTGCAATCTTAATGGCCCTTGTAATAGGGAGCTTATTCTTGGTTCAGTCTCTCGCCCCTGTCCTTGCCATCAGCTTGGGAGTAGGAGTTCTTATCCTCTTGCTAGCTCTTGCTATTTTTGGCTATCATTACTACCTGTCACGTATATTGACAGAAATAGAAAAAAGATGAGCTAGTTGGTCGTTTGCTTGATAAATTCAATTCGACAAACGCTTTTATAGTTTGTTAGAATGTAGTTGTAAATGATTAAGATTGGTAATTAAAAATATAGGGAGGAATGTTTTGAATAAGAAATGTAATATAGTTCTATTATTGTTGTTTATAGTTTATTTATTTGGATATTTTTCAATTTCAAAAACGTTAATTCCTATAATGTGTGTGATCCAAGTGTTTTTGATAGAACATATATTTAGAGTTCGAAATAGAATTATGCAGATAGGTGAAATTTTAATTATTGTTGCTTCTATAATATTATTTATTGATAGTATATTGAGTTTGTAACAAAAGGCTTTTCTATAAAATCAAATTTTCCAGATATCTACTGAAGCTGATTTATCTTCTCTCTATGACTTCTCAACTTTATTCTATTATCTTTGTCACTAAATTTGACAGACACATATTACTGATACAGCCTATCTATCTACAATATCATAGTAAATTTGAGGCTAGTTTCTTCATTGATTTTCGTTGAATTTTATTTTATAAAAAGAAATGCTCCTCCAAGACGGAAGAGCATTTTTTATTGTGATTTTGATTCGGTTTCTGCCGACTCTGGATGGAGTTCTTGGTAACTTGGTGCCTTGAAAAGGTCAGTACTGGTCTTACCTTGTCGTTGGTTAAAGAGACTGGTTGATTGACTACCTTTTTCCTGCTCAATCTTTTGAAGAATTGGTAAAGAATTGAGGTAAGAAATACTTTCTGTATCAACTTTTCCAAGATGATCTGCTTGGTAGAAACGTATCAAATCGCCAGTTTGAATCTGGTCGCTGATTTTCAGCTGTTGGCTGGCTGCCTGCCGAACAATGTCTAGTTCAGTCTGAGCTTGTTCATCAAGATTGCTGATTTCAAGACCGCTCTCAGTATAGTAGGTTCGTCCGTCATAACTGGTGTATTTTGGTGTAACGAAGGAATTGGCAGTCCGAAAGGCAACGATTTCTTGATGATCTGGAGACAGAAGATCTTGTCCAACTTGAAGGAAGGAATTGGACTCAATACCAAGGAGGTGTTCGAGAGTCGGTAAGATATCGATTTGTCCACCGTAGGTATTGATGATTTGTCCTTTTTCATAGCCAGGCATGACCACCATAAAAGGCACTCGTTGCAACATGGCATTGTCGTAATTCGACCAGTTCTCAGAAGTCTTGCCAATCAAGGGAGCCAGGTCAGGATTGCGGGAGTTAGAAATTCCATAATGGTCTCCGTAGATGACGATGATGGATTTTTCATAGAGGCCACTTTCTTTGAGATAGTCAAAGAAGGCCTTGATAGCACTATCCAGATAGTTAGCCGTTTGGAAGTAGCCATTGATGGTTTCATCTTTGGTTTTAGCCAGTGGGAAACCAAGCTCATCGCCTGTCAGATTGCTAGCATAGGGATAGTGATTGGACACCGTGATATACTTAGCATAAAAAGGCTGCTGCAAGTGCTCTAGATATTGGATAGAATCTTTCATCATGATTTTATCATTTAAACCATATTGGAAAGAATTGCTACTGTCTTGCTTGGTAAAATAGGAAGCATCAAAGAAGTATTGGTAGCCCCATTGTTTGTAGGTTGTATTTCGGTTCCAGAAGGTCCCAATATTACCATGAAAGACTGCACTTGATTGGTAGCCATTTTTTGATAGGATAAAAGGCGCAGCCTGCTGGGTATTGGTACCTCCATAGTTGACCATGAAGGAACCTTGGTCAAGTCCAAACAAACCAGTCTCCAGCATGGTTTCCGCATCTGAGGTCTTACCAGCCTTGACTTGGTTAAAGATATTCGAAAAGGCTAGGGTTGATTGCGAATGGTAGAGTGAATTAAGGAAGGGAGTGACTTCATGATCAGTTCCATCTATGTTGAGTTTATAGTCCAGTAGGAACTGCTGGAAACTCTCCAAGTGGAGATAAATCACATTTTTCCCTTTGGCCAAGCCAAAATAGTCTGGATTGGGCTTAGCAGAATGTTCTTGGACATAATCTGTAATGGGTTGCAGGTCGGTCTCAGAGGCCTTGGCGCGTTCCTTGTTGGCGCTATAGGATTGGTTGGCACTATAGCCTAAAAAGGCTGGCAAACTGAGGGCGCGGACAATATAATAATTAGAAAATCCTCGCGATAGGAGATCGGGACGTTCAATCTCTGCCAAGAAAAGGTTAGCTGAAAAGAGCAGGGCTGAGAGAGCAGTGATAGCAACACTGGAGCGGAATTTGAAAGGTCTCCTGTCCAGCTGGATGAGCTTTTTATAGAGAAGATAAGCCAGCAGTGGGAAATCCATAAAATAGATGAAATCCCAAAGGCGTAGTAACTCTAGTTCCGCAGTACCAACAGATACCTTGCTGACCACTTTCATGGTATTGGCCGTGATAAAGTCACTAAATTCTCGATAGTAAAAAATATTAGAATAGAGCCAAATGAATAAAAGGCTGTAAATAGCTATACTAAGACTGTAAAAGGCCTTGGTTGAGCGAGCATAGAGGGCTAGAGCCAGCAGGAGGAGTCCCAAAGGAAGGGGGTTAAAAAAGGCGATAAAGGCAAGGTAATTTCCCTGCAATTTACCCAATTGAATATCTAAATTGAAGTCAACGGTATAGGCTAATAAGGTTTTGAGCCAATAGAGGATTAAAAGGGTTAGGACAAAACCCAGTCTGGTACCCATGGCTTTTTGGATTTTGTTAAAATTGATTCTCACACAATTACTTCCTAAGTTTTTATTAGTATTAGTATACCATTTTTTAAAACTAGAGTAAAAAAGCAAGGGTAGTTTCTTTTTTGAGAATTGTCACAAAATTTGCTATAATAGTGACTATGAATAGAATAAGAGTCAGCAAAAGGGTTGAAAAGAAGCTCGCTAAAGGGCTAGTTTTACTAGAAGCTAGCGACCTTGAGAATGTCAATCTTAAGGATCAGGAAGTAGAAGTTCATAGTCAAGATGGAAACTTTCTAGGGACTGCCTACATTTCTCAGCAAAACAAGGGCTTGGGCTGGTTTGTGAGCACAGACAAGGTGACCTTTAATCAAGCTTTCTTTGAAACGCTGTTTAGACAAGCTAAAGAAAAGAGAAGTGCCTACTATCAAGATGAATTGACAACTGCCTTTCGTCTCTTCAACCAAGAGGGAGATGGCTTTGGCGGTCTGACAGTGGACCTTTATGGCGACTATGCCGTCTTTTCTTGGTATAACTCTTATGTTTATCAGATTCGTCAGACCATCTCAGAAGCTTTTAGACAGGTTTTTCCTGAGATTTTAGGAGCATATGAGAAGATCCGTTTTAAGGGTTTGGACTATGAATCTGCCCATGTTTATGGTCAAGAAGCACCTGACTTTTTCACTGTTTTGGAAAATGGTGTTCTGTATCAAGTCTTTATGAACGATGGCTTGATGACAGGGATTTTCCTAGACCAGCATGAAGTTCGCGGTAGTTTAGTGGATGGATTGGCTATGGGTAAATCCTTGCTCAATATGTTTTCCTACACAGCAGCCTTTTCAGTGGCTGCGGCCATGGGAGGAGCAAGCCAGACTACTTCGGTTGACCTAGCTAAACGTTCACGAGAATTGTCTCAAGCGCATTTTCAGGCTAATGGAATCAGCACAGACGACCATCGTTTTATAGTTATGGATGTTTTTGAGTATTTCAAGTATGCCAAGCGAAAAGGCTTGACCTATGATGTGATTGTCCTAGATCCGCCTAGCTTTGCTCGGAACAAAAAACAAACTTTCTCTGTGGCCAAGGATTATCATAAGTTGATTTCCCAGAGTCTTGAGATTTTAAATCCGGGCGGTATTATTATTGCCAGCACCAATGCTGCCAATGTATCCCGCCAGAAATTTACAGAACAAATTGATAAAGGCTTTGCAGGAAGAAGTTACCAGATTTTAAATAAATACGGTCTTCCAGCAGATTTTGCCTATAATAAAAAAGATGAAAGTAGTAATTACCTCAAGGTGATTAGTATGAAGGTTAGTAAATGAAATTAATCGTTTCAGTAATGCCAAGAAGTTTAGAGGAAGCTCAGGCCCTGGATGCCACGAGATATCTGGATGCCGACATCATTGAATGGCGTGCCGACTATCTGCCTAAGGAAGCGATTTTGCAGGTGGCTCCAGCTATTTTTGAAAAATTCGCAGGCCGTGAGTTGGTTTTCACGTTGCGAACTCGCTCTGAAGGGGGACAAATCGACCTTTCTCCAGAAGAATATATCCATCTAATCAAGGAAGTGGCGCAACTCTATCAACCAGACTATATTGATTTTGAGTATTACAGCTACAAGGATGTTTTTGAGGAAATGCTGGACTTCCCAAATCTGGTTTTGAGTTACCACAATTTCCAAGAAACACCTGAAAATATGATGGAAATCTTGTCAGAGTTGACGAGCTTAAATCCAAAACTTGTTAAGGTTGCGGTTATGGCTCACACGGAGCAGGATGTGCTAGACTTGATGAACTATACACGAGGCTTTAAAATCCTCAATCCTGAGCAGGAATATGTGACGATTTCTATGGGCAAGGTGGGCAAGGTCTCTCGTATCACTGCGGATGTGACGGGTTCTAGCTGGTCTTTTGCTAGTCTAGATGAGGCAAGTGCCCCAGGTCAGATTTCCTTAGCTAACATGAAAAAAATTCGGGAGATTTTGGATGAAGCTTGATGGCTATACACGTTTAGCTGCCGTTGTTGCCAATCCTATTAAGCATTCTATTTCCCCCTTTATCCACAATAGTGCCTTTGAGGCGACAGCTACCAATGGTGCTTACGTGGCTTGGGAGATTGAAGCGGGTGACTTGGCAGAAACAGTGGCCAATATTCGTCGCTACCAGATGTTTGGCATTAACCTGTCCATGCCCTATAAGGAGCAGGTGATTCCTTATTTGGATGGGCTGAGCGATGAAGGGCGCTTGATTGGTGCGGTTAATACGGTTGTCAATGAGAATGGCAATTTAATTGGATATAATACAGATGGCAAGGGATTTTTTAAGAGCTTGCCTTCTTTTACAATTTCAGGTAAGAAGATGACCCTGCTGGGTGCAGGTGGTGCTGCCAAGTCCATTATAGCGCAAGCTATTTTGGACGGCGTCAGTCAGATTTCGGTCTTTGTTCGTTCAGTTTCTATGAAAAAAACAAGACCTTACCTGAACAAGTTACAGGAGCAGACAGGCTTTAAAGTGGACTTGTATGCTTTAGAAGATGTTTCTGAACTGCAAGCAAGGATTGCTGAGTCGGATTTACTTGTCAATGCGACCAGTGTGGGCATGGATGGTCAATCATCTCCAGTTCCTGAAAACATTGTCCTATCAGAAACTCTTTTAGTAGCAGATATCATTTACCAACCCTTTGAAACACCATTTTTGAAATGGGCTAGAAGTCAGGGGAATCCAGTTGTCAATGGTCTGGGAATGTTGCTCTATCAAGCTGCAGAAGCTTTTCAACTGTGGACAGGAAAGGAAATGCCAACAGAAGAAATTTGGCAGTCCTTAACAGAAAAATACCAATAAAGAAAGGGAGATTCTCCTATGAAAATCAGAATCGATATTCCTCATCATCCTTATGATATTCAGATTGAAAAAGGCTGTCTGGCTCAGGCTGGTCGATGGTTGCGAGAACTCTGGCAACCACAAAAGGTAGTGATTGTGACAGACAACCATGTAGCTTCTCTTTATGCAGAGAAGGTCAAGCTCAGCCTAGAAGATGCTGGTTTTCAGGTAGCTGTTTTTGATTTTTTAGAAGGGGAAGAACGAAAGAATTTAACTACTGTTCAGAAAGTCTATGAATTTCTAGTTAAGCAGGGGTTGACTCGTAGCGATGGAATAGTGGCTCTCGGAGGTGGTGTCGTTGGAGACCTGGCTGGTTTCGTAGCCTCTACCTATATGAGGGGCATTCATTTTGTTCAGATACCGACTAGCTTGACAGCCCAGGTTGATTCTTCTATCGGCGGAAAGACAGGTGTTAATACTCCATTTGCTAAAAATATGGTGGGGACCTTTGCCCAACCAGATGGGGTTTTGATTGACCCACTTGTTCTTGAAACGCTTGGAAAAAGAGAGTTGATTGAAGGGATGGGTGAGGTTATCAAGTATGGCTTGATTGAGGATCCAGAACTGTGGGCTCTTTTGACGGAGCTGGATTGTTCTGTTGAGAGCATTCTGGAACATGCAGAGACCTTGATTGAACATTCTTGTCAGGTCAAGCGTAAGATGGTAGTTGAGGATGAGTTGGACAACGGTGTACGCCTTTACCTCAACTTTGGCCACACTATTGGCCATGCCATTGAAGCAACTGCAGGTTATGGTAAGGTCATGCATGGAGAAGCTGTGGCCATGGGCATGGTGCAGATTTCCAAGGTTGCTGAGAAAAAGGGTCTCATGCCAGCTGGCATTACCCAGTCCATCACAGAAATGTGTCAGAAATTTGGCTTGCCTGTTGACTATGAAAGCTGGGATGTTGACAAGCTTTATCAGGCTTTGACTCATGACAAGAAAGCGCGTGGCAATACCTTGAAATTGGTCTTGGTGCCAGAGCTTGGTTCTGCAACCATCCACCCAGTTTCTCTGGAAGAGATGAAAGACTACTTGGTAAAATAAGGAGAGTGTATGAGATATTTAACTGCAGGAGAATCACACGGTCCCCGTCTGACGGCTATCATTGAAGGAATTCCAGCTGGACTACCTTTGACAGCAGAGGATATCAATGAGGACCTGAAACGTCGTCAGGGTGGATACGGCCGCGGTGGTCGTATGAAGATTGAGAGCGACCAAGTTATCTTTACTTCGGGTGTTCGCCATGGGAGGACTACTGGGGCGCCTATTACCATGGATGTCATCAATAAGGACCACCAAAAATGGCTAGATATTATGTCTGCGGAGGACATTGAAGATCGCCTTAAAAGCAAACGGAAAATCACCCATCCACGTCCAGGTCATGCCGACTTGGTTGGGGGCATCAAGTACCGTTTTGACGATTTGCGAAATTCTTTAGAACGTTCATCAGCTCGTGAAACCACCATGCGGGTGGCAGTTGGCGCAGTAGCCAAACGCCTCTTGGCTGAGCTGGATATGGAGATTGCCAACCATGTCGTAGTCTTTGGTGGCAAGGAAATCGATGTTCCTGAGAATCTCACAGTTGCTGAGATTAAGGAAAGAGCTGCCCAGTCTGAAGTTTCTATTGTCAACCAAGAACGGGAACAGGAAATCAAGGATTATATTGACCAAATCAAACGTGACGGTGATACCATCGGTGGGGTTGTGGAGACAGTCGTTGGAGGTGTTCCAGTTGGTCTTGGTTCCTATGTCCAATGGGACAGAAAATTAGATGCCAGACTTGCCCAAGCAGTTGTCTCTATCAATGCCTTTAAAGGGGTGGAATTTGGTCTTGGATTTGAGGTTGGTTATCGTAAAGGTAGCCAGGTCATGGATGAAATTCTCTGGTCTAAAGAAGACGGCTATACTCGCCGTACCAACAATCTTGGCGGTTTTGAAGGTGGTATGACTAATGGGCAACCTATCGTTGTTCGAGGCGTGATGAAACCCATTCCTACTCTCTACAAACCACTTATGAGTGTGGATATCGAAACCCACGAACCCTACAAGGCAACTGTGGAGAGAAGTGATCCGACGGCTCTTCCAGCAGCAGGTGTTGTCATGGAAGCCGTTGTGGCAACGGTTCTGGCACAAGAAATCCTTGAAAAATTCTCATCAGACAATCTAGAGGAATTAAAAGAAGCAGTGGCCAAACACCGAGACTATACAAAGAACTATTAAGGAGTTCCTATGGCAAAAACAGTCTATATCGCAGGTCTTGGTTTGATTGGTGCCTCTATGGCCCTTGGTATCAAACGTGATCATCCAGATTATGAAATTTTAGGTTATAATCGCAGTCAAGCTTCGAGAGATATTGCCTTGAAAGAAGGCATGATTGACCGTGCAACGGATGATTTTGCTAGTTTTGCTCCTTTGGCAGATATCATTATTCTCAGTTTGCCAATCAAGCAAACCATTGCTTTCATTAAGGAGTTGGCTAACTTGGACTTAAAAGAAGGCGTCATTATTTCAGATGCTGGTTCAACCAAGTCAGCCATTGTAGATGCAGCGGAGCAGTATTTGTCTGGCAAGGCTGTTCGTTTTGTCGGGGCCCATCCCATGGCTGGTAGTCACAAGACAGGGGCTGCTTCTGCGGATGTCAATCTTTTTGAAAATGCCTATTATATTTTCACGCCTTCGAGTCTGACAAGTCCTGACACACTTGAGGAAATGAAGGATCTGCTTTCAGGTCTTCACGCTCGCTTTATAGAGATTGATGCCAAGGAGCATGACCGAGTCACTTCTCAGATTAGCCATTTTCCTCATATTCTGGCTTCCAGTCTCATGGAACAGACTGCGGTTTATGCTCAAGAACATGAGATGGCAAGGCGCTTTGCGGCCGGTGGTTTCCGAGATATGACTCGAATTGCGGAAAGTGAGCCAGGTATGTGGACTTCCATTCTTTTGTCCAATCGTGAGACTATTCTGGACCGAATTGAGGATTTTAAGGAGCGTTTGGAAGAGATTGGTCAGGCCATCAGCAAGGGAGATGAGGAGCAAATCTGGAATTTTTTCAACCAAGCGCGTGAGCAACGTCAGGCCATGGAAATACATAAGCGTGGCGGTGTGGACAGTTCTTACGACCTCTATGTTGACGTTCCCGATGAAGAAGATGTCATCTTGAGGATTTTGGAACTGCTACGTGGAACTTCCTTGGTTAATATTCACATCAATGAGGAAAACCGTGAAGATATTCACGGAATCCTACAAATTTCATTTAAAAATGCTCAAGACTTGGAAAGAGCTGAGCATCTCATAACAGAAAATACCGACTACACAGTCGTCATCAAGTAAGGAGAAAATCATGTCAAATATTTACGATAGTGCAAACGAACTCAGTCGCGGTCTACGCGAATTATCAGAATACAAGGCTGTTAAAGCAGCTAAAGATGCTATTTCAGCAGATGCTGAGGCAAGCAAAATTTTTACAGAATATGTTGCCTTTCAAGAGGAAATTCAAAAACTAGCGCAGACAGGTCAAATGCCAGATGCTTCCTTCCAAGCTAAGATGGAAGGTTTTGGCAAGCAGATTCAGGGGAATAGCCTCTTGTCAGAATTCTTTACCAAGCAACAACAATTGGCAATTTACCTTTCTGACATTGAAAAAATTGTTTTCGAACCAGTTTCAGAATTGCTAAAATAAGAAAATAACTATCATAAAGTCAGAAATTTTTAAGGAATTTCTGGCTTTTTATGATAAAATAGGTAAAAGTATTGCAAGTATGAGGTCTAGTATGAAACTAAAAACAAACATTCGCCACTTACACGGCAGTATCCGAGTTCCAGGTGACAAGTCTATCAGTCACCGTTCTATTATCTTTGGAAGTTTGGCTGAGGGTGAGACCAAGGTTTATGATATTCTGCGAGGTGAAGACGTTCTTTCGACCATGCAGGTTTTTTGTGACCTTGGTGTTGAAATTGAGGACAAAGATGGGGTTATTACTATTCAAGGTGTAGGCATGGATGGCTTAAAACCTCCGCAAAATGCTCTTGATATGGGAAATTCTGGAACTTCGATTCGCCTGATTTCAGGTGTCCTTGCTGGTGCAGACTTTGAAGTAGAAATGTTTGGAGATGACAGTCTTTCCAAGCGTCCTATGGACCGTGTGACGATTCCGCTGAAAAAAATGGGTGTTAACATTTCAGGGCAAACTGAGCGAGACTTGCCTCCTTTGCGTTTAAAAGGGACGAAAATCCTAAGACCTATTCAATATGAGTTGCCAATTGCCTCTGCCCAAGTCAAGTCAGCCTTGATGTTTGCGGCCTTGCAGGCTCAGGGAGAGTCCGTAATTATCGAAAAAGAGTGCACCCGTAATCATACTGAAGATATGTTGCAACAATTTGGTGGCCATTTAAGTGTGGAGGGCAAAAAAATCACAGTCCAAGGACCACAAAAATTGACAGGACAAAAGGTGGTTGTTCCAGGAGATATTTCCAGTGCAGCCTTTTGGTTGGTCGCAGGTTTGATTGTTCCAAACTCTCGTGTGGTGCTTAAAAATGTGGGCATCAACGAAACGCGTACAGGTATCATTGATGTCATTCGCGCCATGGGTGGAAAATTAGAAGTTACTGAAATTGATCCAGTCGCTAAATCTGCAACCTTGACTGTTGAGTCTTCTGACTTGAAAGGAACAGAGATTGGTGGTGCTTTGATCCCACGATTGATTGATGAATTGCCAGTTATCGCCCTACTTGCGACCCAAGCTCAAGGTATAACAGTTATCAAGGATGCTGAGGAACTCAAGGTCAAGGAAACAGACCGCATTCAGGTGGTGGCAGACGCTTTAAATAGCATGGGAGCAGCTATTACTCCTACAGCTGATGGAATGATTATCAAAGGGAAATCAGCCCTTCACGGTGTTAGAGTCAATACTTTTGGAGACCATCGTATCGGAATGATGACAGCCATTGCAGCCCTCTTGGTTGCAGATGGAGAGGTGGATCTTGACCGTTCTGAAGCTATCAATACCAGCTATCCTAGCTTCTTTGATGATTTGGAGAGCTTGATTCATGGCTAAGGTATTACTCGGATTTATGGGGGCTGGCAAATCGACTATTGCAAGAGGCTTGGACCCAGATTATCTCGATATGGATGCTCTGATAGAGAAGCGCTTAGGCATGTCCATTGCGGAATTTTTCTCGGAAAAGGGAGAAGAATCCTTTCGTCAGATAGAGTCTGAAGTCCTAGCTGATTTACTACAAAGAGATCAAGTTGTGTCAACTGGTGGAGGAGTGGTTATTTCTCAGAGAAATCGCAACTTACTCAAGACCAATTCTGATAATATCTACCTAAAAGCAGATTTTGAAACCCTCTATCATCGTATCGCAGCTGATAAGAACAATCAGCGCCCGCTTTTTCTAAATAATAGCAAGGAAGAACTTGCAGGCATTTTCCAAGAAAGACAGGCTTGGTATGAGGAAGTGGCTAGTCGGATTTTGGATGTGACCAGGTTAAGCCCAGAGGAAATTATAGAGGAACTGAGATGAAAATTGCTTATCTAGGTCCCAAGGGATCATTTTCACACCACGTTGTGCAGACAGCTTTTCCTCAGGAGGAATTGCAGGCCTTTGCCAATATTACAGATGTCATCAAGGCCTATGAGCAAGGCTTGGTGGATTATTCTGTGGTGCCAGTTGAAAATTCTATCGAGGGTAGTGTTCATGAAACCTTGGACTACCTTTTTCATCAGGCTCGCATTCAAGCAGTGTCAGAAATCGTTCAGCCTATTCATCAGCAGTTGATGGTGGTTCCAGGTCACACTAAGATTGAAAAGATTTTTTCACATCCACAGGCCTTGGCTCAAGGTAAGAAATTCATCGATGAACAATATCCAGAGGCCCAAATCGAGGTGACTGCTAGTACAGCCTATGCGGCCCGCTTTATTTCTGAACATCCAGACCAGCCTTATGCAGCCATTGCACCTAGAAGTTCTGCCGAAGAATATGGCTTAGAACTGATTGCTGAGGATATTCAGGAAATGGAAGCCAATTTCACACGTTTCTGGGTTTTAGGAGCTGAAAAACCTAGTATTCCATTGAAAGCACAAACTGAGAAAATGAGTTTGGCCTTGACCTTACCTGACAACCTTCCAGGTGCCCTTTATAAGGCTCTATCGACCTTTGCTTGGCGAGGAATTGACCTAACAAAAATTGAAAGCCGTCCACTCAAGACAGCACTGGGCGAATACTTTTTCATTATCGATGTGGATTATGCCGATAAGGACTTGGTCCACTTTGCCCAAAAAGAATTAGAAGCGATTGGAATCCAGTATAAAGTACTAGGTGCCTATCCTATTTATCCAATATCAGACCATGGAAAGGAGAGAAGATGAGTAAAGAAAATCCTTTAAGCCATCACGAGCAGTTGCGTTATGACTATCTTTTTAAGAACATTCATTACCTCAATGAGCGAGAGAAAAAGGAGTTTGCTTACCTGCAAGGTAAGTTAAATATGGCTAGCGGTAGTGAAGTTTCTCCAGAAATTCATAATGAAAATCACGATTTGGAAGAGTCTTTCATGGAACCAGTCAATCAGTCTCCTCTTCCATCCTATGGTAACCGTAGTCGTGCAAAAAAATACCAGAAAAGCCATTCTCTTCCAAAGGTTAAGTCCAAGAAACGTAAGATTCGTTGGGGGCGCATTTTTGCAGGATTGCTTGCTCTTCTAGCCTGTGTCGGTTTTGGCATGATTTTTATGTTCCTAAAAGGCTATTCAAATGCTGATCCAAATAAACCTGCCAATGCTAAGGCAGCTCAAGTAGAAGTTTTTCATGGTCAAGATACCAAGGATGGGGTTAATATCTTGATTATGGGAACAGATGGACGGATTGGCCAAAATAGTGCTGAGACGAGAACGGACTCGATTATGGTTCTAAACGTTGGTGGCTCAGATAAAAAAATCAAGCTGATCAGCTTTATGCGTGACAATTTGGTTTATATAGACGGTTACAGTCAAGTCATTAACGGTAGAAAACAGACGGATAACAAGTTAAACGTAGCCTATGAGTTAGGAGAACAAGAGGGGCAAAAAGGGGCAGAAATGGTTCGTCAAGTTTTGAAAGATAATTTTGATTTGGACATTAAGTACTATGCCTTGGTCGATTTTCAGGCTTTTGCTACAGCGATTGACACACTTTTCCCTGATGGGGTGACAATTGATGCTCAATTTTCAACATTGAATGGGCGCCCACTAACAGAAGCTACAGTCGGAGATGATTTACACGCTACTGAGACTGAGTCTCCAACCCAAACCATCAAAGTCGGAAAACAGCAGATGAACGGTTCAACCTTGCTAAATTATGCTCGTTTCCGTGATGATGACGAAGGTGATTATGGTCGTACCAAGAGACAACAGCAAGTGCTGACAGCTGTTCTGCAGCAACTCAAGGATCCAACCAAACTCTTTACTGGATCAGAAGCATTAGGCAAGGTCTTTGGGATGACCTCTACGAATGTTCCTTATAGTTTCCTACTGACCAATGGTTTATCCTTCCTAGATGGAGCGCAAAATGGCATTGAGAGATTAACAGTTCCAGAACTAGGTGATTGGGTCGATGCCTATGATGTTTATGGAGGCTTGGGCTTGCTGGTCGATCAAAATAAATATCAAACCAAGCTCGCTCAAATGGGAATGAGATAAGTTAAGACAGAAAAATCAAAGTTTGAAGGCTATTTATCCAGCAATCAGGCTTTGATTTTTTACAGTCTGCAATAGATTTTCACCCCTTATTTGTGGTATAATGAAACGATACGATAGAAAGAATAATGAACAATATGACTGATTTAAAAGCAATTCAGGATCGAAGTCTGGAGATGGCTGAATATTTTGTGGCCTTTTGTAAAGAATATGATTTGCTCTGTTATCTCTGTGGAGGAGGTGCTATTGGTGCCCTTCGAAACAAGGGGTTTATTCCTTGGGACGACGACCTAGACTTTTTTATGCCCCGTAAGGACTATGAAAAATTAGCAGAATTATGGCCTCGTTATGCAGATGAGCGTTATTTCTTGTCAAAGAGTAATAAGGATTTTGTCGACCGCAATCTTTTTATTACCATTCGTGACAAGGAAACGACTTGTATTAAGCCTTATCAGCAGGATTTGGATTTGCCACATGGTCTGGCCTTAGATGTGTTACCTTTGGATTATTATCCGAAAAATCCAGCTGAGCGGAAAAAACAGGTTCGTTGGGCCTTGATTTATTCACTCTTTTGTGCCCAAACTATTCCAGAAAAGCATGGTGCACTTATGAAATGGGGAAGCCGTATTTTACTGGGCGTGACGCCAAAATCTCTCCGTTATCACATTTGGAAAAAGGCTGAGAAAAAAATGACCAAATACAGTCTAGCTGAGAGCGATGGAATCACTGAATTATGCTCAGGTCCTGGCTATATGCGAAACAAGTACCCAATCGCATCTTTTGAAGACAATCTTTTCTTGCCATTTGAAGGAACAGAGATGCCTATTCCAGTTGGCTATGATTCCTATCTCAGCACTGCTTTTGGAGACTACATGACACCTCCACCAGCAGACAAGCAGTTACCACATCATGATGCTGTTATCGCTGATATGGATAAGTCTTATACAGAATACAAGGGAGAATATGGTGGCTAAGAAAAAAATATTATTTTTTATGTGGTCTTTTTCTCTCGGGGGTGGAGCAGAGAAGATTCTATCTACCATTGTTTCAAATCTGAATCCAGAAAAGTATGATATTGATATTCTTGAAATGGAGCACTTTGACAAGGGATACGAATCTGTTCCTAAACATGTATGCATTTTAAAATCTCTTCAGGATTACCGCCAAGCCAGATGGTTACGAGCTCTTTTGTGGAGAATGAGAATTTATTTTCCAAGACTGACACGTCGCTTACTGGTGAAAGATGACTATGATGTTGAAGTTTCCTTTACCATTATGAATCCTCCACTTTTATTCTCTAAAAGAAAAGAAGTCAATAAAATCTCTTGGATTCATGGAAGTATCGAAGAATTTCTTAAAGATAGCTACAAAAGAGAATCACATAGACGCCAGTTGGATGCTGCGGATACCATTGTAGGAATTTCGAATAAAACCAGCAATTCTATCAAGGAAGTCTATCCAGACTATGCTTCGAAATTACAGACGGTCTACAATGGATATGATTTTAAGACTATTTTAGAAAAATCTCAAGAGAAGATCGATATCGAGATTGCGCCTCAAAGTATCTGTACTATCGGACGGATTGAGGAAAATAAGGGTTCTGACCGTGTGGTGGAAGTGATACGATTATTACACCAAGAGGGAAAAAACTATCATCTCTATTTTATCGGTGCTGGGGATATGGAAGAGGAACTGAAAAAACGCGTCAAAGAATATGAGCTTGAAGACTATGTACATTTCCTTGGTTATCAAAAAAATCCATACCAGTATTTGTCTCAGATGAAAGTTCTCTTGTCTATGTCTAAACAAGAAGGTTTTCCTGGAGTGTATGTTGAGGCCTTGAGTCTGGGACTTCCTTTTGTCTCTACGGATGTCGGAGGGGCTGAGGAATTATCCCAAGAAGGACGATTTGGACAAATCATTGAGAGCAATCAAGAAGCAGCTCAGGCAATTACGAACTACATGACTTCTGCCTCAAACTTCGATGTCAATGAGGCTAGCCAATTTATTCAACAATTTACAATTGCCAAACAAATCGAACAAGTAGAAAAACTATTAGAGGAGTAGCATGGAAACTGCATTAATCAGTGTGATTGTGCCAGTCTATAATGTGGCGCAGTACCTAGAAAAATCGATAGCTTCCATTCAGAAGCAGACCTATCAGAATCTGGAAATCATTCTTGTTGATGATGGAGCAACGGATGAAAGTGGTCGCTTGTGTGATTCAATCGCTGAACTAGATGA
Organism: Streptococcus mitis; assembly: GCF_003942775.1. Lineage (GTDB taxonomy): Bacteria > Bacillota > Bacilli > Lactobacillales > Streptococcaceae > Streptococcus > Streptococcus mitis_CN. The sequence continues at coordinate 206,979 of NZ_RJNX01000001.1, read as the reverse complement.
TAGGGTGTCAGTGCTTCATAAAAAGAATGAAGGTTTGTCGCAAGCACGAAACGATGGAATGAAACAGGCTCACGGAGATTATCTGATTTTTATTGACTCAGATGATTATATCCATCCAGAAATGATTCAGAGCTTATATGAGCAATTAATTCAAGAAAATGCGGATGTTTCGAGCTGTGGTGTTATGAATGTCTATGCTAATGATGAAAGTCCACAGTCAGCCAATCAGGATGACTATTTTGTCTGTGATTCCCAAACATTTCTGAGGGAATACCTCATAGGTGAAAAAATACCTGGAACGATCTGCAATAAGCTAGTCAAGAGAGAGATTGCAACTGCCCTATCCTTTCCAAAGGGATTGATTTATGAAGATGCTTATTATCATTTTGATTTAATCAAGTTGGCTAAGAAGTACGTTGTTAATACCAAACCCTATTATTACTATTTCCATAGAGGGGATAGTATTACGACTAAACCCTATGCAGAGAAGGATTTAGCTTATATTGATATCTACCAAAAGTTTTACAATGAAGTTGTGAAAAACTATCCTGACTTGAAAGAGGTTGCTTTTTTCAGATTGGCCTATGCCCACTTCTTTATTCTGGATAAGATGTTACTAGATGATCAGTATAAACAATTTGAAGCCTATTCTCAGATTCATCGTTTTTTAAAAGGCCATGCCTTTACTATTGCTAGGAATCCAATTTTCCGCAAGGGGAGAAGAATTAGTGCTTTGGCTCTATTCATAAATATTTCCTTATACCGATTCTTATTACTAAAAAATATTGAAAAATCTAAAAAATTACATTAGAACGGGGGGTGAGCAAGTGATTGATGGAAAACGATTATTATTTAGTTTGACCATAGTCAGTTATGCCTTGACGCTAGTAAGTGGAATTGTATATCTGTTTAATAATAACAATGTTAGCTTGCTTTCTACTTTATTGTTCTTACTGGTTAGTAGCTTAATTGCTTGTTGGAATGATATCAAGTATTACTTAATCCATTTTATTTTCTTTTTAACTATTTTTGTATTTCTGGTATCAAGGCCGACCATTGATTATTTTAGAGATGGCGCTTTGGATACCTATCATCCCATAGCCTATCGTTTTGCCTTTATAGTTGTCATGGTTTCGATATTGGGATTGACCACAGGGGGGCTCCTAGCTCGCTATTTTATAGCTAGAAAGAAAATACAAGTATCGAAGATAGAAAGTTCTCTAAAAGAGGTTTACATCAAGCGGTTGCGCTTTGTATCGCTAGGAGTTTTTCTTCTAACCTATCCTTTCTATTTTATTCGCTTATTTGAACGACTCCTGTATCGCTTGCAGACTTCCTACTATACCTACTATGCAAACTTTGAAAGTAAACTGCCTTATTTTACCTATATCTTATCAACATTTACGGTCTATGCAATGTGTATGTATTTGGCAACTAAGCCAAAGAAATGGCAGGCAACAGCAGTGCTTGTCTCCTTTATTGCAGCTAATACTATTCATTTAGCAATCGGGACACGCAATCCCTTTATTTTAAGTATTTTATTTGCTTTCGTTTATTACTTTATGCGGGAGCAAACAGAAAAGGGAAAATGGATTGGGTTTAAAGAGAAGTTAGCGATTTTTGTAGGTTCTCCTATTCTCATGTTAGCGATGGGAGTGCTCAATTATGTACGGGATAATGTCCAAGTTTCCCATACAGGTTTCTGGGATATCCTGCTTGACTTTATCTATAAACAAGGAACCAGTTTTGGTGTTTTGGCTCGAGGTTTTCTATTTAACAGTAGCCTCCCTTACCGAGATTTCCGTAATTTTACTTTTGGTCCTGTTCTTGATTATTTTGCAAGGGGGAGTTTGGGGGCCATTTTCGGAGGAAAAGCCTTTGAGCATACAACCAATAGTGTAGAGCTAGCTATCGATAGTAATAGTTATGCCCACAATCTATCCTATCTTGTTTTGAATAAGGAATATTTGAAAGGACATGGTATCGGAAGTAGTTATATTATGGAGTTGTATACAGACTATGGTATGATAGGAGTCTTTCTACTTAGTCTCTTACTCGGTATGCTATTTATAGCCATGTTGCAAGTAGCCTACCGCTCAAGAACAATTCTATTTGCCTTGTCCCTACTCATCTTGAATAATCTATTCTTTATGCCAAGAAGTAGCTTTTCAGAAAGTTTCTTCAATTTATTTACAATGCAATTCTGGGGAATTGTTCTTGTGATTCTATTCGTAGCGAAAATGCTTACAAAAGAGAACCAGTATCTACTAAACAAAGGAGAAAAAAATCATGTTTGAACATTATTCAGTAGCTGATTTGTTTGCAAATCTTTATAAAAAACGAAAAGCAAATATTCTAGCTCTCATCGCTTTATTTGCTCTCATTGCTGTACCATTTACAATTAAAGCAGTTAAGAATAAAAACACTGTCAAAGACACAACAAGTTATTCAACTTATCTTAGCTATAAAATTACTCCTCCAGAAGATTCATCCAAAACGATTTTGAATCACCAAATTGGTGGTTATAGTGATTTCTATGGTAAATTGATTGATGGGAATTTGAATGGAGCTTATCTTTTCAATGATGTAGAACCGAGTGAACTGAAAAAAATTGCCAGTGAATTAGATACGACAGAAACAACCTTGAAAAATTCTACGAATGATTATTGGTGGAAAAAACTGACTGTCTACTATATGATTGACGATGCAGGGGTTGGTGTGAAAATTTTGACACCAAGTAAAGATGCTAATGACTTGTTGGAGCGAAAAATTGATGGATTGATTGAGAAATTTAAACACACTTATGCAAATGTAAAAATTGAAAAATTGGAAACCATCAACTCTAAAGAATTGAATGCAAATGGTGAGACAGCGCTTGGATTGAATGTGAAGAATTTGATTCTCCGTTTAGCTGTTATTGGAGTAGTCTGTGTGATTTTGGTTGTGATGGGAAATGTATTGGTTTATCTCTTTAATCCAACAATCAATAGAGCAGGTGATTTTTCTCAGTATCAAATTGATTTTGTAACAGAGATTACAACAATTGCTAACCTAGCAGATGTCTTGTCATACAAAAATGCTGGGCAAGAATTAACAATCGTTAGCTCAAACAAAGCTATCCTAGATAAATTGAAACAAAATCAAGAGTCTTTAAAAGGAATGCATTTTGTCGATTTACAAGATGTGCCATCGCTTTTGGAAAGAGATACAGTCCTTCTTGTTGAAGAGTACGGAGTGACTCGTTATAAGAAATTTGAGCAAAGTCTTCAAATTCTCAGAAACTTAAATCGTTCTATCCTCGGTGTAGCAAGCTTTAAACTATAAGCTTTCTGATGTATTAGGTCTTCAAAGTCGGACAAGAAGTTTGATTTTGAAGGCTTTTTCTATTTGTCTGCAGAAATTTTCTTTTATACTCAATGAAAATCAAAAAGCAAACTAGGAAGCTAGCCGTAGGCTGCTCAAAGCACCGCTTTGAGGTTGCAGATAAAGCTGACGTGGTTTGAAGAGATTTTCGAAGAGTATTAGAGTCTTCTACAGAAGTTACCCTATGGAAAATCTATCCCGACAGAGGAGCCTTCTTTTGATAAAATCGTAAAAATCTAGTATAATAGATAGAACTGAAAGTATGAGGTTACTAGCAATGAAAATGAAACAAATCAGTGATACAACTTTAAAAATCACGATGTCTTTAGAGGATTTGATGGATCGAGGAATGGAGATTGCTGACTTTCTCGTCCCTCAAGAAAAAACAGAAGAGTTCTTTTATGCTATCTTGGATGAGTTAGAGATGCCTGAGAGCTTTCTAGATACAGGTATGTTGAGCTTCCGTGTGACTCCAAAACCTGATAAGGTAGATGTCTTTGTAACCAAATCAAAAATTGACCAAAATCTAGATTTTGAAGACTTATCGGATTTGCCAGACATGGAAGAATTGGCTCAGATGTCGCCAGATGAATTTATCAAAACCTTGGAAAAAAGCATCGCGGACAAAACCAAGGACGATATTGAAGCGATTCAATCTCTAGAGCAAGTCGAAGCCAAGGAAGAAGAGCAGGAGCAGGCTGAACAAGAAGTTGAAAGCAAGAAAGAACCTTACATCTACTACATCCTTTCTTTTGCTAAGTTGGCTGACTTGGTGTCTTTTGCTAAGACAGTGACTTTTGAGATGGAAACTTCTGAACTCTACAAGATGAATGAGCGCTATTATTTGACCATTTTAGTGGATATTGAAAATCATCCAAGTCCATATCCAGCTTGGCTTTTGGCCCGTATGCGCGAGTTTGCGGATGATAGTGACATCAGTCGTTCAGTCTTGCAAGAGTATGGCCAAGTATTGATGAATCATGATGCTGTGCTCAATCTACAAAAGATTGTATAATCCTTTCTGGAAAGCTATTTCTAGATTTTAAGAAGAGCGAATCATCAGATTCGTTTTTTCTTTTCTAGACTGAAATAGTGATTTACTATAATAGGAATTTTCACAAAATTCTGTTATAATGGCTATATTAGAAAATTTCGAGGAGACAAACATGACAGTTAAAATTGCTTTACTAGGATTTGGTACCGTTGCAAGTGGTGTGCCTTTCCTCCTAAAGGAAAATGGAGAAAAAATCAATCAATCAGCACATTCAGAGATTGAAGTTGCTAAGGTATTGGTCAAGGATGAAGATGAGAAAAATCGCTTGCTTGCAGCAGGGAATAACTTTAACTTTGTAACCAATGTGGATGACATTTTGTCAGATCAAGACATTACGATCGTAGTGGAATTGATGGGGCGTATCGAACCTGCTAAAACCTTTATCACTCGTGCCTTGGAAGCTGGAAAACACGTTGTTACTGCTAACAAGGACCTTTTGGCTGTCCATGGTGCAGAATTGTTAGAAATCGCTAAAGCTAACAAGGTAGCACTTTACTACGAAGCAGCAGTAGCTGGTGGGATTCCAATTCTTCGTACCTTGGCAAATTCCTTGGCTTCTGATAAAATCACGCGCGTGCTTGGAGTAGTCAACGGAACTTCTAACTTCATGATGACCAAGATGGTGGAAGAAGGCTGGTCTTACGATGATGCTCTTGCGGAAGCGCAACGTCTAGGATTTGCAGAAAGCGACCCGACAAATGACGTAGATGGGATTGATGCAGCCTACAAGATGGTGATTTTGAGCCAATTTGCCTTTGGCATGAAGGTTGCCTTTGATGATGTAGCTCACAAGGGAATTCGTAACATCACACCAGAAGACGTAGCTGTAGCCCAAGACTTGGGTTATGTAGTGAAATTGGTTGGTTCTATCGAGGAAACTTCTTCAGGAATTGCTGCAGAAGTGACTCCAACCTTCCTTCCTAAAGCGCATCCACTTGCCAGTGTAAATGGGGTAATGAACGCTGTCTTTGTAGAATCTATCGGTATCGGTGAGTCTATGTACTACGGACCAGGTGCTGGTCAAAAACCAACTGCAACAAGTGTTGTGGCGGATATTGTCCGTATCGTTCGTCGCCTGAATGATGGAACCATTGGCAAAGACTTCAACGAATATAGCCGTGACTTGGTCTTGGCAAATCCTGAGGATGTCAAAGCTAATTACTACTTCTCAATCTTGGCTCCAGACTCAAAAGGTCAGGTCTTGAAATTGGCTGAAATCTTCAATGCTCAAGATATTTCCTTCAAGCAAATTCTCCAAGATGGCAAAGAGGGGGACAAGGCGCGTGTCGTGATCATCACACACAAGATTAATAAAGCCCAGCTTGAAAATGTCTCAGCTGAATTGAAGAAGGTTTCAGAATTTTACCTCTTGAATACCTTCAAGGTGCTAGGAGAATAAGATGAAAATTATTGTACCTGCAACCAGTGCCAATATTGGGCCAGGTTTTGACTCGGTCGGTGTAGCTGTAACCAAGTATCTTCAAATTGAGGTATGTGAAGAACGAGATGAGTGGCTGATTGAACACCAGATTGGCAAATGGATTCCACATGACGAGCGCAATCTCTTGCTCAAAATCGCTTTGCAAATTGTACCAGACTTGCAACCAAGACGCTTGAAAATGACCAGTGATGTTCCCTTGGCGCGTGGTTTGGGTTCTTCTAGCTCGGTTATCGTTGCTGGGATTGAACTAGCCAACCAACTGGGTCAGCTAAACTTGTCGGATCATGAAAAATTGCAGTTGGCGACCAAGATTGAAGGGCATCCTGACAATGTGGCTCCAGCTATTTATGGTAATCTCGTTATTGCAAGTTCCGTTGAAGGGCAAGTCTCTGCTATCGTAGCAGACTTCCCAGAGTGTGATTTCCTAGCCTATATTCCAAACTATGAATTGCGTACTCGAGACAGCCGTGGCGTCTTACCTAAGAAATTGTCCTATAAGGAAGCTGTTGCAGCTAGTTCTATCGCCAATGTGGCGGTTGCGGCCTTGTTGGCAGGAGACATGGCGACTGCTGGGCAAGCAATCGAGGGAGACCTCTTCCACGAGCGCTATCGTCAGGACTTGGTGAGAGAATTTGCGACGATTAAGCAAGTAGCCAAAGAAAATGGTGCCTATGCAACCTACCTCTCTGGTGCTGGGCCGACAGTTATGGTCTTGGCTTCTCATGACAAGATGCCAACGATTAAGGCAGAATTGGAAAAGCAACCCTTCAAAGGAAAGCTTCATGACTTGAAGGTTGATACTCAAGGTGTCCGTGTCGAAGCAAAATAAAGAATAGAAGATAGGATGGGGAAACTCTCGACCAGAGGGCTTCCTATCCTTTTTTTGAAAAGAAGTTTATACTCAATGAAAATCAAAGTGTAAACTAGGAAGCTAGCCACAGGCTGCTCAAAACACTGTTTTGAGGTTGTGGATAGAACTGACGAAGTCAGTAACCATACCTACGGTAAGGCGACGCTGACGTGGTTTGAAGAGATTTTCGAAGAGTATTAGTTAAAAACTTGATAAAGGAGAAATAAAGATGGCAGAAATTTATCTAGTAGGTGGTTGTTTTTGGGGTCTAGAGGAATATTTTTCACGCATTTCTGGAGTGCTAGCAACCAGTGTTGGCTACGCTAATGGAAAAGTCGAAACGACCAATTACCAGCTGCTCAAGGAAACAGACCATGCAGAAACGGTTCAAGTAATTTATGATGAGAAGGAAGTAGCACTTAGAGAGATTTTACTTTATTATTTCCGTGTCATCGACCCCTTGTCAATCAATCAACAAGGGAATGACCGTGGTCGCCAATATCGAACTGGGATTTATTACCAAGATGAAGCAGACTTGCCAGCTATCTTCACAGTGGTGCAGGAGCAGGAGCGCATGCTTGGGCGAAAGATTGCAGTGGAAGTGGAGAAACTACGTCATTACATTCTAGCTGAAGATTACCACCAAGACTATCTTAAGAAGAATCCTTCAGGTTACTGTCATATCGATGTGACCGATGCTGATAAGCCATTGATTGATGCCTCTAACTATGAAAAGCCTAGTCAAGAAGTGTTAAAGGAAAGCTTAACTGAAGAGTCCTATCGTGTCACCCAAGAAGCTGCTACAGAGGCTCCATTTACCAATGCCTATGACCAAACCTTTGAAGAAGGAATTTATGTAGATATCACGACTGGTGAGCCACTCTTTTTTGCCAAGGATAAGTTTACCTCAGGTTGTGGTTGGCCAAGTTTTAGCCGTCCGATTTCCAAGGAATTGATTCATTATTACAAGGACCTGAGTCATGGAATGGAGCGAATCGAGGTTCGTTCTCGGTCAGGAAATGCTCACTTGGGTCATGTTTTCACAGATGGACCGCGTGAGTTTGGTGGCCTCCGTTACTGTATCAATTCTGCTTCCTTGCGCTTTGTGGCCAAGGATGAGATGGAAGAAGCAGGGTATGGCTATCTACTACCTTACTTAAACAAATAAATCAGAGAGGGTGGGTGCTTCCCACTTTCTTCATTTCTAGAAAATGAATAGAAGGGATCTATGAAACACCTATTATCTTACTTTAAACCCTACATCAGAGAATCGATTTTAGCACCTTTGTTCAAGTTGTTAGAAGCTGTTTTTGAGCTCTTGGTTCCCATGGTGATTGCTGGGATTGTTGACCAATCATTGCCCCAAAAAAATCAAGGTCATCTCTGGATGCAGATTGGTTTGCTTCTTATCTTTGCAGTAATTGGTGTTGTAGTGGCCTTAATAGCCCAGTTCTACTCAGCTAAGGCTGCGGTTGGATTTGCCAAAGGACTGACAGATGATCTTTATCGTCATATTTTGTCTTTACCTAAGGACAGTAGAGACCGTTTGACAACTTCTAGTTTGGTGACTCGCTTGACTTCGGATACCTACCAGATTCAGACTGGGATCAATCAATTCTTGCGCCTCTTTTTGCGAGCACCTATTATCGTTTTTGGAGCCATTTTTATGGCCTATCGCATTTCAGCTGAGCTGACTTTCTGGTTCTTGGTCATGGTTGTCATTTTGACCATTGTTATTGTAGGGTTCTCTCGACTGGTCAATCCTCTCTACAGTAGTCTCAGAAAGAAAACGGACCAACTGGTTCAAGAAACGCGTCAGCAAATACAAGGTATGCGCGTTATTCGTGCTTTTGGTCAAGAAAAACGAGAGTTACATATTTTTCAAACCCTTAACCAAGTCTATGCTAGATTACAAGAAAAGACAGGTTTCTGGTCCAGTTTATTAACACCCCTGACCTATCTGATTGTCAATGGAACTCTCCTCGTTATTATCTGGCAGGGATATGTTTCAATTCAGGGAGGTTTACTCAGTCAAGGTGCTCTCATTGCCCTTATTAATTATCTACTACAGATCTTGGTGGAATTGGTCAAGCTAGCCATGCTGATCAATTCTCTCAACCAGTCCTATATCTCTGCCAAGCGAATCGAGGAAGTCTTTGCTGAGGTTCCAGAAGATATTCATTCAGAATTAGAACAAAAGCAAGCTACTAGAAATCAGGTTTTGCAAGTCCAAGAACTGACCTTTAGCTATCCTGATGCGGCCAAGCCTTCTCTGAGAGACATTTCCTTTGATATGAAGCAAGGTCAAATCCTTGGTATCATTGGGGGAACGGGTTCTGGTAAATCAAGTTTGGTGCAACTCATCCTTGGCCTTTATCCAGCAGACAAGGGGAGCATTGACCTTTATCGAGATGGACGTAGCCCTCGTAATCTTGAGCAGTGGCGGTCTTGGATTGCCTATGTTCCTCAAAAGGTCGAACTCTTTAAGGGGACTATTCGTTCCAACTTGACTTTTGGCTTAAATCAAGAAGTGACTGACCAAGAACTCTGGCAGGCCTTGGAGATTGCTCAAGCTAAGGATTTTGTCAGTGAAAAGGAAGGACTCTTGGATGCCCTAGTTGAGGCAGGAGGTCGAAATTTCTCGGGCGGTCAAAGACAACGCTTGTCCATCGCTCGCGCAGTCTTGCGTCAGGCTCCATTTCTCATCCTAGATGATGCAACCTCGGCACTGGACACTATTACCGAGTCCAAGCTCTTGAAAGCTATCCGAGAAAATCTGCCAAATACCAGTTTAATCTTGATCTCTCAACGAACCTCGACTTTACAGATGGCTGACCAGATTCTCCTCTTAGAAAAAGGAGAGCTCCTAGCTATCGGCAAGCACGAGGACTTGATGAAATCCAGTCAAGTTTATCGCGAAATCAATGCATCCCAACATGGTAAGGAGGACTAGTATGAGACGACAAACTGCAAACCAGACGCTCAAACGTTTGGCAAAAGATTTAGCAAGCCATCCCTTCCTCCTTTTCCTAGCCTTTCTAGGAACTATTTCCCAGGTTGCCTTATCAATTTATCTTCCTATCTTGATTGGGCAGGTCATTGACCAAGCCATGGTGGCTGGTTCTTCATCAGTTTTTTGGCAGATTTTTCTCCAAATGATCTTGGTGGTCATAGGAAATACCCTTGTGCAGTGGGTCAATCCTCTCCTCTATAATCGCCTAATCTTTTCTTATACCAGAGACTTGCGAGAGCGAATCATCCATAAGCTCCATCGTTTACCGATTGCCTTTGTGGATCGACAAGGAAGTGGAGAAATGGTCAGTCGTGTAACCACGGACATCGAACAGTTGGCAGCTGCCTTGACCATGATTTTTAACCAATTTTTCATTGGTGTCTTGATGATTTTTGTTAGTATTCTAGCCATGCTTCAGATTCATCTCCTCATGACTCTCTTAGTCTTGCTGTTGACGCCACTGTCTATGGTAATTTCACGTTTTATTGCCAAGAGATCCTATCATCTCTTCCAGAAGCAAACAGAGACGAGGGGGATTCAGACACAATTAATTGAAGAATCGTTGAACCAGCAGACCATTATCCAGTCCTTTAATGCTCAGGAAGAGTTTATCCAAAGGATGCACGAGGCTAATGCCAATTATGCAGGTTATTCTCAGTCAGCTATCTTTTATTCTTCAACAGTTAATCCTTCGACTCGCTTTGTAAATGCGCTCATTTATGCGCTTCTAGCTGGAGTGGGAGCTTATCGTATCATGATAGGCTCTACCTTGACTATCGGGCGTTTAGTGACTTTTTTGAATTATGTCCAACAGTTCACTAAGCCCTTTAACGATATTTCCTCAGTGCTAGCTGAGTTGCAAAGTGCTCTTGCTTGCGCAGAGCGTGTCTATGCTGTCTTAGATAGCACTGAGCTGGCTGAAACTGGTAAGGAAGTCTTGACCAGTGACCAAGTTAAAGGAGCTATTTCCTTTAAACATGTCTCTTTTGGTTACCATCCTGAAAAGATTTTGATTAAGGATTTATCTATTGATATTCCAGCTGGTAGCAAGGTGGCTATTGTTGGTCCGACAGGTGCTGGAAAATCAACCCTTATCAATCTCCTCATGCGTTTTTATCCCATTAACTCGGGAGATATCTTGCTGGATGGGAAATCCATTTATGACTATAGTCGTGACTCTTTACGCCAGCAGTTTGGTATGGTGCTCCAAGAAACCTGGCTCAAGCAAGGAACCATTCATGACAATATTGCCTTTGGAAATCCTGAAGGCAGTCGGGAGCAGGTGATTACTGCTGCCAAAGCAGCCAATGCAGACTTTTTCATCCAACAGTTGCCACAGGGTTACGATACCAAGTTGGAAAATGCTGGAGAATCTCTTTCTGTCGGTCAGGCTCAGCTCTTGACCATAGCCCGAGTTTTTCTAGCTATTCCCAAGATTCTTATCTTAGACGAGGCGACGTCCTCCATTGATACGCGGACAGAAGTGCTGGTACAGGATGCCTTTGCCAAACTCATGAAAGGGCGAACAAGCTTTATTATTGCCCACCGCTTGCCTATCATACAGGATGCAGATTTGATTCTTGTCTTGGTGAATGGTGACATCGTGGAGCATGGCAATCATCAGGATCTCATGACTAGAAAGGGCAAGTATTACCAAATGCAGCAAGCTGCAGCTTTTAGCTCAGAATAAGCCTTCCTATTTTAAAATCTTATGAACGAAAAAAGTTGCCTTCGGGTTACTTTTTTGTTACAATATCTAGAAAAATTATTCACTGTAAATTGTCTTTTAGAAAAGGAGCCTAGAATGAAAGTCTTTCAGCATGTAAATATCGTGACTTGTGATCAAGATTTCCATGTTTATCTGAATGGAATCTTAGCAGTTAAGGATTCTCAAATCGTCTATGTCGGTCAAGAGAATTCAGAGATTTTAGAGCAAGCTGAGCAGATTATAGACTATCAGGGGGCCTGGATTATGCCTGGTTTGGTCAATTGTCACACCCATTCTGCTATGACAGGATTGAGAGGAATTCGAGATGATAGCAATCTCCATGAATGGCTTAATGACTATATCTGGCCAGCAGAAGCAGACTTTACACCAGAGATGACCACAAAGGCAGTCAAGCAGGCTCTGACAGAGATGCTCCAGTCGGGAACAACAACCTTCAACGATATGTATAATCCCAATGGTGTGGATATTGAGCGGATTTATCAGACAGTGAAAACTTCCAAGATGCGTTGTTATTTCTCACCAACCCTCTTTTCTTCGGAGACAGAAACAACTGCTGAGACGATAAGCAGAACTCGAGCAATCATTGAAGAAATTATTGGATATAAAAATCCAAATTTCAAGGTGATGGTAGCCCCACATTCTCCCTACAGCTGTGATAGAGACTTGCTGGCAGAAAGCTTAGATATGGCAAAAGAGCTTGCTATTCCAATCCATATCCACGTGGCGGAGACCAAGGAGGAGTCAGGAATTATCCTGAAACGATACGGCAAACGCCCCCTCGCCTTTCTTGAAGAACTGGGTTACTTAGATCATCCGTCTGTCTTTGCTCACGGGATCGAATTAAACGAGAGAGAAATTGAACGCTTGGCAACTTCTCAAGTGGCTATTGCCCACAATCCTATCAGTAACCTCAAATTGGCATCAGGGATTGCTCCCATCATCCAACTGCAAAAAGCAGGAATAGCAGTAGGAATTGCGACTGACTCGGTCGCTTCTAATAATAATTTAGACATGTTTGAGGAAGGTCGAACTGCAGCCCTTCTTCAGAAGATGAAAAGTGGGGATGCCAGCCAATTCCCTATCGAAACAGCTCTCAAAGCTCTAACGATAGAAGGTGCTAAGGTTCTTGGAATGGACGAACAGATAGGAAGTTTGGAAGTCGGCAAGCAAGCAGATTTTCTGGTCATCCAACCACAAGGGAAAATTCATCTCCAACCTCAAGAAAATATGCTTTCCCATCTGGTTTATGCTGTCAAGTCCAGTGATGTTGATGATGTCTATATTGCAGGAGAACAGGTTGTTAAGCAAGGTCAGGTCCTAACAGTAGAACTTTAAAAGAAAAATCACGAAAAAATCTTAAAAAAAGTTTGCAAAAATCTTGCATTCTTTTTTTGACTATGCTATACTTATATACGGTTTGAAAAAACTGCCTAAGACAGTAGGGGAGCTTGACTCATAAATATCCTACCGAGGACAAAACGTATCATGTAAAAAGAAGCGTATTGTACTTTCGTGTCTAGGTTTGGGCGCGTTTTTCTTTTGAAAAATTTACCCAAGCAAAATAATAACGGAGGTGAACACACTAATGAGTGAAGCAATTATTGCTAAAAAAGCGGAACTAGTTGACGTAGTAGCTGAGAAAATGAAAGCTGCTGCATCTATCGTCGTTGTAGACGCTCGTGGTTTGACAGTTGAGCAAGATACAGTTCTTCGTCGTGAGCTTCGTGGAAGCGAAGTTGAGTATAAAGTTATTAAAAACTCAATCTTGCGTCGTGCAGCTGAAAAAGCTGGTCTTGAAGATCTTGCATCTGTATTTGTTGGACCATCTGCAGTAGCATTTTCTAACGAAGATGTTATCGCACCAGCGAAAATCTTGAACGACTTTTCTAAAAACGCTGAAGCACTTGAAATCAAAGGTGGTGCAATCGAAGGCGCTGTCGCATCTAAAGAAGAGATTCTTGCACTTGCAACTCTTCCAAACCGCGAAGGACTTCTTTCTATGCTCCTTTCTGTACTTCAAGCGCCAGTGCGCAACGTTGCTCTTGCAGTCAAAGCGGTTGCAGACAACAAAGAAGACGCAGCTTAATCTTAAGCTACGCAGCGTAGCCTAGCTACGAAAATCTATTATAAATTTAAAACATATTTGGAGGAAATAACAATGGCATTGAACATTGAAAACATTATTGCTGAAATTAAAGAAGCTTCAATCCTTGAATTGAACGACCTTGTAAAAGCTATCGAAGAAGAATTTGGTGTAACTGCAGCTGCTCCTGTAGCTGTTGCTGCAGCTGGTGCTGCTGACGCTGGTGCTGCTAAAGATTCATTCGACGTTGAATTGACATCTGCAGGCGACAAAAAAGTTGGCGTTATCAAAGTTGTACGTGAAATCACTGGTCTTGGTCTTAAAGAAGCTAAAGAACTTGTTGACGGTGCACCAGCACTTGTTAAAGAAGGCGTTGCAACTGCAGAAGCTGAAGAAATCAAAGCTAAATTGGAAGAAGCTGGAGCTTCAGTTACTCTTAAATAATAGAGCAACTACATTAGTAGCTTAAAAACATGATTAAACCGCTATTCTTAGGAGTAGCGGTTTTTATTTTTATGTGTCAGGGGGCAAAAAAGGGGGCGAGTAAGTAATTTTCCAACTTTTTAATTCAAGCTAAAAATCCCCAATCATAGTGATTGAGGATTGAGCAAATGAATCTTAAACAATACCTTGTGAAATCATAGCGTTTGCTACATTTTCAAAGGCTGCAATGTTTGCTCCTGCAAGGTAGTCTTTATCAAGACCATATGTTTCTGAAGTTGTTTTAGCTGTGTTAAAGATGTTTGTCATGATATCTTTGAGACGTCCGTCAACTTCTTCACGAGTCCATGAAAGGCGAAGACTGTTTTGGCTCATTTCAAGGGCTGAAACGGCTACACCACCAGCGTTGGCAGCTTTGGCAGGTCCGTAGAAGATACCATTTTCTTTGTAAACTTTGATGGCATCAAGGTCGCTTGGCATGTTAGCACCTTCAGAGACACAGATAACGCCTTGAGCAACCAAGCGTTTAGCTGCTTCACCGTTGATTTCGTTTTGAGTCGCACATGGAAGCGCAATATCATAGTTTCCAGCGTAAGTCCATACAGAACCTTCATGATAAGTAGCGGTTGCTTTCTCAGCTGCATACTCAGTCAAACGAGCGCGACGTTTTTCTTTAACGTCAACCAAAAGATCGAAGTCGATACCATTTTCATCGATGACATAACCATTTGAGTCAGATACAGAGATAACAGTTGCACCAAGTTCAGTCGCTTTTTGAAGAGCGTATTGAGCAACGTTACCAGAACCTGAAATAACCACTTTCTTACCAGCAAAGCTGTTACCGTTAGCTTTAAGCATTTCTTCAGTATAGTAAACCAAACCGTAACCAGTTGCTTCTGGACGAATCAAGCTACCACCAAATCCACGAGGTTTACCAGTCAAGACACCAGCATCAAATTGGTTAAGGCGTTTGTATTGACCGTAAAGGTAACCAATCTCACGTCCACCAACACCGATATCACCAGCAGGTACGTCAAGTGATGGGCCGATGTATTTTTGTAGTTCAGTCATGAAGCTTTGGCAGAAGCGCATCACTTCAGCATCTGTTTTACCTTTAGGATCGAAGTCTGATCCACCTTTACCTCCACCGATTGGAAGTCCAGTCAAAACGTTTTTAAAGATTTGTTCAAATCCGAGGAATTTCAAAATCCCTTGGTTTACAGTTGGGTGGAAACGAAGTCCGCCTTTGTATGGTCCAACAGCTGAGTTGAATTGAACACGGTAACCGCGGTTTACTTGAACTTTTCCATCACGGTCAACCCAAGGAACACGGAAAGAAATCACGCGCTCTGGCTCAGTAATACGTGCCAAGATATTTTCTTCGATATACTCAGGGTGTTTTTCAAATACAGGTTCTAAAGTGTTGAAAAATTCTTCAACAGCTTGAAGGAACTCAGCCTCGTGCCCGTTACGAGCTTTTACAGTTTCAAACACGCTTTGGATATATTCTTTAGCAGATGTCATATCGTTCTCCTTAAATTCTAATTTAATTATGTGTGTCATTATAGCAGAATTTTTTTTAACTGTAAAGAGAAAAAACAAAAATTTTCTAAAAATTCTATCAATTTAGTTTTGAGACTTTTTAAAAATAGATAAAAAACGAACCTTTTTCTTGTAAATATCTTTCTCAAAGAGAAAATCTGAAAATATGGTATAATATTAGCAATAAAAGGAATCTGGAGGATCAGAATCATGGTATCAACGAAAACGCAAATTGCTGGTTTTGAGTTTGACAATTGTTTGATGAATGCAGCAGGTGTGGCTTGTATGACGATAGAGGAGCTGGAAGGGGTTAAAAACTCAGTGGCAGGAACTTTTGTGACCAAGACAGCGACCTTGGACTTTCGTCAGGGAAACCCTGAGCCACGCTATCAAGATGTTCCACTTGGTTCTATCAACTCTATGGGATTACCGAATAATGGCTTAGACTATTATTTGGACTATCTTTTGGATTTACAGGAAAAAGAGCCAAACCGAACTTTCTTCCTATCTCTAGTCGGCATGTCTCCAGAGGAAACCCATACTATCTTGAAAAAAGTCCAAGAGAGTGAGTTTCGTGGTCTGACTGAGCTAAACCTTTCCTGTCCAAATGTTCCAGGTAAACCTCAGATTGCCTATGATTTTGAGACAACAGACCGGATTTTGGCAGAGGTATTTGCCTACTTCACCAAACCTCTTGGAATTAAATTGCCACCATATTTTGATATTGTTCACTTTGACCAAACGGCAGTTATTTTCAATAAGTATCCTCTTAAGTTTGTCAACTGCGTCAACTCTATCGGAAACGGCCTTTATATAGAAGATGAGTCTGTCGTTATTCGTCCTAAAAATGGTTTTGGGGGGATTGGTGGTGAGTATATCAAACCGACTGCTCTAGCTAATGTTCACGCCTTTTATCAACGTTTAAATCCTCAAATCCAAATCATCGGAACAGGTGGCGTGTTGACTGGTCGTGATGCCTTTGAACATATCCTCTGTGGAGCAAGTATGGTGCAGGTGGGAACCACCCTTCACAAAGAAGGCGTCAGTGCTTTTGAACGTATTACCAATGAACTGAAAGCAATCATGGCGGAAAAAGGGTACGATAGCCTAGAAGATTTCCGTGGGAAATTGTGCTATATCGATTAAATGAATTAAAAAGTCAGAAGAAAGGAGAGAAGATGCTAGCCATTGAAGAGAGTCAGAAGTTGACTTTAGCAAATTTACCGAACCTGAGCCTTTTTACAGGGACAGATCAGGGTCAGTTTGAAGTGATGAAGAGTCAAGTGTTGAAACAGATTGGTTATGATTCTGCCGACCTCAACTTTGCCTACTTTGATATGAAAGAAGTAGTTTACAAGGATGTGGAACTGGAGTTGGTCAGCCTTCCTTTCTTTGCGGATGAGAAAATCGTGATATTGGATCATTTTGTCGATATTACAACAGCCAAGAAACGCTTTTTAACAGATGATGAGCTCAAGTCGTTTGAGGAATACCTTGACAATCCTTCACCAACAACCAAGTTGCTAATCTTTGCAGAAGGAAAACTGGATAGTAAAAGGCGGTTGGTTAAATTACTTAAGCGTGATGCCAAGGTCTTTGATGCAGTAGAAGTCAAAGAACAAGAATTGCGCCAGTATTTCCAAAAGTGGAGCCAGAAACAAGGTCTGCAGTTTGCTAATCATTCTTTTGAAAATCTTCTCGTCAAGTCGGGTTTTCAATTTAGTGAAATTCAGAAAAATCTCCTCTTTTTACAGTCCTATAAGGAAGACTCTGTTATCGAGGAAGAGGATATTGTTAACGCAATTCCCAAGACCTTGCAGGACAATATTTTTGATTTAACTCAGTTTATTCTGACTAAAAAGATGGATCAGGCGCGCGATTTGGTTAGAGATTTGACCTTGCAAGGTGAAGATGAAATTAAACTGATTGCAGTCATGCTAGGGCAATTTCGGACTTTTACTCAGGTGAAGATTTTGGCGGAGTCTGGGCAAACAGAATCGCAGATTGCAAGTAGTCTAGGAAGTTTTCTCGGACGCAATCCCAATCCCTATCAAATCAAGTTTGCGCTGAGAGATGCGCGAGGACTTTCCTTGAGCTTTTTGAAGCAAGCTATTTCTTATTTGATTGAGACAGACTATCAGATTAAGACAGGTCTTTATGAAAAGAGTTTCCTTTTTGAAAAAGCACTCTTACAGATTGCTAGTCAGGTTAATTGACATTTTTTTGAAACTACAACCCACGTCAATATTATCTTGTCGTGGGTTTCTTGCTGATTTGCTTGTTTTATTGGACAGTATTTCAGTGATTTCTTCATCTATAAGCAAAAAACTTGAAAAAAGTGAATGTTTGCGTTATCATTTTCATATAGAAAGAAAAAGAGGTATTACAGATGGCTATTATCTTACCAGAACTTCCATATGCATACGACGCTTTGGAACCATACATCGATGCGGAAACAATGCATTTGCACCATGACAAACACCATCAAACGTATGTCAACAATGCCAATGCAGCTCTTGAAAAACACCCTGAAATCGGTGAAGATCTTGAAGCCTTGCTTGCTGATGTAGAATCTATTCCAGCTGATATCCGTCAAGCACTTATCAACAACGGTGGCGGACACTTGAACCATGCTCTTTTCTGGGAATTGATGACTCCTGAAAAAACAGCTCCATCAGCAGAACTGTCAGCAGCAATCGATGCAACATTTGGTTCATTTGAAGACTTCCAAGCAGCCTTCACTGCAGCAGCAACAACTCGTTTCGGTTCTGGCTGGGCATGGTTGGTTGTCAACAAAGAGGGTAAACTTGAAGTGACTTCAACAGCAAATCAAGACACACCAATCTCAGAAGGCAAAAAACCAATCTTGGGCTTGGACGTTTGGGAACATGCTTACTACGTAAAATACCGCAACGTGCGTCCTGACTACATCAAAGCTTTCTTCTCAGTGATCAACTGGAACAAAGTAGATGAATTGTACGCAGCTGCTAAATAATGATAGTTGGAGGGAAGAATTGTTCTTCTCTTTTTAAGGTTATATTATTTTGGTCTGACAAAATCGTCAGACTTTTTTCATTTTTATGAGAAACGTGCTAACTGCTAGAAATTATGGTAGAATAAAGTATTAAGTAATCGTGAAAAAAGGATATCTATGCGAAAAGAAATTGCACCTGAATTATACAACTATAACAAGTTTCCTGGTCCTGAGTTCCATTTACACGGGGACAAGGTTGAAACGGAAGGGATAGCTTTTTCCTTGGTGGAAAATATCAAGGATGCCTTTGATGTGACGGCTTTTAATCAGCGTTTTTCAGAAGTCTTAACAAAGTTTGATTATATCGTGGGGGACTGGAGTAATGAACAGCTTCGCCTACGAGGTTTTTACAAGGATGACCGAACAGAAGAAAAACTTGAAAAAATCAGTCGTTTACAAGACTACCTTTTAGAGTATTGTAGTTATGGTTGTGCCTATTTTGTCCTAGAAAATGAAGCCCCTAAGCGAGCATCATTTGACAAGAAAATGCGTAAGAAGGAAGAAGAAACATCTTCTAGAAAAGGAAAGAAATCGACTCAAACTAAACGAAAACCGAATGCAGATAAGAAAAATAGACGTCGTCAGAAAGACCAGCATTCTCAGAAAGAGGACAAGGGACAACGTCATTTTGTCATTCGTCAGAAGTGAGTAGAGAATAAGGAGAAGAAATGAAACCGTCAATTTATAGTTTAACACGTCAAACCATGCAGGAATGGGTTTTGGAGCAGGGAGAAAAGAAATTCCGTGCAGATCAAATCTGGGAATGGCTTTACCGTAAACGTGTCCAGTCATTTGAAGAGATGACCAACCTTTCCAAGGATTTGATTGCTAAGCTTAATGACCAGTTTGTGGTCAATCCCTTGAAACAACGTATTGTTCAAGAGTCTGCTGATGGTACTGTCAAATATCTCTTTGAGTTGCCTGATGGTATGTTGATAGAGACTGTACTCATGCGTCAACACTATGGTTTGTCTGTCTGTGTGACCACTCAGGTCGGGTGTAATATCGGTTGTACCTTTTGTGCCTCTGGTTTGATCAAGAAGCAACGTGACCTCAATAACGGTGAAATCGTAGCGCAAATCATGCTGGTTCAGAAGTACTTTGATGAGCGTGGTCAGGATGAACGCGTCAGCCATATCGTTGTCATGGGAATTGGTGAACCCTTTGATAACTATAACAATGTCTTAAATTTCGTTCGTACAATCAATGATGATAAAGGAATGGCCATTGGTGCTCGTCACATCACGGTTTCTACGTCAGGTTTGGCCCATAAAATTCGTGATTTTGCTAATGAAGGAGTTCAGGTCAATCTTGCTGTTTCCCTTCACGCACCCAACAATGAATTGCGTTCAAGCATCATGAAGATTAACCGTGCCTTTCCGATTGAAAAACTCTTTGCGGCTATTGAGTACTATATTGAGACAACCAACCGCCGTGTGACCTTTGAGTATATCATGCTCAATGAAGTCAATGACGGTGTAGAACAAGCCTTGGAATTGGCTGAATTGCTCAAGAACATCAAGAAATTGTCTTATGTCAACTTGATTCCTTATAACCCAGTTAGTGAGCATGACCAATATAGCCGTAGTCCTAAAGAGCGCGTCCTGGCCTTCTATGATACGCTTAAGAAAAAAGGGGTCAACTGTGTTGTTCGTCAAGAGCATGGTACAGATATTGATGCAGCTTGTGGACAATTGCGCTCTAACACAATGAAACGTGACCGCCAGAAAGCAGTCGCAGCAGTCAATCCTTAATGATGAAGAAAACTTATAATCATATTTTGGTTTGGGGAGTCATTTTCTATAGCATTTGTATCGTCTATTTTTGCTTTACTCCTCAAGAACATTCTCCCGTGGGAGTGGAAACTCCAGGTATTCAGCATCTTGGACGCCTGGTTTTTCTTTTGACTCCTTTCAATTCTCTCTGGAAACTGGGCGAAGTGAGTGATGTAGGACAATTATTTTGGATTTTTTTACAAAATATCCTCAATGTCTTCTTGCTTTTTCCTCTTGTTTTCCAACTCCTTTATCTCCTTCCAAACTTGCGGAAAACAAAAAAGGTGCTACTTTTTAGCTTTCTAGTGAGTCTTGGAATTGAGTGTACGCAGTTAGTCTTGGACTTTGTCTTTGATTTTAATCGCGTCTTTGAGATTGATGATTTGTGGACTAATACCTTGGGTGGCTATTTGGCTTGGTTCCTCTATAAACAATTACATAAAAACAAGATAAGGAATTAAAATGAGTATTTTAGAAGTTAAAAATTTGAGTCACGGTTTTGGTGACCGTGCAATTTTTGAAGATGTGTCCTTCCGTCTCCTAAAGGGAGAACATATCGGCCTGGTCGGTGCCAATGGTGAAGGAAAATCAACCTTTATGAGCATCGTGACTGGTAAGATGTTGCCAGATGAAGGGAAGGTTGAGTGGTCTAAATATGTGACTGCTGGTTACTTGGACCAGCACTCCGTCCTTGCTGAAGGGCAGTCGGTGCGTGATGTTCTCCGTACGGCCTTTGATGAGCTGTTTAAAGCTGAAGCTCGTATCAATGACCTTTATATGGAAATGGCTGAAGACGGAGCGGATGTTGATGCTCTCATGGAAGAAGTGGGAGAACTTCAAGACCGTCTGGAGAGTCGTGATTTCTATACCTTGGATGCTAAGATTGACGAAGTAGCGCGTGCCCTTGGTGTCATGGACTTTGGCATGGATACAGATGTAACCTCTTTGTCAGGTGGGCAAAGAACTAAGGTACTTTTGGCTAAACTCCTCCTTGAAAAGCCTGATATCTTGCTGTTGGATGAGCCAACCAACTACTTGGATGCTGAGCATATTGACTGGCTCAAGCGCTATCTCCAAAACTATGAGAATGCCTTTGTTCTTATTTCACACGATATTCCATTCCTGAACGATGTGATTAATATTGTCTATCATGTGGAAAATCAACAGTTGACGCGTTACTCTGGTGACTACTACCAGTTCCAAGAAGTCTATGCGATGAAGAAATCTCAGCTAGAGGCAGCCTACGAACGTCAGCAGAAAGAGATTGCAGATCTCAAAGACTTTGTCGCACGTAATAAAGCGCGTGTTGCAACACGAAACATGGCCATGTCTCGTCAAAAGAAATTGGATAAGATGGATATTATCGAGTTGCAAAGTGAGAAACCAAAGCCATCCTTTGATTTCAAACCGGCTCGTACACCAGGGCGCTTTATCTTCCAAGCCAAGGACTTGCAGATTGGTTACGACCGTCCTCTTACTAAGCCCTTAAACCTAACCTTTGAACGCAATCAAAAGGTTGCCATTATCGGGGCAAATGGCATCGGGAAAACAACTCTCTTGAAGTCTCTCTTGGGCATTATTCCGCCAATCGCTGGGGAGGTTGAACGTGGAGACTACCTAGAACTTGGCTACTTTGAACAGGAAGTAGAAGGTGGCAATCGTCAAACTCCACTAGAGGCTGTTTGGAATGCCTTTCCTGCACTTAACCAAGCAGAAGTTCGTGCAGCCCTTGCTCGTTGTGGTTTGACAACCAAGCATATTGAAAGCCAAATTCAGGTCTTGTCAGGTGGGGAACAAGCCAAGGTGCGTTTCTGTCTCTTGATGAATCGTGAAAACAACGTTTTAGTGCTGGACGAGCCGACTAACCATTTGGATGTGGATGCCAAGGATGAACTCAAACGTGCTCTTAAAGAATACAAGGGATCCATTCTTATGGTCTGCCACGAACCAGACTTCTATGAAGGCTGGATGGACCAAATCTGGGATTTTAATAATTTAACTTAAGAATGAGGATAAAAGAAATACAGTACCGAATGTGGATACTGTATTTTTTGGTTTTTAAGATTTAAAATTGTAGTCTTTCACCACTTCGATGCTGTCGATTGTGATAGCAGTAGTTGGCTTGTCTTTTTCATCTTTTTCGGCTTTAGCAATCTTATCTACAACATCCATACCGTCAATCACTTGACCAAAGACTGGGTGTTTGCCATCTAGACTAGGGTTTCCACCTTCTTTGTAGGCTTCGATGATTTTCTTTGGATACTTGCTTGTAGGGAGTTTAGCAGAGGTATCTGTAGAGTTTTGGTTGATGAAGAACTGGCTACCATTGGTGTTTGGTTGACCAGTATTAGCCATAGAAAGAGCACCACGGATGTTATAGAGATAAGGAGTAATCTCGTTCTTGAAACCAGTTCCCTTGTCTTTAGTCTTATCCTTGTCATGCCAGATGGACTGACCGCCTGTACCGTCCCCTTTTGGATCTCCAGTCTGGACCATAAAGCCATCGATAACACGGTGGAAGGTAATACCGTTATAGTAGCCTTCTTTGGCATGAGTGAGGAAATTTTCAACCGCTAGAGGAGCGAGTTTAGGGAAGAGCTTAATACGAATATCACCTTGGCTTGTGTGGAGAATCACTTCAGCTTCGTCTTCAGCAACTTCTTTAGATAGTTGTGGGAAATTGGCGTTTTCGTTTGTCAAAGCATCATTTAACTCCTTGGCAGATTGGGCAGCTGCTTTGGAGCTTTCCTCAGCGGCCAAGCTAGAATCTACATAGTCATCACCACGCAAACTACGTTGGATGTTGCTACATCCAGCTAGGGCTACAGTAGACAGTAAAAAAAGGGTTGCTAGTTTTTTCATTCTATTCCTCTCAAAAATTCATTTCTACCATTGTACCCTAAAAGGAAGGGGATTTCAAATATTAGTGACAAGGTAGTTTTAGAGGAGCCAACCAGAAAGTAGCTTGCTTAGGTGCAACAATGCCATAAGTGTACTCAAAGTATTTAGGGAACCAGATCTTAAGAGAGCTCGTAAAGTATCACAATTAGTAAACGTTAATTCGAAAGAATTACTATATTTTAAAAGAGTACATTTTCAAAGGATTTTTTCTTTTGGATTCAATTCCTAATTAATCAATGAACTTAATACTAGGTCTCGAAAAGAATTATGCTTCCTCTTTCTGTCTGAGTTCAAAGAGGTCTTCTACTTTCAGATTAAAAACTTGAGCAATTTTAAGAGCCATTTCCAGAGAAGGATTGTAACGGTTATTTTCCAAGTGCAGAATTGTCTCGCGTCGCATGCCGATGAGGTCGGCTAACTCCTGCTGGGTCATGCCTGTAGACTCACGAACAGATTTAAGATTAGTAATAATCTTGCTTTCTTTGGCCATGCTTATCCTCTCCGTTCCAAGATAAGATAGACAACCGCAAAGATGCAAATCAAGGCAGCTATGCTAATAAATATTTGGCCCATGTAAAGAGTGAGAGCCCCCATATACCCAATGATAACTGCTAGGATCATCAGTGCGCCTAGTATAAAAACAAACATCAAGCTAGTTGCCTTTGCTAAATTAGCATAAAAGCGTTCGTCCGGAGTTTCCTTGACATTTTTCAAACAGAAAAAAACAAATAAAATCACTTCAATAACGAGGCCAATTCCCAAAATCCATTCTTTAATACCAGAACTTACGCTTGGGGTCGCAACCCAAATCCCTACTGTATAAAAAATGCTTGCTGCAAAAAAAAGTATCGTGTAAAGCTTAGCAGACAAGTCAAAAATAGTCTTTCCCTTACCTTTCTGACTCTTATGTAGCCAGCTACAAATAGCTACAATTTGACCTGACACTGAAATACCAGTAATAACTAACTTGGGTCCCCAACTAAGATTAGAACCAAATAAAACAATAAAATCAATAAAGAGAGCTACGGCAATCATTGCAATGAGGCCACGCATTTTTTGACTTTTTTTCATGATAGACTCCTTTTTTGTGTTATAAATATATCACACTTAAATTTTATGTTATAAATATATCACATTTAAATTTAGAAAGCAAGAATTTATGTGCCAAGATGGCAGTTATTTGAAAAAATTTTTTAATAAAAGTCCTCGCTAGTCAAACAACTAAAGAATTCTTTGAAGCAATGCATCGGATTTGGTTTGGATAGTTTCGTTAATAATATTTGATGATAAAAAATTTTTGGAAAATCTAGATACTGTATGAATCTCTACTTTTTTTCTTAGACTGTTATAAAGTCTGTCAGAATAAGCGTTATAGGTGTAGAAGTTAATTTTTACAGAACTAAATTATTCCCCTATTTAGAATCTATTAATTCATATTTTATAAATTAATTAGTAGATATCATTCTTAAAATCCTTGATATTTCGTTTGGGAACAGGCTTGAGATTTAGAAGCCAAGTATCCAAATCTCGTTCAGGAGAGATGAAGGGTTTGACTTGGTGTTCTTTATAAAATGTTTCTAAAATAGTATTTATGACATTCTCTTTCTGATTTTTCTTTAAAAGTATAACAAATTTCTAAATGGTTTAAAAAATTCATAGTCTGTCAAGTTTTTTTCTTGACACCTGTTAGAAATCTGCTATAATAGAACATGTGCTAAATAGCTCAGCTATTTCACCGAAATAAAAAATAAGAAAAGAGACTTTAAAAATGGCAGTTAAAATCCGTTTGACTCGTATGGGTTCTAAGAAAAAACCTTTCTACCGTATCAACGTAGCAGATTCACGTTCACCACGTGACGGACGTTTCATCGAAACAGTTGGAACTTACAACCCACTTGTTGCTGAAAACCAAGTAACTTTGAAAGAAGACCGCGTTCTTGCATGGTTGGCTGATGGAGCTCAACCTTCAGATACAGTTCGCAACATCCTTTCAAAAGAAGGTGTATTGAAGAAATTCCACGATTCTAAATTCTCAAAATAAGTTTAAAGTAGGTTGACAGATGGATACGATTGAAAATCTCATTATTGCGATTGTGAAACCCTTGATTTCACAACCAGATGCCTTAACTATCAAGATTGAAGATACACCAGAGTTTTTGGAATATCATTTGGATCTTGATCAAAGTGATGTGGGTCGTGTAATCGGTCGTAAGGGTCGCACTATTTCTGCGATAAGAACGATTGTCTACTCTGTCCCAACTGAAGACAAAAAAGTAAGAATCGTTATTGACGAAAAATAAGAAGGGCGGGACGAATGTCTCGCTTTTTTTGCAAGGAGAAAGAATGAGAGATTTAACAGTTAGACAACTAGAAGAATATTTACTTGACCATTACCGACAATCTAGAACAGAAGAAGGGCTTTTTATTAAGCTAGTAGAAGAAGTCGGAGAAGTTGCTGAGGTTTTAAATGGACGCTCTGGTCGAAAAGAAGGAGTTCAAGATTCGAACGAGGAACTAGCAAAAGAACTGGCTGATATCATTCACTACACCGTCGCAATCGCAGCCATCAACCATATTGACCTTACCAAGACTATCTTTGAGAAAGATAAGACTGCAGCCATTAAGTACCAACATGAGCGTGATTTGGAAGGATTTTTGAAGGGGAAGTAAAGGTATTGTCCTCTTCCTCCAACTTGAGAAAATCCTTGGAACATGATAAAATAAAGAATAAGGATTTTTAATAATTCATTATATAGAATGAGTGGATTTCTTTATGAAGAGGTTTGAAGTATCTACAGAAATTGGTAGTCTCTCTGTTACTTATCAAAAGCAAAAGAAAATGCTAGTTTGTTTAAGTGGCGCAGGTTTGCTAGCAAGTTATGAAAATTTTTCACTTATACTTGAAAAACTTCCTCCTACAATTGGTTATTTGACAATTGATTTTCCGAACACAGGTAGGAGTCCGGTTCATGACCAAGCTGGAAAAAATCTAGATAATCTTGCAGATGCGGTTTATGAAGTACTTGAAGAATTAGGGATTTCTGAATATATACTTTGTGTACATAGTTTGAGTGGAATTTTAGCTTGTAAATTGCTCAACAAACCAATTAAGTGTCAGGCTTTAGTAGCAATGGAACCGACAACTAAAAAAGTCATGTTTGCTGATTTTTCAGAAAATCCTTATCCAGAAATGGAAGAGCAGATGAGGCTGATTGACGAGTATGGTCCTGAACTTTATTTTAAGAACTTAACTCAAGCAACATTTAGCCCTGAAATTAATAAAGAAATCTGGGAAATAATGCAAGAAAAAGGCTCAGAATTGGAAAATCAAGATCCAGGATTTCAGATATCTGGAGAGATTACTGAGGAAGATTTTGAGAATGTATCTATAGAATCTTATATCCCTGTGTTTATTTTTTGTCAGGCTTATAGAGAAAAAGAGTACAGAGAATCAGAATATTGGACTTCCAATACTAAACTCATTTTAGGAGGGAATAACCATTATTTACAATGGTCAGAATCAGAAAAAATTGCGACTATTATTCGAGAATTGTCAGAATAAGATGGAAAGAAGGAGACTATAGGAGACAAGATGAACTACTTTAATGTTGGGAAAATCGTCAATACGCAAGGGTTACAGGGTGAGATGCGAGTCTTGTCTGTGACGGATTTTGCAGAAGAACGGTTTAAAAAAGGGGCTGAGCTGGCCTTGTTTGATGAAAAAGATCAGTTTGTTCAAACAGTGACCATTGCTAGCCACCGTAAACAGAAGAACTTTGACATCATTAAATTCAAAGATATGTACCATATCAACGCTATCGAAAAGTATAAGGGATACAGTCTCAAGGTCGCTGAGGAAGATTTAAACGATTTAGATGATGGTGAATTCTACTATCACGAGATTATCGGTTTGGAAGTCTATGAGGGTGATAACTCGATTGGAACCATCAAGGAAATCCTGCAACCAGGTGCTAACGATGTCTGGGTGGTCAAGCGAAAAGGTAAACGTGACTTACTCTTGCCTTATATCCCACCAGTGGTTCTCAATGTTGATATTCCGAATAACCGCGTCGATGTGGAAATCTTAGAAGGGTTAGACGATGAAGATTGATATTTTAACCCTCTTTCCAGAGATGTTTTCTCCACTAGAGCACTCAATCGTTGGAAAGGCTCGTGAAAAAGGGCTCTTGGATATTCAGTATCATAATTTTCGAGAATATGCTGAAAAGGCACGTCACGTCGATGATGAACCATATGGAGGCGGTCAGGGGATGTTGCTCCGAGCACAACCTATTTTCGATGCCTTTGATGCTATTGAAAAGAAAAATCCGCGCGTCATTCTCCTCGATCCAGCTGGAAAGCAGTTTGATCAGGCTTACGCTGAAGATTTGGCTCAAGAAGAGGAACTGATCTTTATCTGCGGTCACTACGAAGGTTATGATGAGCGAATTAAGACCTTGGTGACGGATGAGATCTCTCTAGGCGATTATGTCCTTACTGGAGGAGAATTGGCGGCCATGACCATGATTGATGCTACGGTACGTCTGATTCCAGAAGTGATTGGAAAGGAGTCTAGTCACCAAGATGATAGTTTTTCTTCAGGCCTTCTTGAATACCCTCAGTACACACGCCCTTATGATTATCGAGGGATGGTCGTGCCAGATGTACTGATGAGTGGACACCATGAAAAGATTCGTCAGTGGCGCCTGTATGAGAGTTTAAAGAAAACCTATGAACGCAGACCGGATTTGCTTGAACATTATCAACTGACAGCAGAAGAAGAAAAAATGCTGGCAGAAATTAAAGAAAACAAAGAATAAAGGAGATACCTATGCAAGTAATCAAACGTGATGGAGAAATTGCTGAATTTAATCCAGATAAGATTTACCAAGCTATCTTAAAAGCAGCCCAGACTGTCTATGTATTGACAGATGATTTACGTCAAAACCTTGCACAAGTCACTAAGAAAGTGGTTTTGGATTTGGAAGAGGCCAAGGTAGAACGTGCGACTATTAGCATGATTCAGTCTATGGTTGAACATCGTTTGCTGGGTGCAGGTTACATTACTATTGCAGAACACTACATTTCCTATCGTCTACAACGTGACTTGGAAAGAAGTGGTTATGGAGATCATATCGCGGTTCATTTACATTTTGAACAAATTCGCTAAGAAAAAAGAGTGGGATGAAGCAACAACATCTCACTCTTTCTTAAATCTATTTTTTTGGGCTGTTTGGACAGTTGAAGGGACAAATCGCAGGCGTTGAATATCGCTTATACGGATAATACGGGTCACATTTTTGGCAAAATTTTTCACGATAATTTGCTGGCGTTGCTGATCGTATTTGATGATGTCACCTGTAAAGCTTGCCTCAGACAAGATAAGGTGAACAGCGGTTTGTTTCTGGATAGCCTCTTCAATAGTGGCTGTAAGGGAGTTGCTTTCAGTCTGGTCTGGTTCTTCATGCCCATTTAAAAAGTCATGTATTTTATCTAGAACTTGCTGGAATTTATGTCTCATAATGGCCTCCCTTCTTTTATATCAATATTATATAAAATTTTCCTAAAATCTACAAGATTTTACGAATAAGCAAATGAAAGCTAAAAAAGGAGAAGAAAATGGCAGAATTTACATTTGAAATCGAAGAGCACTTGTTGACTCTTTCTGAAAACGAAAAAGGTTGGACCAAGGAAATTAACCGTGTGAGCTTTAATGGTGCCCCTGCAAAGTTTGATATTCGTGCTTGGAGCCCAGATCATACTAAAATGGGCAAAGGGATTACTCTCTCCAATGAAGAATTTCAAACCATGGTGGATGCTTTTAAAGGAAACTAAGTTTTCAAAATGAAAGAAAAGGATATTGAGTGATGACAACTCGATATCCTTTTTTAGTTAGCAAAGTAAGCTTGATTTTTAAGGCGTTGAAGTAATGGACGGCTAATAAAACTAATAGCAATAATTTTACCAAGATCTGGAATGATAAAGGGAAGAACTCCCACAACAAGAGCTTTTTCAAATGCCATTCCAGCAAGGAAATGCAAGCTGAGAATCCCTCCGACAAAGACAAGGGCATCACCCAAGAGGTTTGCAAGAAAAATATTGACAATCCCACTCTTGCTGTTGGTTAGAGAGGAAGTAAGTCCAGAGTATACAAGATAAAACCAAAGATAGCCTGCAGTAGGGCCAACTAAAGCCTGAAAACCAGCTCCACCTCCTGCAAAGACAGGAAGACCGATGGCGCCTAGAAGAAGATAAAGTCCAACAGAAAGTACAGCCTCTCTCGGTCTGAAGACAGTAGCAATCAAGCCGATTGCAAAGTTTTGAAGAGTGAAGGGAACGGGTCCAATTGGAAGACTGATTTGTGCCAAAACAGCAATGAGAGCAGCCCCAATAGCAGGGATAGCATAAACGTGAGCTTTTTTCAAAATAGTTAACCTCTTTTCTGATGTATAGTAACTATTATACTCGTAGAGTAATTATTGTCAACCAATTTTTTAATACAAGGTAACAAAAACTGTAACGGCCGATTTGCTGACTAATTAAGTTGGATAATTGTTTTGTTGATTCGAAAATTATCAAAAAAGAAGCAGACACATTTGTATCAGCTTCTTTTGTTTCGATTAACGCATAGTTACAAATTCTTCGGATGCAGTTGGGTGAATCGCCACAGTTGCGTCAAAGTCTGCCTTGGTTGCTCCCATTTTGATAGCAACTGCAAATCCTTGAATCATTTCATCAACACCGTAGCCAATTCCATGAAGTCCGACAACTTTTTCTTCTGAACCAGCTGTTATGAGTTTGAAACGGGATTCTTGTCTATTGCTAGTAACGGCAGAGTACATAGATGCAAAGCTTGATTTGTAAACCTTGATTTGCTCTTGACCATATTCTTTGATAGCTTGTTCTTCTGTCAATCCCACAGTTCCTATAGCAGGGTGTGAAAAGACAATAGTTGGAATAGTTGTGTAGTCCATTTTAGCAGTTGTTTTTCCGTTAAAGAGACGCTCAGATAAAGTACGTCCAGCCTTGATAGCAACTGGAGTTAGTTCTTTTTCCCCTGTTACATCACCTAGAGCGTAGATTCCCTCAACAACAGTATTTTGGTATTCATCTACTTGGATAAAGCCACGTTCGTTCAGAGTCACTCCAGCTTTTTCAAGTTGCAAGCCCTTAACGTTTGGACGGCGGCCTGTAGCCCAGATAACTTGACTAGCTGTGTGACTAGTACCATCTTCGAAATGAATGNTAATGCCCTCAGCAGTTTTTTCTAACTTGGCAGGGACTTTGTGAGTATGAAGTGGTAAGTTTGTTCTTTCCATTTCCTTGACCAAACCTTCAACGATGTAGGAATCAAAACCACGTAAAGGACGGTCGCGACGAACAAAGAGATCTGTCTTGACACCAAAGGTGTGGAGTACGCCAGCCAATTCAACGGCAATATAACCCGCACCTAGAATAGCAACTGACTCTGGTAATTCTTCCCAAGCAAATACATCATCAGAAGAGCCACCTAGTTCAGCACCAGGAATGTTTGGAATACTTGGATGGGCACCAGTAGCAATCACGATATGTTTAGCACGAATCAGCTCACCATTTACGCTAACAGTATGAGAATCTACAAATTCAGCATGACCTTCAATCAAGTCTACTCCGTTGCGTTTAAAACTGCCATCATAAGAAGAACGAGCGCGATCAATATAGGCTTCACGATTGCGACGTAGGGTAGCAAAGTCAAAGTTAAGATCAGTAGTCTTAAAGCCGTAGTCTTCTCCAAATTGATGGAAAGTCTCAGCGATTTGCGCCCCGTACCACATGATTTTCTTAGGAACACAGCCGACGTTGACGCAGGTTCCACCTAGTTTCTTTTCCTCAATAACGGCCGCTTTGGCTCCGTGTTCACCAGCACGATTCATGGTAGCAATTCCTCCGCTACCACCACCGATAGCAATGATATCGTATTCTCTCATTGAAAACTCCTTTATACTCTGTGAAATAGTAGAGTGTCATTTTTTGATAGTCATATTCTATCTTTTTTTTGATTTGATTGCAAAAATCTGCTACGTTCAAAAAAATTAAAGAAAAGGCTTGCAAAAAGGAAAAATAAAGTGTATTATATAACTAGTACAATGGTAATAAAAATAGATTCCGAACAATAACCAAATCCCGAAATGTCATTATTTCGTTCTGAACTGTTATTGTTTATATTTGCTAATTTTTATATAATATTGTTAAGGACTTTAAATCAAAAAGGAGTTTCATTATGAAGAAGAATCGTAAAGCTAAAAAGTGGCAATTGTATGCAGCAATCGGTGCTGCCAGTGTAGTTGTATTAGGTGCTGGGGGGATTTTGCTCTTTAGACAACCATCTCAGACCGCGGTAAAAGATGAGCCTACTCATCTTGTTGTTGCCAAGGAAGGAAGCGTGGCATCCTCTGTTTTATTGTCAGGGACAGTAACAGCAAAAAATGAACAGTATGTTTATTTTGATGCTAGTAAGGGTGATTTAGATGAAATCCTTGTTTCTGTGGGTGATAAAGTCAGTGAAGGACAGGCTTTAGTCAAGTACAGTAGTTCAGAAGCCCAGGCGGCCTATGATTCAGCGAGTCGAGCAGTAGCTAAGGCAGACCGTCATATCAACGAACTCAATCAAGCACGAAATGAAGCTGCTTCAGCTCCGGCTCCACAGTTGCCAACGCCAGCAGGAGGCGAAGGAGCTGCAGGGCAAACTCCAGCTCCAGTCTCAGGAAATGCAGTGTCATCTATTGATGCGCAACTAGGTGATGCTCGTGATGCTCGTGCAGATGCAGTAGCACAATTAAGTAAGGCTCAAAGTCAGTTGGATGCCATGACGGTTCTCAGTACCTTAGAGGGAACTGTGGTCGAAGTCAACCGTAATGTTTCTAAATCTCCAACTGGAGCTAGCCAGGTGGTAGTTCATGTCGTTAGCAATGAAAACTTGCAAGTTAAGGGGGAACTATCTGAATATAACCTTGCCAACTTATCTGTAGGTCAAGAAGTAACCTTTACTTCTAAAGTTTACCAAGATAAGAGCTGGACAGGTAAGATTAGCTATATCTCTGACTATCCTAAAACTAGTGGCGAAGCAGCAAGTGCAGCTACTGCAGCAGCAGGTGGTAATTCTGGTTCTAAATATCCATATACCATCGATGTTACAAGTGAAATCGGTGACTTGAAACAAGGATTCTCAGTAAGTGTTGAGGTCAAGAATAAGAGTAAAGCCATTTTGGTTCCTCTAACAAGTGTTGTGACTGAAAATGATAAGAACTATGTCTGGGTGCTTGACGAGCAGAAAAAGGCCAAGAAAGTGGAAGTTGGTTTGGGCAATGCTGATGCAGACAACCAAGAAATCACTTCAGGTCTGACAAATGGAGTCAAGGTCATCAGTAACCCAACGTCTTCTCTAGAGGAAGGAAAAGAGGTGAAGGCTGATGAAGCAACTAATTAGTCTAAAAAATATCTGCAGAAGCTACCGTAACGGTGACCAAGAACTGCAGGTTCTCAAAAATATCAATCTAGAAGTGAATGAGGGTGAGTTTGTTGCCATCATGGGACCATCTGGTTCTGGTAAGTCTACTCTGATGAATACGATTGGCATGTTGGATACACCAAGTAGTGGAGAGTATTATCTTGAAGGTCAAGAAGTGGCTGGACTGGGTGAAAAACAACTAGCCAAGGTTCGCAACCAACAAATCGGTTTTGTCTTTCAGCAGTTCTTTCTTCTATCTAAACTCAATGCTCTGCAAAATGTAGAATTGCCCTTGATTTACGCAGGAGTTTCGGCTTCAAAACGGCGCAAGTTAGCTGAGGAATATCTTGATAAGGTTGAATTGACAGAACGAAGTCACCATTTGCCTTCTGAATTATCTGGTGGTCAAAAGCAACGTGTGGCTATTGCGCGTGCCTTGGTAAACAATCCTTCTATTATTCTAGCAGACGAACCGACAGGAGCCTTGGATACCAAAACAGGTAACCAAATTATGCAACTATTGGTTGACTTGAACAAAGAAGGAAAAACCATTATCATGGTAACGCATGAGCCTGAAATAGCTGCTTATGCCAAACGTCAGATTGTCATTCGAGATGGAGTCATTTCATCTGATAGTGCTCAGTTAGAAAAGGAGGAAAACTAAGATGCAGAATCTGAAATTTGCCTTTTCATCTATCATGGCCCACAAGATGCGCTCTTTTCTCACTATGATTGGGATTGTTATCGGTGTTTCCTCAGTTGTTGTAATTATGGCTCTGGGGGATTCCATGTCTCGACAACTCAATAAAAACATGACCAAATCTCAGAAAAATATCAGTGTCTTTTTCTCTTCTAAAAAAAGTAAAGATGGATCTTTTACTCAGAAACAATCAGCTTTTACGGTTTCTGGAAAAGAAGAGGAAGTTCCTGTGGAACCACCAAAACCGCAAGAATCTTGGGTCAAGGAGGCAGCTAAAATGAAGGGAGTGGATAATTACTATGTAACCAACTCGATGAATGTTACCTTAACCTATAAGGATAAAAAAGTCGAACACGCTAACATGACAGGTGGAAATGTCACTTATATGGATGCGGTCGAAAATGAAATCATTGAAGGTCGTGGTCTTAGAGAGCAAGATTATAAAGATTTTGCAAGTGTGATTGTCCTAGATGATGAACTAGCCAAGAGCCTTTTTGGTTCAGCAAAAGATGCACTCAATCAGATTGTTGAAGTAAATGAAATCAGCTACCGTGTTATTGGTGTCTATGAAAGTAAAGAAGCTAAGGCTGTAAAAACCTTTGGAGTCGGAGGACTACCAATTACGACTAATATTTCTCTTGCGGTCAATTTTAACACAGACGAGATTTCAAATATTGTCTTTCGTGTTAACGATACCAGCTTGAGCCAAACTTTGGGGCCAGAGTTGGCAAGAAGAATGACCGAGATTTCAGGTCTCCAACAAGGGGAGTATCAGGTAGCAGATGCAACAGAAGCCTTCAACGAAATTCAACAAACGTTCGGCTTTATAACTACGATTATTAGTGCCATTGCAGGGATTTCCCTCTTTGTTGGAGGGACTGGTGTTATGAATATCATGCTGGTTTCGGTGACGGAGCGTACCCGTGAGATTGGTCTCCGTAAGGCTTTGGGTGCAACTCGTGCCAATATTTTAATCCAGTTTTTGATTGAATCCATGATTTTGACCTTGTTAGGTGGATTAATTGGTTTGACAATTGCAAGTGGTTTAACTGCCTTAGCAGGTTTGTTACTGCAAGGTTTGATTGCGGGTATAGAAGTAGGAGTGTCAATCCCGGTTGCCCTATTTAGTCTTGCAGTTTCGGCTAGCGTGGGTATGATTTTTGGAGTCTTGCCAGCCAACAAGGCATCGAAACTTGATCCAATCGAAGCCCTTCGTTATGAATAAAATCAACAAGATGGACACTCGTCTATCTTGTTTTTATATAGATTTCCCTATCGAAAATCCTTAAAAATGTGATATAATGAAGTGTTAGAAAAACAGGTTTCATTTGCCTGGAAAGGAAAAATTATGTCTGAAAAGAATTTTTATATTACAACACCGATTTACTATCCATCTGGTAAACTTCATATCGGATCTGCCTACACAACCATCGCCTGTGATGTCCTAGCACGTTACAAACGCCTGATGGGCTACGATGTCTTTTATTTGACAGGTCTTGATGAGCATGGTCAAAAGATTCAACAAAAAGCAGAAGAAGCTGGAATCACCCCTCAAGCCTATGTTGATGGGATGGCAGTTGGAGTCAAAGAACTCTGGCAATTACTCGATATCTCATACGATAAATTCATCCGTACAACTGATGACTACCATGAAAAAGTTGTCGCACAGGTCTTTGAGCGCTTGCTTGCTCAAGATGATATTTACTTGGGTGAATACTCTGGTTGGTATTCGGTTTCTGATGAGGAATTCTTTACAGAAAGCCAGCTTGCGGAAGTATTCCGTGATGAAGCTGGAAATGTGACTGGTGGAATCGCTCCATCAGGTCACGAAGTGGAATGGGTATCTGAAGAATCATACTTCCTTCGCCTCAGCAAATACCAAGATCGTTTGGTCGAATTTTTCAAGTCCCATCCTGAATTTATCACTCCAGATGGTCGTCTGAATGAAATGCTGCGCAACTTCATCGAGCCAGGTTTGGAGGATTTGGCGGTATCTCGTACAACCTTTACATGGGGAGTACCAGTCCCATCAAATCCAAAACACGTTGTCTATGTTTGGTTTGATGCTCTACTCAACTATGTGACAGCTCTTGGCTACGGTCAAGACGAACACGCTAACTTTGACAAGTTCTGGAACGGAACAGTCTTCCATATGGTTGGAAAAGACATCCTTCGTTTTCACTCAATCTACTGGCCAATCCTTCTTATGATGTTGGATATCAAATTGCCAGAACGTTTGATTGGTCATGGTTGGTTTGTCATGAAAGACGGTAAGATGTCTAAGTCTAAAGGGAATGTTGTCTATCCTGAAATGTTGGTAGAGCGTTATGGACTAGATCCACTTCGTTACTACCTCATGCGTAGCCTTCCAGTTGGTTCAGACGGAACCTTTACTCCGGAAGACTATGTTGGCCGTATCAATTATGAATTGGCTAATGACCTTGGAAACCTCCTCAACCGTACTGTTTCTATGATTAACAAGTACTTTGATGGACAAATTCCAGCCTATGTAGAGGGCGTGACAGAGTTTGATCATGCTCTTGCTGAGGTTGCAGAACAATCAATCGCAGACTACCATACACACATGGAAGCAGTTGACTACCCACGTGCACTTGAAGCAGTCTGGACTCTTATTTCACGTACGAATAAATACATCGACGAGACAGCTCCATGGGTCTTGGCCAAGGATGAAGCTCTTCGTGACCAATTAGCAAGTGTTATGAGTCACTTGGCAGCCAGCCTTCGTGTTGTAGCTCACTTGATTGAACCGTTTATGATGGAAACCAGTCGTGCAGTTTTGACTCAACTTGGTTTAGCAGAAGTTGCTAGCCTTGAGAACTTGAGCTTGGCTGACTTCCCTGCAGGTGTAACTGTAGTTGCCAAAGGAACACCAATCTTCCCACGTCTGGATATGGAAGAAGAAATCGCCTATATCAAGGAACAAATGGAAGGCAACAAACCAGTAGTCGAAAAAGAGTGGAACCCAGACGAAGTTGAGCTCAAACTAAACAAGGAAGAAATCAAGTTTGAAGACTTTGACAAGGTTGAAATCCGTGTCGCAGAAGTCAAAGAAGTGTCTAAAGTAGAAGGTTCAGATAAGTTGCTTCAATTCCGCTTGGATGCTGGTGATGGTGAAGATCGTCAAATCCTCTCAGGAATTGCAAAATACTATCCAAACGAACAAGAATTGGTCGGCAAGAAAGTTCAAATCGTTGCTAACCTCAAACCTCGTAAAATGATGAAGAAATATGTCAGCCAAGGGATGATCCTATCAGCTGAACATGATGGAAAATTAACCCTTCTCACAGTTGATCCAGCTGTACCAAACGGAAGTGTAATTGGGTAACAATAGACAGGACTAGTTCATGCTAGTTCTGTTTTTTATTTACACTCAATGAAAATCAAAGAGCAAACTAGGAAACTAGCCGCAAGTTGCTCAAGACACTGCTTTAAGATTGTAGATAGAACTGACCAAGTCAGTAACCATACATACGGCAAGGCGACGCTGACGTGGTTTGAAGAGATTTTCGAAGAGTATTAACTATTATGCTTTACAAACTAGTATGAAAGTAGTATACTATAGATGAAGCTACTAGTAGGTATTACAAAATAGATAGAAGGGGGAAGGGATGAAGGAAACTCAACTATTAAAAGGTGTTCTTGAAGGTTGTGTCTTGGATATGATTGGTCAAAAAGAGCGATATGGTTATGAGTTGGTTCAGACTTTGCGAGAGGCTGGATTTGACACTATCGTTCCAGGAACTATTTATCCTTTGTTACAAAAGTTAGAAAAAAATCAATGGATAAGAGGCGATATGCGCCAGTCGCCAGATGGTCCAGATCGGAAGTATTTTTCGTTAACCAAAGAAGGAGAAGAGCGTGTCTCGGTCTTTTGGCAACAATGGGACGATTTGAGTCAAAAAGTAGAAGGAATTAAGAATGGAGGGTAAACCATGACGAAAATGAAGTATTATGAAGAAACAAGCGCTTTGTTGCATCAGTTTTCTGAGGAGAATCAAAAGTATTT
Organism: Streptococcus mitis; assembly: GCF_003942775.1. Taxonomy (GTDB): domain Bacteria; phylum Bacillota; class Bacilli; order Lactobacillales; family Streptococcaceae; genus Streptococcus; species Streptococcus mitis_CN. The sequence continues at coordinate 169,539 of NZ_RJNX01000001.1, read as the reverse complement.
TGAGGAGCTCTGGGATAGTTTTAATCTTGCTGGATTTCTCTATGATGAGGACTATCTCAGAGAGCAGATTTATTTGATGATGTTAGATTTCACAGAAGCAGAACGAGATGGCATGAGTGCAGAGGAGTATCTAGGTAAGAATCCTAAAAAATTAATGAGAGAGATGCTCAAGGAAGCCCCTCGCAGTTCTATCAAAGAGTCCCTTTTGACGCCAATTCTTGTCCTAGCGGTATTACGTTATTATCAACTACTAAGCGATTTTTCGAAAGGCCCTCTCTTAACAGTTAATTTGCTCACGTTTTTAGGGCAACTACTTCTTTTTCTGATTGGATTTGGACTTGTGGCTACAATCTTACGATGGTGTTTAGTTCAAGATTCTCCTAAAATGAAAATTGGCACTTACATTGTCGTTGGGATTCTTGTTCTGCTAGTTGTTCTGGGATATGTAGGAATAGGAAGTTTTGTACAAGAAGGAGCATTTTATCTTCCTGCTCCCGGGGATAGTTTGTCTGTCTTTACGATTTCCCTAGTCATCAGTATTTGGAATTGGAAAGAACCGATTTTTCGTCCATTTGTTAGTATGATTGTTGCCCATCTTGTTGTAGGCTCTCTGCTTCGTTACTATGAGTGGATGGGAATTTCAAATGTTTTTCTTACAAAGATTATTCCTTTAGCTGTTCTCTTTATTGGTATCTTTCTCTTTTTCCGTGGGTTTAAGAAGATAACATGGAGTGAAATATAGTCAAAAAGCCGTTGCAAAGCGGTTTTTTGTTATAATGAAGGGAAGAATGTTAGAAATTAAAGGAGAAAAATTTGATGAGATACATAACTTTTGGTCAAGATGACAAAGAATTATCAGAAATTGTTCTCGGAATGATGAGAATAAAAGATAAGTCTGTAAAAGAAGTGGAAGAGCTTGTAGAAACAGCACTGTCTGTTGGAATCAATGCTTTTGACTTGGCTGATATTTATGGTCGTGGTCGTTGTGAAGAACTGTTAGGTCTTGTCCTAAAAAATCGTCCAGATTTAAGAGAAGAGATGTGGATTCAGTCCAAATGTGGCATTCGCATTGAAGAATTTACCTATTTTGATTTTTCTAAGGACTATATTATAAAATCTGTAGACGGAATTTTGCAAAGATTGAAGATTGATCATCTAGATAGCTTGCTTCTTCATCGACCAGATGCTTTGATGGAATCTGATCAAGTAGCAGAAGCCTTTGATCTTCTTTACAATCAAGGTAAGGTTCGAGATTTTGGAGTTTCTAATCAAAATCCTATGATGATGGAGTTGCTTAAAAAAGATGTCAAGCAGCCGTTAGCTGTTAATCAGCTACAATTGAGTGCGGCTTTTACACCAGGATTCGAATCAGGTTTTCATGTTAATATGGAAGATAGTCAAGCAGCTATGCGAGATGGCAGCATTTTTGAATATTGCAAATTACACGATGTGGTCATTCAAGCATGGTCTGTCTTACAATTTGGGTATTTTAAAGGGAATTTTGTTGGAAATGAGAAATTTCAAGCTTTAAATCAAGTACTTGATCGTTTAGCTACTAAATATGGAGTAACCTCTTCAACTATTGCCATTTCTTGGATATTGCGTTATCCAGCAAAAATGCAGGCAGTCGTAGGTACAACAAATCCTAAGCACTTGAGAGAAGTTAGCCAAGCGGCAAACTTTAGCTTAACAAGAAAAGAATGGTATGAAATTTATCTTGCAGCAGGGAATAATTTGCCGTAAGTAGAAGCAGGATTTAAATAAATCACAGTCAAAAAAGCCGTTTCAAAGCGGTTTTTTTGTTATAATGAAGGGGAGAATTATTGATATTAAAGGAGAAAAACATGACATTTGAAGAGATCCTACCTGGGTTAAAGGATAAGAAAAAATATGTACGAACTGGTTGGGGAGGTGCTGAAAACTATGTCCAACTTTTTGACACTATCGAGCAAAATGGGGTTGCACTTGAAGTGACGCCCTATTTCCTAATCAACGTGTCTGGAGAAGGAGAAGGTTTTTCCATGTGGAGCCCGACACCTTGTGATGTTTTGGCGACAGATTGGGTAGAAGTGCATGACTAGACGCGTATTGATTACGGGAGTGAGTTCAGGGATCGGTCTAGCTCAAGCTCGCCTCTTTTTAGAGAATGGCTATCAAGTTTATGGAGTTGACCAAGGTGAAAATCCACTCTTACAGGGTGATTTCCACTTTTTACAGAGAGATTTGACCTTGGATTTAGAGCCTATTTTTGACTGGTGTCCTCAGGTGGATGTTTTGTGCAATACTGCTGGAGTGTTGGATGCTTATAAACCCCTATTGGAACAATCAGCGCAGGAAATTCAAGAAATTTTTGAAATCAACTATGTGACTCCTGTTGAGTTGACTCGCTACTATTTGACTCAAATGTTGGAAAATAAAAAGGGGATCATTATCAATATGTGTTCTATCGCTTCTAGCCTAGCAGGCGGTGGTGGTCATGCCTATACTTCCTCTAAGCATGCTTTGGCTGGATTTACCAAGCAGTTGTCTCTAGACTATGCTGAAGCTGGAATTCAGGTCTTTGGAATTGCTCCAGGAGCAGTCAAGACGGGTATGACTGCTGCCGACTTTGAACCAGGTGGCTTAGCAGACTGGGTGGCGAGTGAAACACCAATCAAGCGCTGGATTGAGCCAGAAGAAGTGGCAGAAGTCAGTCTCTTTTTGGCCAGTGGAAAGGCCTCTGCCATGCAGGGTCAAATTCTGACAATAGATGGTGGCTGGTCTTTGAAGTAGGAGGAGTTGGATGGATATTCAAGAGATAACAGAAGAAAATGCATCGCCATTGGTCTTGAAGGTTAAGTCTGAATTATTAGGATTTCCAGAATTGGACAAGACCTTGTAAATGAATTGGAAGGTGAAGTAGGGGAATAATGGAACTATTTAAAACATGGAAGAAAAATATGGTTCTCTATGGTCTTAAATCTCAAATCGGAACTGTCTACCGAAACAGTGATAGGACAACAAGCTTTTATGACGTTGGGAATTTTCTATACCTAGCAGGGGAGTTGGATTCCAGATTTTGGGAAGATTTTGTTAGGAAATATGGTTTAGATTATAAGATTATTATTTCAGAAAATACCAATTGGCAAGATTTTCTGCATCGGAAAGTGGGGCTAAATTCTTTTACTCGCTATTCTTTTAAAGATAAGGCAAATTTTCAAGTTGAATTTTTAAATAATCTAGTTACTCATATAGAGGAAGGTTACAATATTGTGCCTATTGATAATCATATTTATGACAGTTTTTCTGAGGAAGAATGGTCACAAGATTTACAGGGGGATTTTGAGTCCTATCAGGATTTTGTTTTAAAAGGTGGATTTGGCTTTGTGATTCTTAAAAATAATGAACTGATTGCTGGGATTTCCTCAGGGTTAGTTTACCGTGGAGCAGTTGAAGTGGAAGTTGCAACTAGACCAAACGAACAAGGAAATGGATTTGCTAAAAAGCTTGGTGCTGCAATGATTCTAGAGAGTTTAAATAGAGATATGTTTCCACTTTGGGATGCTCATAACGAGGCTTCCAAAAAAGTAGCAGAATTTTTAGGATATGAGTTAGTTGAACCTTATGAAGCTTTTGAACTAGAGCAAAGCTTCATATAATGATATATGATATTGTATCTTTTAAGACGAGGTGAATGATGAGAAATCAACTTGCCCTTAGTGGCGAAAAAATTCTTGAAAAAATTTATCCTCAACTATTGCACCACGTCGGCATGATTCGTGGGGAATATTTGTTGAGAGAGCTTAATCAAAACATCATATTAGCAAGTTGTCAGCAATTTGTAAAAGATTATCTAGAGACTATCTGCTCCCTGTACTCAGATCAAGAAGTTTGGTATCGTTTTACTGAATTAACGAATACAGAAGCCAATTGTTTAGAGGGAACTAAAGAGTATTTTGATGAAAATCATCCCTTGTTTGGTTATAGAGGAACTAGGCGTTTACTGGCGTGTTTGGATGAATTTCAGGCTGAGGCAAATGTCGTTACAGAAGTTTATCAAAACAATCCCAATCTATCTGTTATCTTTCCTTTTGTTAATGATGCCGACCAATTAAAGCAAGCTATTACAGTATTGCGTGAGCATGGTTTTACTGGGAAAATCGGCACAATGATTGAATTGCCGTCAGCTTATTTTGACTTGGACAGAATACTGGAAACGGGTATTTCAAAGATTATAGTTGGAATGAATGATTTGACTTCCTTTGTTTTTGCGACTGTGAGAAATAGTCAATGGCATGATATGGAAAGTCCCATTATGTTAGATATGCTGAAACAGATGCAGGATAAAGCAAGGATGAAGAAGACTGACTTTGCTGTGGCAGGTTATCTGAATGTTTCTTTCATACAAAAAATGAATCAGATGGGTATCAAGTGCATTATCCACTATAGTTCTATTCCAGAGATTTTTGATTTAGAGATTGACCATCCAGACCACCTCAAACGTGTAAAAGAAGTGAGTAAAAAATTACAAAGGAGCAACCTATGACACCGCAAGAAATGTGGAATGCCTACAAGCAAATCAATCCCTCAATTGGAGATGAGATAGATGCCTGGGCTTTTGGAGTGGAAGCAGATCTCTTGGCAGATTTGGTACTAAGAGGCGAGAAGACAGCAACCGCCTCAGCCTATGATCTCTACGCACTAGAAGACGAACCTCTTCCACAAAAAGGGACCTTCGATGTCATTTTAGATAGTCAAAATCAGGCTGTCTGCATTGTCGAAATTACAAAGGTTTCCGTTCAGCCCTTTCATCAAGTTTCTGCTGATCATGCTTTTAAGGAAGGTGAGGGAGACAAATCTTTAGCCTATTGGCGCCAGGTTCATGAAGACTTTTTCACAGAGTGGATGAGAGAGGCTGGACTAACTTTTACACCTGACAGCAAGGTTGTTTTAGAAGAATTTATCAAGGTCTACCCACTTTAGACTGCAGAAGGAAGAAAGTTTTGGAAATGACCGTCCAATCCTTTTTTCTTAAGCAAAACATGATATAATAAGTTTGTTTGAAGAAGAGCTCTAGCTCTTAAACTTAGATAGGAGAAAACTATGCAAGCAGTTGAACATTTTATTAAGCAATTTGTTCCTGAACATTATGATTTATTTTTAGACTTGAGTCGTGAGACCAAGACTTTTTCAGGAAAGGTGACTATTAGTGGTCAAGCACAGAGTGACCGTATTTCCCTTCACCAAAAAGATTTGGAAATCGCTTCTGTAGAAGTTGCAGGTCAAGCTCGTCCATTTACAGTTGACCATGACAATGAAGCCCTTCATATTGAACTTGCGGAAGCTGGTCAAGTTGAAGTTGTTATTGCTTTCTCAGGAAAAATCACAGACAACATGACAGGGATTTACCCTTCTTATTACACAGTTGATGGAGTCAAGAAGGAAGTCTTGTCTACTCAATTTGAGAGCCATTTTGCGCGTGAAGCCTTCCCATGTGTGGATGAGCCAGAAGCCAAAGCAACTTTTGACCTCTCTCTACGTTTTGACCAAGCAGAAGGTGAATTGGCCTTGTCAAACATGCCTGAGATTGATGTTGAAAACCGTAAGGAAACAGGTATCTGGAAGTTTGAGACAACACCTCGCATGTCTTCTTACTTGTTAGCCTTTGTTGCTGGTGATTTGCAAGGTGTGACGGCTAAAACTAAAAACGGTACCCTCGTTGGTGTTTACTCAACCAAAGCTCACCCACTATCTAACCTTGATTTCTCACTGGACATCGCTGTTCGCTCTATCGAGTTTTACGAAGATTATTACGGAGTTAAGTATCCAATCCCTCAATCTCTTCACATCGCTCTTCCTGACTTCTCAGCAGGTGCTATGGAAAACTGGGGTCTTGTAACCTACCGTGAAGTTTACTTAGTTGTTGATGAGAACTCAACTTTTGCTAGCCGTCAACAAGTTGCTCTTGTTGTGGCACATGAGTTGGCTCACCAATGGTTTGGGAACCTCGTTACTATGAAATGGTGGGATGACCTATGGCTCAATGAAAGCTTTGCTAACATGATGGAATACGTCTGTGTGGATGCCATCGAGCCAAGCTGGAATATCTTTGAAGATTTCCAAACAGGTGGTGTTCCGTCTGCCTTGAAACGTGATGCGACTGATGGTGTTCAGTCTGTTCACGTTGAAGTCAAACACCCAGATGAAATCAATACGCTCTTTGATGGTGCTATCGTCTATGCCAAAGGAAGCCGTCTTATGCACATGCTTCGTCGTTGGCTAGGTGATACCGATTTTGCCAAAGGTTTGCATGCCTACTTTGAAAAACACCAATACAGCAATACAATTGGTCGTGACCTTTGGGATGCTCTTGGTCAAGCGTCTGGACGTGATGTCGCAGCCTTTATGGATTCCTGGTTGGAACAACCTGGTTATCCAGTTCTCACTGTCAAAGTTGAAAATGATGTCTTGAAGATCTCACAAAAACAATTCTTCATCGGTGAGCACGAAGACAAGAACCGTCTCTGGGTTGTGCCACTAAACAGCAACTGGAAAGGCTTGCCTGATACACTCGAAACTGAAAGCATCGAAATCCCTGGCTACGCAGCCCTTCTTGCTGAAAATGAAGGAGCTCTTCGTCTCAATACTGAAAATACAGCTCACTACATTACAGACTATCAAGGAGACTTGCTAGATGCTATTCTTGCTGACCTAGTTGAGCTTGATAATACAAGTAAACTGCAAATCGTCCAAGAACGTCGCTTGCTTGCTGAAGCAGGGCACATTTCTTATGCAGACTTGCTTCCAGTACTTGATAAACTCGCTAAAGAAGAATCTTACCTTGTCGTTTCAGCTGTTTCTCAAGTAATATCTGCTCTTGAGCGCTTTATAGATGAAGGAACAGAAGCTGAAAGAGCCTTCAAAGCCTTGGTTGCTAAATTGGCTCGTCACAACTATGACCGTCTTGGTTTTGAAGCTAAAGATGGCGAATCAGATGAGGATGAGTTGGTTCGTCAGTTGGCTGTTTCTATGATGATTCGCTCAAATGATGCAGAAGCTAGTCAAGTCGCTAGCCAAATCTTCGCGGCTCACAAGGAGAATCTTGCAGGACTTCCAGCAGCTATTCGCTCACAAGTTCTGATCAATGAGATGAAACATCATGAGACTAAAGACTTGTTAGCACTTTATCTTGATACTTACACTCACGCAACAGATGCTGTCTTTAAACGCCAGTTGGCAGCTGCTCTTGCATACAGTACAGATGCGGATAATATCCAAAACTTGATTGCTTCTTGGAAGGACAAATTTGTGGTCAAACCACAAGACTTGTCTGCTTGGTACTTCCAGTTCTTAAGCCATCAAGCAACTCAGGAAACAGCATGGTCTTGGGCGCGTGAAAACTGGGCTTGGATTAAGGCAGCCCTTGGAGGAGATATGAGCTTTGATAGCTTTGTTATCCTTCCTGCTCATGTATTTAAGACAGAACAACGCTTGGCGGAATACAAGGAGTTCTTTGAGCCACAACTTTCTGATCTTGCTCTTAGCCGTAATATCGGCATGGGAATCAAGGAAATTGCAGCGCGTGTTGACTTGATTAACCGCGAAAAAGCTGCAGTGGAAGCAGTTGTTCTTCAATACGGAACTAAATAATCAAAATAAAACTCAGCTATCTCATGTAAAATGCAGAGAGTTGAGTTTTTTTTAAGGCAAATTTGGTATAATGGTCTTAATAAGGAGGAGTTTCTCATGATAAAAATCTTATTAGTTGAGGATGACCTAGGCCTGTCAAATTCAGTATTTGACTTTTTAGACGATTTTGCGGATGTCATGCAGGTATTTGATGGAGAAGAAGGTCTCTACGAAGCTGAGAGTGGCGTCTATGACTTGATTTTGCTCGATTTGATGTTGCCAGAAAAAAATGGTTTCCAAGTCTTGAAAGAATTGCGTGAAAAGGGAATTACGACCCCAGTTCTGATTATGACTGCTAAGGAAAGTTTGGATGACAAGGGACATGGATTTGAACTAGGAGCGGATGATTATCTGACCAAACCTTTTTACCTAGAAGAACTCAAAATGCGGATTCAAGCCCTTCTCAAACGTTCAGGTAAGTTTAATGAAAACACCTTGACTTATGGAAATATTGTGGTTAATCTGTCTACAAATACCGTTAAGGTTGAAGATACTCCCGTCGAATTGCTGGGGAAAGAGTTCGATTTACTAGTTTATTTCCTTCAAAATCAAAATGTTATTTTGCCGAAGACTCAGATTTTTGATCGTCTATGGGGATTTGATAGTGATACAACGATTTCTGTTGTCGAAGTCTATGTTTCAAAAGTTCGTAAGAAATTAAAAGGAACCACTTTTGCAGAGAATTTGCAAACCTTGCGTAGTGTTGGGTATATTTTAAAAGATGTTCAGTAAACTAAAAAAAACATGGTATGCGGATGACTTTAGTTACTTTATCCGCAACTTCGGTGTCTTCACCCTGATTTTCTCTACCATGACTCTGATTATTTTGCAGGTCATGCATTCGAGTCTCTATACTTCGGTGGATGATACGCTCCATGGCTTGAGTAACAATCCTCAGGCAGTTATTCAGCTTGCGGTAAATAGGGCGACAGAAGAGATTAAAGATTTAGAGAATGCTGCTACAGATACTAGCAAGACTGAGATAAAACCCAATGTCAGTTCCAATACGGAGGTTATTCTTTTTGATAAGAATTTTACCCAGCTCCTTTCTGGAAATCGATTTTTGGGATTGGATAAGATTAAGCTAGAGAAGAAAGAACTAGGCCATATCTATCAAATTCAGGTTTTTAATAGCTATGGACAGGAAGAAATCTATCGCATGATTTTGATGGAAACCAATATCAGTTCGGTTTCAACCAATATCAAGTATGCGGCTGTCTTGATTAATACCAGTCAGTTGGAGCAAGCCAGTCAAAAGCATGAGCAACTGATTGTGGTCGTGATGGCTAGTTTTTGGATTTTGTCTTTGATTGCCAGTCTCTATCTAGCTCGAGTCAGTGTCCGACCTCTGCTTGAGAGTATGCAGAAGCAGCAGTCTTTTGTGGAAAATGCCAGTCATGAGTTACGAACTCCACTTGCAGTTCTGCAAAATCGTTTAGAGACCCTTTTTCGTAAGCCAGAAGCTACCATTATGGATGTGAGCGAAAGCATTGCATCGAGTTTGGAAGAAGTCCGAAATATGCGTTTTTTGACGACAAACTTGCTGAACTTAGCTCGACGAGATGATGGAATTAAGCCAGAACTTGCAGAAGTTCCAACTAGCTTTTTTAACACGACTTTCACAAACTATGAGATGATTGCTTCTGAAAATGACCGTGTCTTCCGTTTTGAAAATCGCATTCATAGAACGATTGTCACAGATCAGCTTCTTTTGAAACAATTGATGACCATCCTGTTTGATAATGCTATCAAATATACTGAGGAGGATGGTGAAATTGATTTTATGATTTCAGCGACTGATCGTAATCTTTATTTGCTAGTTTCCGACAATGGAGTCGGTATTTCCGCAGAAGATAAGAAGAAAATATTTGACCGCTTTTATCGAGTGGACAAGGCTAGAACTCGTCAAAAAGGTGGTTTTGGTTTAGGATTATCTCTAGCCAAGCAAATTGTAGATGCCCTAAAAGGAACCATTACTGTTAAAGATAATAAACCAAAGGGAACAATCTTTGAAGTGAAGATTGCAATCCACACACCATCTAAAAAGAAAAAATAAAAATATCGCTCCAGACGGGGCGATATTTTGGATTTATCTTCTACGTTTTCGTTTGATAATAAACCGTTGAATTTTTAAAACAAGTAAGCTGGATCCGATTGCTGCGGCAAAGGCAAGAGCAGGTGATAATTTTAATGCTAAAAAGATAAAACTAAAGATGGCAATACAGATACAAAAAACAGCGATATTAACAAAAAATAGGATTTCCTTGAGATTGGCATCAGATTGTGCTTCAGGTGTATAATCTTGATAGCGAGGAACCTGCTGGCTTAATTCTTCTTGATTGTCTACCTCATAGGATTGTAATTTTCTTACGGGCATTATTCTCTCCTTAACAGTACATACCTATTTTATCATTTTTTCAGCAGAGAATTATTACAGAAAGGTTACAATAAGAATAAAGTCCCTTTTCATTTTTAAAGAATGGCTGATTTTCCAGAAATATGGTATAATTTTCCTTATGGAAAAGATTATCATTACAGCAACTGCTGAAAGTATTGAACAAGTTAAACAACTGCTCGAAGCTGGCGTAGACCGTATCTATGTCGGTGAGAAAGATTTTGGTCTTCGTCTGCCAACGACCTTTAGTTATGACGAATTGCGTGAAATCGCTAATTTGGTTCATGATACTGGTAAGGAATTGATCGTTGCAGTCAATGCCCTCATGCACCAAGATATGATGGATCGTATCAAGCCCTTCCTCGATTTCTTGGAAGAAATCAAGACAGACTACATTACGATTGGGGATGCAGGTGTCTTTTACGTAGTCAATCGCGATGGTTATTCATTTAAGACCATCTACGATGCTTCAACCATGGTAACAAGCAGTCGTCAGATTAACTTCTGGGGACAAAAGGCTGGCGCATCTGAGGCTGTTTTGGCGCGTGAAATTCCATCAGCTGAACTTTTCAAAATGCCAGAGATTTTGGAAATTCCTGCTGAAGTGTTGGTGTATGGTGCTAGTGTTATTCATCATTCTAAACGTCCGCTTTTGCAAAATTACTATAACTTTACGCACATCGATGATGAAAAGACGCGCAAGCGTGACCTCTTCTTGGCTGAGCCAAGTGACCCAGAGAGTCACTATTCCATTTTTGAAGACAATCATGGAACCCACATTTTTGCCAACAATGACCTTGATTTGATGACAAAATTGACAGAATTGGTAGAGCATGGTTTTACTCACTGGAAATTAGAAGGTCTCTATACACCTGGTCAGAACTTTGTTGAGATTGCAAAACTCTTTATCCAGGCACGTAGCTTGATTCAAGAGGGTAACTTTAGCCATGACCAAGCCTTCTTGCTAGATGAAGAAGTGCGCAAGTTACACCCTAAAAACCGTTTCCTTGATACAGGATTTTATGACTACGATCCTGACATGGTTAAATAAAGTAAATGATTCGTTGAGAGAGGGAAGATGCAAACATTTCTTCTCTCAATTTTTCTTATTCTCCAATATTTTCAAAAAATAAGTAGGCTAGGATGCTCTGTTTGCTGGGATTTTTAATACAAGTAACCTTCTTGAGTTTGAAAATTATCCTATGTTTGCAGGTGTCAAATGGCCCTTTTTTTGGTATAATTTTTTATAATGAAAACGATTGGTAATCGCTATGTTGTGGTTGATTTAGAGGCAACTAGCACAGGTAGTAAGGCTAAAATTATCCAAGTGGGAATTGTCGTGATTGAGGACGGAAAAATCGTCGATCACTATACGACGGATGTCAATCCACATGAACCCTTGGATGCTCATATCAAAGAACTGACAGGATTGACAGACCAACGTCTGGCGCAAGCACCTGATTTTTCGCAAGTTGCCAGAAAAATTTTTGACTTGGTGGAGGATGGGATTTTTGTAGCCCATAATGTTCAGTTTGATGCTAATCTCTTGGCGGAAAATTTATTTTTTGAAGGCTATGAACTAAGAAATCCTCGTGTTGACACGGTCGAATTGGCTCAGGTCTTTTTCCCTGAACTGGAAAAATATAGCTTGCCGATATTGTGTCGAGAATTAGGAATTCCTCTTAAGCACGCTCACACAGCCCTTTCAGATGCCCAAGCTACAGCGGAATTACTTCTTTTTTTACGAGAAAAGATGGCCCAGCTTCCTAAAGGTCTCTTGGAACGCTTGCTGGAAATGGCTGATGCTCTCTTATACGAGTCTTACCTGGTTATTGAAGAAATTTATCGCAGCCAATCTATCCTGAGTTCTTCAGACTTGGTCGAAGTTCAAGGACTGTATTTCAAGAAAACTGGAGCTCCCCTGGAGCCACGAAAACTATCCCAAGATTTTTCTAAAAATATTTCTTTGTTGAACCTTGAAGTGAGGGAACGACAAGAAAGTTTTGCTAAAGAGGTTGGCTTGCTATTGAAAGATGAGCCTGTCTCTCTGATTCAAGCACCTACAGGGATTGGGAAAACCTATGGCTATCTCTTACCCGCTTTATCTCAAGACAAAGAGCGTCAAATTGTTCTTAGTGTTCCGACAAAGATTCTTCAAAATCAAATCATGGAAGAAGAAGGTAAACGTCTCAAGGATGTGTTCCATATAGATATTCATAGTTTAAAGGGACCACACAATTATCTGAAGTTGGATGCCTTTTATCGTTCCTTGCAGGAAAATGATGAAAATCGCTTATTTAGACGCTTTAAAATGCAACTCTTGGTCTGGCTGACTGAGACAGAGACAGGAGATTTTGATGAAATTGGTCAACTCTACCGTTACCAACATTTTCTAACAGATCTTCGTCATGACGGGAATTTATCATCTCAAAGCTTATTTGTGACGGAAGATTTCTGGAAACGTAGTCAGGAAAGGGCAGAGACTTGCAAGCTTTTAGTGACCAATCATGCCTATCTTGTAACCAGACTTGAAGATAATCCTGAATTTGTCAGTGATCGTTTATTGATTATTGATGAAGTCCAAAAAGTTTTGTTGGCCCTAGAAAATCTGCTTCAAGAGACCTACGATATCCAGTCTATTATCGATTTGCTTGATAAGGCTTTACTGGAGGAGCAAAATAAGGTTCAGCAACGAATACTAGAAAGTATTCGCTTTGAGTGCTTCTACTTGATAGAACAATTTCAGTCTGGCAAATCTAGGAAAAATATCTTAGATTCTCTTGCCAATCTCCATCAGTATTTTTCAGAATTAGAGGTAGAAGGCTTTGGGGAACTGGTCCGCTATTTTACGGCTGAAGGTGATTACTGGCTTGAAGCAACTGAAACGAGTCAAAAGAAAATTCAGATTTCTTCTACAAAATCAGGCCGTATTCTTCTATCTTCCTTAGTGCCTGATTCATGCCAAGTCTTGGGAGTGTCGGCCACTCTTGAGATTAGTCAAAGAGTTTCTTTGGCAGACCTGTTAGGCTATCCCGAAGCTAAATTTGTTAAGATTGAAGCTTGTAAAAAACAGGATCAAGAAGTGGTCTTGGTCAAAGATTTTCCTCTAGTAACAGAAACCTCCTTAGAAGTCTACGCCAAAGAGGTAGCTGATTTGCTGATGGATGTTCAAGTTTTCCAACAACCGATTTTGGTTCTCTTTACTGCTAAAGATATGCTTCTAGCAGTATCGGATTTACTTCCAGTTAGCCATCTGGCCCAGTATAAAAATGGGGATGTTCATCAACTGAAGAAACGCTTTGAAAAAGGTGAACAACAAATCCTGCTAGGTGCAGCAAGTTTCTGGGAGGGAGTTGATTTTTCAAGTCATCCTTTTGTGATTCAAGTTGTACCAAGACTTCCTTTTCAAAATCCTCAAGAGCCCTTGACGAAAAAGATTAATCAGGAACTGAATCAGGAAGGAAAAAATGCCTTTTATGATTATCAGTTGCCAATGGCCATTATTCGTTTAAAACAGGCTTTGGGAAGAAGTATGAGACGCGAACACCAACGTTCCTTAACTCTTATTTTGGATAGGAGAATTGTCGGAAAGCGATATGGCAAACAAATTGTGACTTCTCTAGCAAAAGAAGCGACTGTTAAAACCGTCTCTCGATCCGAAATTGATGAGGCTGTTGATAGATTTTTAAATGAACTTTGATAAATAGTATAGTATGAAAGTATAAGGTTAGTGTATATGAAACGTTCTCTCGACTCTAGAGTCGATTATAGTTTGCTCTTGCCAGTATTTTTTCTACTGGTTATCGGCGTGGTGGCTATTTATATAGCCGTTAGTCATGATTATCCAAATAATATTCTGCCCATTTTAGGGCAGCAGGTCGCCTGGATTGCCTTGGGGCTTGTGATTGGTTTTGTCGTCATGCTCTTTAATACAGAATTTCTTTGGAAGGTGACTCCTTTTCTATATATTTTAGGCTTGGGACTTATGGTTTTGCCGATTGTCTTTTATAATCCAAGCTTAGTTGCCTCCACGGGTGCTAAAAACTGGATTTCAGTAAATGGAATTACCTTGTTCCAACCATCAGAATTTATGAAGATATCCTATATCCTTATGTTGGCTCGTGTGATTGTCCAATTTACAAAAAAACATAAGGAATGGAGACGTACAGTTCCGCTGGATTTCTTGCTGATTTTTTGGATGATTCTCTTTACCATTCCAGTCCTAGTTCTTTTGGCACTTCAAAGTGACTTGGGGACAGCTTTGGTTTTTGTAGCCATTTTCTCAGGAATCGTCTTGCTATCAGGAGTTTCTTGGAAAATTATTATCCCAGTATTTGTGACTGCTGTAACAGGAATTGCTGGTTTTCTAGCCATCTTTATCAGCAAGGACGGTCGGGCTTTTCTCCATCAACTGGGAATGCCGACCTACCAAATCAATCGTATCTTGGCTTGGCTTAATCCATTTGACTTTGCCCAAACAACTACTTACCAGCAGGCTCAAGGACAAATTGCCATTGGGAGCGGTGGCTTATTTGGTCAAGGGTTTAATGCTTCGAATCTGCTTATTCCAGTTCGTGAGTCTGATATGATTTTTACGGTCATTGCAGAAGATTTTGGCTTTATTGGCTCTGTCCTTGTTATCGCCCTTTATCTCATGCTGATTTACCGTATGTTGAAGATTACTCTTAGATCAAATAACCAGTTCTACACCTATATTTCCACAGGTTTGATTATGATGTTGCTATTCCATATCTTTGAGAATATCGGTGCTGTGACAGGTTTGCTTCCTTTGACGGGGATTCCCCTACCTTTCATTTCTCAAGGTGGATCGGCTATTATCAGTAACTTGATTGGTATTGGCTTGCTTTTATCTATGAGTTACCAGACTAATTTAGCTGAAGAAAAGAGCGGAAAAGTTCCATTCAAACGGAAAAAGGTTGTATTAAAACAAATCAAATAAGGAGAAAATCATGGTTAAAGTAGCAGTCATGTTAGCCCAGGGCTTTGAAGAAATTGAAGCTTTGACAGTTGTGGATGTTTTGCGTCGGGCAAATATCACTTGTGATATGGTTGGGTTTGAAGAGCAAGTGACTGGTTCGCATGCAATCCAAGTAAGAGCAGATCGTGTCTTTGATGGTGATTTATCAGACTATGATATGGTTGTTCTTCCTGGTGGCATGCCTGGTTCTGCACATTTGCGCGATAATCAGGCCTTGATTCAAGAGTTGCAAAGCTTCGAGCAAGAAGGAAAAAAACTAGCAGCCATTTGTGCTGCGCCAATTGCCCTCAATCAAGCAGGGCTATTGAAAAACAAGCAGTACACTTGCTATGATGGCGTTCAAGAGCAAATCTTTGATGGTCAATATGTAAAGGAAACAGTAGTGGTAGATGGTCATTTGATAACCAGTCGAGGCCCCTCAACAGCCCTTGCCTTTGCCTACGAGTTGGTGGAGCAATTAGGAGGAGACGCAGAGACTTTACGAACAGGAATGCTCTATCGAGATGTCTTTGGTAAAAATCAGTAAAACGGGAGTCAAACTCTCGTTTTTTATGTGGAAAACTCAGGGAAATCATCGCTTTTTTCATAAAAAAATGCTATAATGAAGGGTATGAAATATCACGATTATATCTGGGATTTAGGTGGAACTTTACTGGATAATTACGAAACTTCAACAGCTGCATTTGTTGAAACATTGGCATTGTATGGCATCACAGAAGACCATGACAGTGTCTATCAGGCTTTAAAGGTTTCTACTGATTTTGCGATTGAGACATTCGCTCCCAACTTAGAGAATTTTTTAGAAAAGTACAAGGAAAATGAAGCCAGAGAGCTAGAACATCCGATTTTGTTTGATGGAGTTTCTGATTTATTGAAAGATATCTCGAATCAAGGTGGCCGTCATTTTTTGGTATCTCATCGTAATGATCAGGTCTTGGAAATTTTAGAAAAAACCTCTATAGCAGCTTATTTTACAGAAGTGGTGACTTCTAACTCAGGCTTTCAGAGAAAACCAAATCCTGAGTCCATGCTTTATTTAAGAGAAAAGTATCAGATTAGCTCTGGTATTGTAATTGGTGATCGTCCTATTGATATTGAAGCAGGTCAAGCTGCAGGACTAGCTACCCACTTGTTTACCAGTATCGTGAATTTAAGACAAGTATTAGACATGTAAGAAAAAGGAATAAGATGACAGAAGAAATCAAAAATCTGCAGGCACAAGATTATGATGCCAGCCAAATTCAAGTTTTAGAGGGCTTAGAGGCTGTTCGTATGCGTCCAGGAATGTATATCGGATCAACCTCAAAAGAAGGTCTTCACCATCTAGTCTGGGAAATCGTTGATAACTCAATCGATGAGGCCTTGGCAGGATTTGCCAGTCATATTCAAGTCTTTATTGAGCCAGATGATTCCATCACTGTTGTCGATGATGGGCGTGGGATTCCAGTCGATATTCAGGAAAAAACAGGCCGACCTGCTGTTGAGACAGTCTTTACGGTTCTTCACGCTGGAGGAAAGTTTGGCGGTGGCGGATATAAGGTCTCAGGTGGTCTTCACGGAGTGGGGTCCTCAGTTGTTAACGCCCTTTCTACTCAATTAGACGTTCATGTCCACAAAAATGGTAAAATTCATTACCAAGAATACCGTCGTGGTCATGTTGTCGCAGACCTTGAGGTGGTTGGAGATACGGATAAAACGGGAACAACAGTTCACTTTACACCGGATCCAGAAATTTTCACTGAAACAACAACCTTTGATTTTGATAAATTAAATAAACGGATTCAAGAGTTGGCCTTTCTAAATCGCGGTCTTCAAATCTCCATTACAGATAAGCGTGAGGGGTTAGAACAAACTAAGCATTACCACTATGAAGGTGGGATTGCTAGCTACGTTGAATATATCAATGAGAACAAGGATGTTATCTTTGATACACCAATCTATACTGACGGTGAGATGGATGATATCACAGTTGAAGTAGCCATGCAGTACACAACGGGTTACCATGAAAATGTCATGAGTTTTGCCAACAATATTCATACCCATGAAGGTGGAACGCATGAACAAGGTTTCCGTACAGCCTTGACACGTGTTATCAACGATTATGCTCGTAAAAATAAGTTACTGAAAGACAATGAAGACAACCTAACAGGGGAAGATGTTCGTGAAGGATTAACTGCAGTTATCTCAGTTAAACACCCAAATCCACAGTTTGAAGGACAAACCAAGACCAAATTGGGGAATAGCGAAGTGGTCAAGATTACCAATCGCCTCTTCAGTGATGCCTTTTCTGATTTCCTTATGGAGAATCCTCAAATTGCAAAACGCATTGTAGAAAAAGGAATTCTGGCTGCTAAGGCTCGTGTGGCTGCCAAGCGTGCGCGTGAAGTCACTCGTAAAAAATCTGGTTTGGAAATTTCCAATCTTCCAGGGAAACTAGCAGACTGTTCTTCTAACAATCCTGCTGAAACAGAACTCTTCATCGTCGAAGGAGATTCAGCTGGTGGATCAGCCAAATCAGGTCGTAACCGTGAGTTCCAGGCTATCCTTCCAATTCGCGGTAAGATTTTGAACGTTGAAAAGGCAAGTATGGATAAGATTCTAGCTAACGAAGAAATTCGTAGTCTTTTCACAGCGATGGGAACAGGATTTGGTGCAGAATTTGATGTTTCAAAAGCCCGTTACCAAAAACTCGTTTTGATGACCGATGCCGATGTCGATGGTGCTCACATTCGTACCCTTCTTTTAACCTTGATTTATCGTTATATGAAACCAATTCTAGAAGCTGGTTATGTTTATATCGCCCAACCACCAATCTATGGTGTTAAGGTTGGAAGCGAGATTAAAGAATATATCCAGCCAGGAGCAGACCAAGAAATTAAACTCCAAGAAGCCTTAGCCCGCCACAGTGAAGGTCGTGCCAAACCAACTATTCAGAGGTATAAAGGTCTTGGTGAAATGGACGATCATCAGTTATGGGAAACAACAATGGATCCCGAGCATCGCTTGATGGCCAGAGTTTCTGTGGATGACGCAGCTGAGGCAGATAAAATCTTTGATATGTTGATGGGGGATCGAGTAGAGCCTCGTCGTGAATTTATCGAAGAAAATGCCGTCTATAGTACACTTGATGTCTAAAAAATCGGGAGAAGTAGTTCCCTTGGTCTAAAAAATATGATATAATCGTTACGATTGTTTCAAGTAAAAAAGGAGTTTAATATGTCTGGTAGTCTAGTAATATATCTTGCAATTGCAGTTGCAGTTTTCTTAGTGATTGCCTATGCTATCGCAATCTACGTACGAAAACGCAATGAAAGTAAATTAGCAATTTTAGAAGAGAAAAAAGAAGAGCTGTACAATCTTCCAGTAAACGATGAAGTTGAAGCTGTAAAAAATATGCACTTGATTGGACAAAGTCAAGTGACTTTCCGTGAGTGGAACCAAAAATGGGTTGACCTATCTCTTAACTCTTTTGCCGATATCGAAAATAATCTTTTTGAGGCAGAAGGCTATAACAACTCATTCCGTTTTTTCAAGGCCAGTCATCAAATTGACCAAATCGAGAGTCAAATTACCTTGATTGAAGAAGATATTGCAGCAATTCGCAATGCTTTAGCAGATTTGGAGAAACAAGAGTCTAAAAATAGTGGACGTGTTCTTCATACCTTGGACTTGTTTGAAGAGTTACAACACCGAGTGGCTGATCATTCTGAAGAATATGGCCAAGGTTTATCTGAAATCGAAAAACAATTGGAAAATATCCAATCAGAGTTTTCTCAGTTTGTTACTTTAAACACTTCAGGTGACCCAGTAGAAGCTGCTGTGATTTTGGATAATGCTGAAAATCATATCTTGGCTTTGAGTCACATTGTTGACCGCCTGCCAGCGATTGTAAAAACATTATCTAAAGAGCTACCTGATCAATTGGAAGATTTGGAAGACGGTTACCGTAAGCTTTTAGATGCTAATTATCATTTTGCTGAAACAGATATTGAATCTCGCTTCCAATTGCTTTATGAAGCTTTGAAGAAAAACCACGAAAATATTGAACAATTAGAGTTGGATAATGCTGAGTATGAAAATACTCAAGTTCAAGAAGAAATCAATTCACTCTATGATATCTTTACACGAGAAATCTCCGCTCAAAAAGTAGTAGAAGGCTTAGTTGCAACTCTTCCTACATATTTGAAACACATGAAAGATAGTAATGCTGTTTTAGTGGAAGATATTCAACGATTGAGTAACAATTACCTACTATCTGAAACGGATGTTAGTCATGTTCATAGATTACAAGCTGAGTTAGAGTCTTTGGAAGAATCTGTATTGGAATTAACTTCTGAACAAGAGGAACATTCTGAACCTTATTCATTCCTTGAAGATCGTTTGGAAAACTTACAAGCGACTTTGAAGGAAATTGAAGATGAACAAGTTGCGGTTAGTCAACGTCTTGCTCAGATTGAAAAAGATGATATCAATGCTCGCCAGAAGGCAAATGTTTATGTTAATCGTCTTCACACAATTAAGAGATATATGGAAAAACGTAATCTTCCAGGTATTCCTCAGAATTTCTTACAGTTGTTCTTTACAGCAAGTAACCATACTGAAGAGTTGATGGCTGAACTAGAAGAAGCCCAGGTCAATATTGAAGCTGTGAACCGTATGCTTGAAATTACAACAAATAATATGGAAGTACTTGAAGAAGAAACCTATAATATTGTTCAATATGCAACATTGACAGAACAATTGCTACAGTATTCGAACCGTTACCGCTCATTTGATGAACGAATTCAAGAAGCCTTTAATGAATCATTAGAAATTTTTGAAAAAGAATTTGATTACCATGCTTCATTTGATAAGATTTCGCAAGCTTTGGAAGTTGCAGAACCAGGTGTAACCAACCGTTTTGTCACTTCATATGAAAAAACACGTGAGACGATTCGTTTCTAACATAATAAAAAAGATTTGGTTCTGCTTCTCACAGAACCAAATCTTTTTTATTTATTCATTGTTTTTAAAAATGCCCAGTTACCAATTGATCTTGAACCGTATTCTATCTCCATAAAGTCTAGTAGGACATAATCGTTTTTTTCGTAGAATGAGGCATTTCTTGCTGTGCTGGTAATGAAACCCAAGTGTTTACAGCCTTTTGATTTGACATAAGGTTCAATTCCTTGTGTCAGAAAAGTACTGCCTATTCCCTGCCCCTTACTTTCTATATTGACAGCTAAAGCCATCAAATACCAATCAAACTCTCCAGATTCTTCTAAATGCTTTTTGGAACGTTTTACAAAGTCAAAGTATTTAAGGAAATTTTGCGGTCGAATGTAGCGAAAAATGTTTGTTCCTCCATTTCGTAGATAGGATAGTATACAGAAATCCTTTTGTTGCAAAAGGGCGACTGCTAGTAATTCTCCATCTTGTTCCGCAATTAAACAGTTTCCTTTTTTAATATAGACTCTAGTAAGCAGAATTTGCAATGTTTCTACAAAAGCAGGATAGGAGTCAGGTTTCTTCAAATCGTCTTTTAAAATCGTTAAAAAAGGATAGTCAAGAAAAGACTTGGCTAATAGTTTTCCAATTTTTTCGTATTCTTCAAGTCTTGCCTCTCGATATATCATGTCTCCCATACTTGTCTCCTTTGTTAGCCATAAAACCATGAATGATAGGATTTCAAGATAAAAAAATGGAGATGATTTAAAAAGCAAGTTAGAACCCAACTCTGTGCTATAAGGTTCAATAGCTTTCAAATCTCTCCAAGATTTTATTTGGTCGGAATTGAAATTCCAATTAATTTTTCTGAATAGAGGGTTTTGATATTGGCCTCATCAATAGAGTCCTTATTAATTTTACGTTTCAAGAAAAATTCTTGAATAGCTTCGATTTCAGGCTCGCGAATAGCGCGGTGTTTGTTTGAGATGAGGATTTCATAGTGAAGCGGAGCTTGGGTAAAAATAACATCTGTATTCCCTGCAGAATAAACCTCAACAAGGGTTGCATCTGTACTTTCTAGCTGGCTTTTTACAAGTTGCGAGTGTGAGTTTGTCGTATTGATAAGCTTCATAACATTTCCTCCGATTTTCTAATTCTATTATAGCACTTTTTGAATAAAGTAGCTTGATTTAGTCAATCTTATGCTGTTTTTTCCAAGATTCGATAGCCCATTTATGGCTACCACGTTTGAGATTTTCAATAGCCTCGTCAATAGGGAACCAGGCAATATGATTAAAGTCTTCTAGTGGTTTTTGCACTTCTTTGAAAGAAGTCGCTTCATAGAGGTAGGCAGGATTGTAGTAGTAGGTGTCACGATGACGAGAGTAGAAATATTCGTCAGCTTGTCCGTAATAGGTACCAATTTCAGCTGTGAAGCCGAGCTCTTCAATCAATTCACGCTTTAGGGCTTCTTGATGATTTTCACCTGCTTCAATTTCACCACCTGGTAAGAACCAAGCACCATTAGGAGCTTGAACTAAGACTATTTGTTTTTGTTTAGCGTCAGGGATAACTGCATACACTCCATAGCGTGCAACATAGTCTGTATTCGCTTTTTTTTCTCCGAAAGTTGGGTTTGCCATTGAATTTTCCTCATTATCTAGTATCGTTATTATTATCATAATGGACAAAGGGCAAGCTGTCAAGAAATTACAGTTATTTTAGTAAAAAAGAAGCAGAAAAATTTCATTTTCTACTCCTTTTATATAGTATTTATTTTTCTGTTTCAGAAGTTTTAACTTCAGCTTTTTTGGCAGATTTGATCTGAATGTTTCCCTTGCTAGTCATAACTGCCTTTAGGTCTTTTTCGCTTGGATTTTCAAGGTAGTAGTCAGTGATTGCGTCCTCAATATAGTCTTGAATAGTACGACGAAGTGGGCGTGCTCCCATTTTTGGATCATAACCGAGGTCAACCAATTTTTCCTTGACCTTTTCAGTTACATCCAAATGAATGTTGTTGCTAGAAAGGCGCTTGTTAACGTCTGCTAGCATAAGCTCGACAATCTGAAGGAGGTTATCCTTGCTGAGAGACTTAAATTCGATAATACCATCAAAACGGTTCATAAACTCTGGGCTAAAGAAGTTACCGAGTTCACCGAGAACAGAATTGGTACGTCCTTCTCTAGCAGCCCCAAATCCAACGCTGGCTTCTGCCTTACCTGTACCTGCATTTGAAGTCATGATGATGATGGCGTCCTTGAAGCTAACGGTACGTCCCTGCCCATCTGTCAAACGACCATCGTCCAAGACCTGGAGGAACATGTGCATAACATCTGGATGGGCTTTCTCTACTTCATCCAAGAGAATAAGAGAATATGGATTGCGGCGGACTTTTTCAGTTAATTGCCCAGCCTCATCGTAGCCAACATAACCTGGAGGGGCACCAACTAATTTAGCTACACTGTGTTTTTCCATGTATTCGCTCATGTCAAAGCGTATCATACTGTCAGCAGAACCAAAAAGTTCAATGGCTAGTTGTTTGGAAAGTTCTGTCTTACCGACACCAGTTGGTCCGACGAAGAGGAAGCTTCCAATTGGACGGTTAGGCGTACCGAGACCGACACGATTACGGCGAATAGCTTTTGCAATCTTATCGACAGCATCGTCTTGTCCAATAACATGAGATTTGAGGTCTTCAGCTAGATGGATGAGTTGAGATTGTTCTTTCTCTTTCAAATCTCCAACAGGGATATTGGTTTTCTGCTCGATAATGTGCTCAATGGTTTTCTCACTGATGATAGGAGTATCTTGGTCTGTGACCTTTTTCTTTTGCATTTCCTTATACTTGGCAATCTGATCGCGGAAGTAGGCGGCCTTCTCAAAATCTTCCTCTCGTGTAGCTTGAGATTTAAGATTTTCAGCCTCAATCAAGCGCTGATCGATTACTTTAGGATCCACAAAATTCAAGGTCAAGTTCATCTTTGAACCAGCTTCATCTAGGAGGTCAATGGCCTTGTCAGGCAAGAAGCGATCTTGGATGTAGCGATTGGACAGAGTTGCAGCTGCTTCAATTGCAGCATCAGTATACTGAACATGGTGGTAGTCTTCGTATTTCTTTTGAATACCTTTGAGGATAGTGATTGTTTCTTCCACCGTTGGTTCATCGACCTTAACAGGTTGCATGCGACGCTCTAGGGCAGCATCTTTTTCAATGATACGGTATTCATTGAGGGTAGTAGCACCGACCAGTTGCAGTTCCCCACGAGCAAGGGCAGGCTTGAGGATATTTCCTGCATCCATATTGCCATCGCCCGCAGAACCAGCACCAACAATTTCATGGATTTCATCGATAAAGAGAATGATGTCCTCACGTTTGCGAATTTCTTCCATGAGTTTTTGCATGCGTTCTTCAAATTGTCCACGGATACCTGTTCCTTGGACCAGGCTAACTACATCAAGACGGATGACCTGTTTGCCTTGTAGTTTATGTGGAACGTCGCCATCAACGATTTTCTGAGCTAGACCTTCGACAACGGCAGTTTTTCCGACACCAGGTTCACCGATAAGAACAGGATTATTCTTGGTTCTGCGATTGAGAATTTCGATGACACGGATAATCTCATCGTCGCGGCCAATAACGGGGTCAATATCTCCACGACGGGCAATTTCAGTTACGTTGATACCAAATTCTTCCAGCAGGCNTTTTTCTTGGCTTGGTGGAGGAGTTTGAGCAGGTCCACGNTTTTGGGAACCATAACCGCCATTTCCACCGTAACCTCCACCTGATTGGGTTGGGGGAGTCGGTGGAGTGTTGTTAGAAGGTCTAAAATTGTTTAGGTCATTGAAGAAATCACCAAAGGGATCAAAGTCACGATTGTTCAGATCCGTAATACCTTTAAAGAGGCTATTGTTAGGATCTGTCTTGATAATCTTATAGCAGTTTTGACAGAGGTCAATTTGTTTTTGCTTTCCATTGAGATTGGTATAAAGATGAATTGTTGAGTCATTGATTTTACAGTTTTGACAAAGCATACATCTACCTCATTTCTTTCTTTAGCTTGGCCTGTTTAATGGTCAAAAATAGTCAAATTTCTATACTCTCATTATAACAGGATTGGGGTGTAAAGCAAGTAAAAAGATTGCAGCTTTGAGAAGTTGTTATAATGAAAATATTTGTGGATTTGGACTATAAAAAAAATCCTATTTGTGAGACAAAAAGGATTTTGGTTAGACATGCAGGGTGTAATCCCAGCTTGTTTTGTATTAGTAAAGGAGTTCGTAAATCTCCATTGCAATCAAGTCAATGCTGTCAAACGTATAAGTTTCGCGAGCTTCTACATCACGAAGGGTAAAGATTGATCCGTTTTCTTCGTCGTGGCTGTATGCAACTTCTGCAACAACAACTCCTTCGCGTTCAAAATTACGTTTTAAATTTCCGCCGTCTTTTGCCATTGCTTCAAGGCGGTTGATGATTCTAACCAAATGTGATTCCATTTTGATTCTCCTTCATTTCTTATCGTTACTATTTTACCATAAAGAAGGTCAACTTGCCTAGAAAAAACTAAGATTTCTCGCTAATTCTACCAGCTTAAAGATTTTTTGAATAAATTAGACAAAAGATTTGAATTTTAATTCAACTCATGTTATAATCATACAGTATTCTATTTTAGAAAGCAGTGAGACTATGAATTTTTCTTTTTTACCAAAGTATTTACCTTATTTTAACTATGGGGCTGTTGTGACGGTTCTCATTTCTATCTGCGTTGTCTTTTTTGGGACTATTTTGGGTGTTGTCTTGGCTTTTGGGCAACGTTCAAAGTTTAAACCGTTTGTTTGGCTCGCCAACTTGTACGTTTGGATTTTCCGTGGGACACCGATGATGGTTCAGATTATGATTGCCTTTGCCCTTATGCACATCAATGCTCCGACTATTCAGGTTGGAATTTTAGGTGTTGACCTTTCTCGTCTGATTCCAGGGATTTTGATTATCTCTATGAACAGTGGTGCTTATGTTTCTGAGACTGTTCGTGCCGGAATTAATGCGGTTCCTAAGGGTCAGTTAGAGGCGGCCTATTCTTTAGGGATTCGTCCTAAAAATGCGATGCGCTATGTGATTTTGCCACAAGCTATCAAAAATATTTTGCCAGCATTGGGAAACGAATTTATCACTATTATCAAGGATAGTTCCCTCTTATCAGCTATCGGTGTCATGGAGTTGTGGAATGGGGCTACAACAGTTTCTACAACAACCTATCTACCTTTAACACCACTTTTATTTGCAGCCTTTTATTACTTGATTATGACTTCTATTTTGACAGTAGCCTTGAAAGCTTTTGAAAAACGTATGGGACAAGGAGATAAAAAATAATGACAGAAACCTTGATAAAAATTGAAAATTTACATAAATCCTTTGGAAAGAATGAAGTATTGAAGGGCATCAACCTCGAGATTAAAAGAGGAGAGGTTGTCGTCATCATCGGTCCTTCAGGAAGCGGGAAATCTACCTTGCTTCGTTCTATGAATTTGTTAGAAGAAGCGACCAAGGGGAAGGTTATCTTTGAAGGAGTCGATATTACGGACAAGAAGAATGATCTGTTTGCCATGCGTGAGAAGATGGGCATGGTTTTCCAACAATTTAATCTCTTTCCTAATATGACTGTGATGGAAAATATCACCTTGTCTCCTATCAAGACCAAAGGTGAAAGTAAGGAAGTTGCAGAGAAGAGAGCTCAGGAACTTTTGGAAAAAGTTGGTTTACCAGATAAGGCAACTGCTTATCCACAGAGTTTGTCAGGTGGACAGCAACAACGGATTGCCATTGCGCGTGGTTTGGCAATGGAACCAGATGTTTTACTCTTTGACGAGCCAACTTCAGCCTTGGACCCTGAAATGGTTGGTGAGGTTCTAGGTGTTATGCAAGATCTAGCCAAGTCAGGAATGACTATGGTTATCGTAACACATGAAATGGGATTTGCTCGTGAGGTGGCAGACCGTGTCATCTTTATGGCAGACGGTGTGGTTGTTGAAGACGGAACACCTGAACAGATTTTTGAACAAACCCAAGAACAACGGACTAAGGACTTCTTGAGTAAGGTTTTATAAGTTAGCTTTGTTTAGCTATTTGTAACTAACTTTACATATAAAATATAGATTAATGAAAAGCTCGAACCGAGCTTTTTCTTATAGTTTGAAACTATAAGATAGCCTAGGAAAGAAGTGTTAGAGGGGATTAGCAGTTTTTGGTATAATGGAAGATATTTGAAAGAAAAGAGAAGTGATATGACACAGATTATAGATGGGAAGGCTCTAGCAGCTAAGTTACAAGGACAGCTGGCTGAAAAGACTGCAAGATTAAAGGAAGAAACGGGGCTAGTACCTGGTTTGGTAGTGATTTTGGTTGGGGACAATCCTGCCAGCCAAGTCTACGTTCGTAACAAGGAGAGATCAGCCCTTGCGGCTGGTTTCCGTAGTGAAGTTGTGCGAGTTCCAGATACCATTACTCAAGAGGAATTGTTAGACTTGATTGCCAAATACAATCAAGATCCAGCTTGGCATGGAATTTTGGTCCAGTTACCATTACCAAAACATATTGATGAAGAGGCAGTTTTGTTGGCCATTGACCCAGAAAAGGATGTGGATGGTTTCCATCCCTTAAACATGGGGCGTCTCTGGTCTGGTCATCCAGTCATGATTCCTTCTACACCTGCAGGGATTATGGAAATGTTCCATGAATACGGGATTGACTTAGAAGGTAAAAATGCGGTCGTCATCGGTCGTTCCAATATCGTTGGAAAACCTATGGCCCAGCTTCTTTTGTCAAAGAATGCTACAGTGACTTTGACCCACTCACGGACTCATAATCTTGCCAAGGTGGCTGCTAAAGCAGATATTCTGGTTGTTGCAATCGGTCGTGCTAAGTTTGTGACTGCTGACTTTGTAAAACCAGGTGCAGTTGTCATCGATGTCGGGATGAACCGCGATGAAAATGGTAAGCTCTGTGGGGATGTGGATTATGAGGCAGTTGCCCCACTTGCTAGCCATATTACGCCAGTTCCTGGAGGTGTAGGTCCTATGACCATTACTATGCTGATGGAGCAAACTTATCAAGCAGCACTCCGGACATTGGATAGAAAATAAGAGAAAAATTTTCCGAGGAAAGTGTATTTTCTATAGCTATATCTAAAATGGCAGAAATGAATATTAAATTTTAGAAATAAATTTATAAAAGGAGGTATGCGCCTCCTTTTTGTTGTATAATGGAGTGAGGTGATTAGATGATTTTAAAAATTTATAATAGGGAATATAGTTTACAATGGGATGGAATATACTACTTAGCACTAATTGATTATCCAAATATTCAAGAGTGGGAATTAGAAAAAATTGCTAAATTTATAGCTTACGAAAAACTTCATAAACGTCAAACAAGTATTGAGTGTGCTGATTCTTGTTTAAAAAAAGAAATTTTAGATTACATCTGTCAGCATCCCTTTCTGCCACCATTTACCCCTACAGATAAAAGAGTAGCCTCGACTTATGATCTACATAAGAGGTTAGTGACTTCAGATTACTGTAGTCATACTACGACTATAGATGCAGCGATTTCTATCTTTAAAACAGGTCAGCTCTTATCTGCTGTGAAAGCCTTTGGGCGAGATGCTGAGGAGTTGGTTTTGGATAGTCGAAATGCTGCATCGGATCCGATAGATTATTTTGACTATGTCATGTTAGGGTGGTCAAATACAAGTTCTGGTTATCGATTAGCGATGGAGCGTTTATTAGGTCGAGCTCCTTCAAAGAAAGAATTACAAGACAAGTTTATTCCTGGAGTGAGTTTTCATTTTATCTATACAGATTTGATTAAAGTTACTGGTTATATTTTTGATGGCTACCATGTTGCAAAAATTAAGGACGTGTTGAATTTATTTAGTGAGTTGTATATTTGCATTATTCCAACTCATAATAAGAGCCAATTTGAAAATATTATTCCAACTAAAATACAAGATAGGGTGCATTATCTTGACTATGCTGGAGAAGACTTAGAAGAGTGGAATAAGAAAGTCTATCAAGTTGTTTTAAAACAATCAGATAAAGGATAGTTGAGGAAAAAACGATGAAAGTGATTGATCAAACCTTACTAGAAAAAGTCATTATTGAACGTTCTCGTACAAGTCATAAAGGAAACTATGGCCGTCTGCTGTTACTGGGTGGGACTTATCCTTATGGTGGTGCTATCATCATGGCTGCTTTGGCAGCTGTTAAAAGTGGAGCTGGTTTGGTGACTGTTGGAACAGATAGGGAAAATATCCCAGCTTTGCACAGTCATTTACCTGAGGCTATGGCCTTTTCTCTTCAAGACCAGCAACTGTTAAAAGAGCAGTTGGAGAAGGCAGAAGTGGTCTTAGTGGGACCTGGTTTAGGAGACGATGCTTTTGGAGAAAATCTTGTAAAACAGGTCTTTGCTAGCTTAAGCCAAAATCAGATTTTGATTGTAGACGGAGGGGCCTTAACTATCCTTGCTAGAACAAATTTGTCATTTCCTTCCAGTCAGCTTATCCTAACTCCCCACCAAAAAGAATGGGAAAAATTGTCTGGAATTACTATTGAAAAGCAAAATGAAGATGCAACAGCTAGTGCCCTGACTTCTTTTCCTCAAGGAACAATTTTGGTGGAGAAAGGTCCGGCTACTCGTATTTGGCAGGTTGGCCAGTCTGATTATTACCAGTTACAGGTTGGTGGTCCCTATCAGGCTACTGGGGGAATGGGGGATACTCTGGCTGGAATGATTGCAGGATTTGCAGGCCAGTTTAAACAAGCCAGTCTTTATGAACTCGTAACTGTAGCGACCCATCTTCATTCAGCCATAGCCCAAGAACTAGTTCAAGAACATTATGTGGTCTTGCCGACGGAAATCAGCAGTCATCTTCCCAAAATAATGAAAAAAATATCTCAAAAAGGCACCTGATTGTTTCAGGCGCCTTTGTATTTTTTAGAAAAATCCTTTAATCTTTCCAACGAGGCCATCTAGACCTTCAGAACCAGAAATCAACTGCTGAGCTTGCGAGAAGTATTCTCCGAGTTGATCTTGATTTTCTGCAACGAATATTTTTGCAGCTTCAAAATCTTTTGTCTCGATTAGTTCTTTTACTTGATTAAACAAATCTAATGGGTTCATCTTATTTCTCCTTTTCTGTACTTACCTATTTAATCATCTTTATGATAAAAAATCAACTGTTGCTGCTTTTGGTTAGGACCTGTTTTATCTACAAGTTCTCATATCTAAGATTCTAACTAACAAAACAAGGTGGACATAAAAATAAAAATGTTCGGATTTTTCCAGTGTATCCATGAAATAAAAACGGATACATGTTATAATAAAAGCAGCTCTTTAATGGAGGTGTTTGAGTGGAAAATCTGAAGAAAATGGCAGGTATCAAGGCTGCTGAGTTTGTCAATGATGGCATGGTTGTCGGACTGGGAACGGGTTCTACTGCCTATTATTTTGTCGAAGAAATCGGTCGCCGTATCAAGGAAGAAGGGTTACAGATTACAGCTGTAACAACTTCTAGTGTGACCAGTAAACAGGCTGAAGGGCTTAATATCCCACTCAAGTCTATTGACCATGTAGACTTTGTCGATATGACAGTCGACGGGGCGGATGAAGTGGATAGTCAGTTTAACGGAATAAAAGGTGGTGGTGGTGCCCTTCTGATGGAGAAGGTTGTGGCAACGCCCTCAAAAGAATATATTTGGGTAGTGGATGAAAGCAAGCTGGTAGACAAACTGGGTGCTTTTAAATTGCCTGTGGAAGTGGTTCAGTATGGCGCAGAACAGGTCTTTCGTCGTTTTGAGCGAGCTGGCTACAAACCAAGTTTCCGTGAAAAAGACGGCCAACGTTTTGTGACCGATATGCAGAATTTTATCATTGACCTTGCCTTAGATGTCATCGAGGATCCAATTGCCTTTGGCCAAGAATTGGACCATATCGTTGGTGTCGTGGAGCACGGCTTATTCAACCAAATGGTGGATAAGGTCATCGTTGCTGGACGAGACGGGGTTCAGATTTTAACTTCAACAAAAGCAAACTAATCAACATAATAAGGAGACACATTATGTCAAAATTTAATCGTATTCACTTGGTGGTATTAGATTCTGTAGGAATCGGTGCTGCACCAGATGCTAATAACTTTGTCAATGCAGGAGTTCCAGATGGAGCTTCTGACACACTGGGACATATTTCAAAAACAGTTGGTTTGAATGTGCCAAACATGGCTAAAATCGGTCTAGGAAATATTCCTCGTGAAACTCCTCTTAAGACTGTAGCAGCGGAAAGCAATCCAACAGGATATGCAACAAAATTGGAAGAAGTTTCTCTTGGTAAGGATACTATGACTGGACACTGGGAAATCATGGGACTCAACATTACTGAGCCTTTCGATACTTTCTGGAATGGATTCCCAGAAGAAATCCTGACAAAAATTGAAGAATTCTCAGGACGCAAGATCATTCGTGAAGCTAACAAACCTTACTCAGGTACAGCTGTTATCGATGACTTTGGACCACGTCAGATGGAAACTGGGGAGTTGATTATCTATACTTCGGCTGACCCTGTTTTGCAAATTGCTGCCCACGAAGATATTATTCCTTTGGATGAATTGTATCGTATCTGTGAATACGCTCGTTCAATCACTCTTGAGCGCCCAGCCCTTTTAGGACGTATCATTGCCCGCCCGTATGTAGGTGAACCAGGTAACTTTACTCGTACAGCAAACCGTCGTGACTTAGCCGTTTCTCCATTTGCACCGACTGTTTTGGATAAATTGAATGAATCTGGTATCGATACTTATGCTGTTGGTAAAATCAATGATATCTTTAACGGTGCAGGAATCAATCATGACATGGGACACAACAAGTCAAACAGCCACGGAATTGATACATTATTGAAGACCATGGGACTTGCTGAATTTGAAAAAGGATTCTCCTTCACAAACTTGGTTGACTTTGATGCCCTTTACGGCCACCGTCGCAATGCTCATGGTTACCGTGATTGCTTGCATGAGTTCGATGAACGCTTGCCTGAAATTATCGCAGCCATGAGAGAGAACGACCTTCTCTTGATTACTGCGGACCATGGAAATGACCCAACGTATGCAGGAACAGACCACACTCGTGAATATATTCCATTATTGGCCTACAGCCCTGCCTTTAAAGGAAATGGTGTCATTCCTATCGGACATTTTGCAGATATCTCAGCGACAGTTGCGGATAACTTTGGTGTTGAAACTGCCATGATTGGGGAAAGTTTCTTAGATAAATTGGTATAAGATGACGCGATATGCTTTACTTGTTCGGGGCATTAATGTCGGTGGGAAAAATAAAGTTGTCATGGCGGAGCTTCGGCAAGAACTGACAGAGTTGGGACTGGAAAAAGTTGAAACCTACATCAACAGTGGCAATATTTTCTTTACTTCGACAGACCCCAAAGAACGATTGGTTGAAAAGTTAGATGCATTCTTTGCAGTCCATTATCCATTTATTCAGAGCTTTTCTTTACTGAGTCAGGAAGATTATGAAGAAGAGCTGAAGAATCTGACAGATTGGTGGACCAAAGATTTGGCACGAAAGGATGTCCTCTTTTACACGGAGGGATTGGATGTGGCTAAAGTCATTGAGACAGTTGAAAGTTTGGAATTGAAAGATGAAATCGTTCATTTTGGAAGACTTGGGATTTTCTGGGGGAAATTCTCTGAGGAATCCTACTATGCAACTGCCTATCATAAGTACTTGCTCAAGATGCCTTTTTATCGCAACATCACCATTCGCAATGCCAAAACTTTTGACAAAATCGGTCAAATGCTAAAAAATAATAAAGGAGAACACAATGACATTTTTAGATAAAATCAATGAAACAGCTGCTTTCCTGAAGGACAAGGGAATCCAAACGCCTGAGTTCGGTCTAATCCTTGGATCAGGACTGGGAGAACTGGCAGAAGAAATCGAAAATCCTGTTGTAGTAGACTATGCAGATATTCCAAACTGGGGCCGTTCGACAGTAGTAGGTCACGCTGGTAAATTGGTATATGGAGAACTTGCAGGTCGCAAGGTCTTGGCTCTTCAAGGTCGTTTCCATTTCTACGAGGGCAATCCTCTGGAAGTTGTGACTTTCCCAGTTCGTGTGATGAAAGTTCTCGGATGTGAAGGTGTCATTGTAACCAATGCAGCTGGCGGTATTGGATTTGGTCCTGGTACCTTGATGGCTATCTCAGACCATATCAATATGACGGGGCAAAACCCATTGATGGGTGAAAACTTGGATGATTTTGGTCCACGTTTCCCAGATATGTCTAAAGCCTACACACCAGAATACCGTGCTACTGCCCATGAAGTGGCTAAAAAACTTGGTATCAAGCTTGATGAAGGTGTCTATATTGGTGTAACAGGTCCGACTTATGAAACCCCAGCAGAGATTCGTGCCTATAAGACACTTGGTGCAGATGCAGTTGGTATGTCTACAGTTCCTGAAGTTATTGTTGCAGTCCACTCTGGCTTGAAAGTTCTCGGTATTTCATGTATTACTAACCATGCTGCAGGTTTCCAAGAAGAACTCAACCACGAAGAAGTTGTAGAAGTGACTGAACGTGTTAAAGGCGACTTCAAAGGCTTGCTTAAAGCGATTCTTGCAGAATTGTAGTCATGTTAATAGAATTGAGAAGTATTTTTCGAAAAATCCCTTATAATTTTAGATTATTCCTAGCAGTAATTCTACAAGGAATAGTTTCGGGTTTATCTGGTATATTTCTCCATTATCTTTTAGAGATAGTAGAGAGTCTAGCTTTTGGTCAATCAGAGCATCATAGTGGATTTTTGACAGATGGAGTTTCCTCGTTACGGATAGGATTAAGTTTAATAATTGTGGGTCTTGGCTCATCCTTGGTCTGGTATTTCTTGCAAAAAGGGTCAAAGATTTATTCCATCAAAGCTCAGATGAAGGATGAGACTTCACAATACAAGCTTCATTTTTTAAGACAGCTATTTCATTCAATTTGGCAGATTATTGCAGTTGGAGGGGGAGCGCCTATTGGCAAAGAAGCTGCGCCACGAGAAATTGGAACTCTATTTGCAGGACAAATTGGAAAAATATGTTTTCTCTCTAAGAAGGACCAAATCTTTCTCCTTGCTTGTGGTGCTGGTGCTGGTTTAGCGGCTGTTTATCAGGTTCCATTAACAAGTGTCTTCTTTGTTTTTGAAACCCTAGGAATTGCTCTATCTATTAAACGATTTGTCTTAGTCGGTTTGACTACCTATGTTTCAACCTATATAGCAGGCTTGGTTGTTTCAGATCAGGCTCTCTACCAGATTCCAGCCATCACATGGTCATTAAAGGAAATATGGATTATTCCCTTATTACTTCTTTTCTTAACCCCACTAGCTTGGCTTTTTGGTCGCTTAAGTAAGGCAGCGTCTTCAAACAGAATAAAAGATAAACGAATACTTCTCACATTGCCCTCAGCTTTTCTTTTTCTTATTGGATTAGCAAGTTATTTTCCACATCTACTTGGAAATGGACGTATGATGGCTCAGGAAATTTTAAATGGTAGCAGTGGTCAAACAGTGCTTCTCATGTTTTTCCTAAAAGCAGTGGTCGTTCTTATTATCCTTTGGGCAGGGGCCTATGGTGGTACTCTTACGCCATCTTTTGCCTTGGGGATGGCTGGAGCTGGTCTCTTTGGAATGATTCTAGGTGGGGATAGCCAGCCAAGCATTTTGCTTTTGGGATCTGTTTGCTTTTTGTCTGTGACCTTGAGGGCTCCCTGGTCTGCAACTGGATTAGTAATAGGATTCACTGGGATCGGTTTAGATTCTCTTCCGTATCTCTTAGTAACAGCTGTTTTAGCCTATGAATTTGCAAAAATGTTAGACCGCTTTCCTTGGGCTAGCATACTGTGTCAGAAGTCAAAGAATAAAGTAATTAGGTAGGAAATGCCCATTTCTTCTAATCAAGGATTTATCTTAAAAGATTAAAAACTATTGTCAATTTATCAATAACTGTTTGAAATAAAAAAGAAGTAGGCTTATCGGAGTCACGATTGAATTTGATTTTTCCTAGCTATGAAATATAAAAATAAAAAAAGAAAGGTAGAGCGTGTGTTCTGATTTGAACACGAGCGGAAAACTTTTCTAAAAATCAGAAAGCAAGGGAAGTTCTGGCTTGAATTGAATCCGGGCTAATCTTCTCAATATCATCAAAATTAAGAAAGAAAGGAATTGAACCCACCCTAAAAGCAGTGGGAAAAAGATAGTTGGTCTAGCGAGCATCGCTCACTGCACCCAACTCCTATTTTCCCTATGCTTTTTGACGGGTTTGGTATCTTTCTGATTATAAATTTTAGAATAAAGAAAGGATGGATTAACTGTATTCATTGAACTGAATACGGGCGGAGAACTGTGTAAAAAAGATAAACTGTCTAGCATCTGAGATGCTTCGTCAGTTTCCTATTTTTACTTTGTTCTCTGTCGCTATCCTGAATATAAAAAAAGAAAGGTAGAGTGAGGTGTTCTAATTTGAACACGAGCGGGAAACTCGGAAAATAGATAATCTGACTGAGAAATCAGGATTTCTCGTCAGATTCCTAATTTTCAGTCGTTTTCTTGTCGCTCTTTGTATCATAAATTATGTCTATCCATATTGCTGCTCAGCAGGGTGAAATTGCTGATAAAATTCTTCTTCCTGGGGATCCTCTTCGTGCGAAATTTATTGCGGAGAATTTCCTTGAAGATGCTGTTTGTTTTAATGAAGTGCGTAACATGTTTGGTTACACTGGTACTTACAAGGGCCACTGTGTATCTGTCATGGGAACTGGGATGGGGATGCCATCGATTTCGATTTATGCGCGTGAGTTGATTGTTGACTACGGTGTGAAAAAATTGATCCGTGTGGGAACAGCAGGTTCATTGAATGAAGATGTTCACGTCCGTGAATTGGTTTTGGCGCAGGCAGCTGCAACCAACTCTAACATTATCCGCAATGACTGGCCACAGTACGATTTCCCACAAATCGCTAGCTTTGATTTGCTTGACAAGGCCTACCATATCGCCAAAGAACTCGGTATGACCACCCACGTTGGGAACGTTTTGTCATCTGATGTCTTTTATTCAAACTACTTTGAAAAGAACATCGAACTTGGTAAATGGGGAGTTAAGGCTGTGGAAATGGAAGCAGCAGCACTTTACTATCTTGCTGCCCAACACCATGTTGACGCCCTTGCTATCATGACTATTTCTGATAGTTTGGTCAATCCAGACGAAGACACAACTGCAGAAGAACGCCAAAACACCTTCACTGATATGATGAAGGTTGGTTTGGAAACATTGATTGCAGAATAATTATAGCCAAAAAAGGAAGCCCTTCTTTATGAATTGGAGGACTTCCTTTTCTTATCTAGAAATTGATCTAGCTCTCTTTGGTTTCGAAGAATAGTGACTTTATGTGAGTATTCTTGGCAAAGTTTTTGGTAATTCTCTTTTTGAGCTTTAGTCCGTCCGTCCCAAAGAATCCATCTGATAAACTCCCAATTAAATTGTTCTTGACAACCAGCTGCCATACTTTCTCTGACCTTGCCTCGGTATGTGAGGTATCGTTTAAAGGCTCGTAGCAGACAATTCCAGCGAGAAAAATTGAGAAAGATGATTTGGTCAGCATCCTGCATTCTTTCCTCATAGAAACACCAAGAATAATTCCCATCAATGACCCAAGCTTCATGCTTTGTGAGAAAATTTTCCATCTCGGTCAACATCCATTCACGATCACTGTCTTGCCAACCGGGTTGAAATTGGAGTGTGTCCATGTGAAGTTTTGGGATGGAGTAGCAGTGAGACAGCTTTTCAGCTAGAGTTGACTTACCAGCACCAGAATATCCGATAATTGCGATTTTCATTTTCTACCTTTTCCTATTTTGGGACAAAAAAACAGCCTCTATGGACTGTTTCTTATTTAGCAAGTTTAGCTGAAAGACGAGCTTTGTCGCGGCTTGCTTTGTTTTTGTGAATCAAACCTTTAGTTTCTGCTTTATCGATAGCTGAGCTAGCAGCACGGAAAAGTTCTTCAGATGGGTTTGCTTCGAATGCTTTGATAGCAGTACGCATAGCTGATTTTTGAGCTGAGTTCTTTTCGTTTTGTTTAACGTTCAATTCAGCGCGTTTGATAGCTGATTTAATGTTTGCCAATGTTCTTACCTCCATATTTACTAACTATACCATTATATCTGAAAACTTACGTTTTGACAAGGGAAAATTATTTTTTTAAGTAAATTTCATCGATTTCATGGTTCTTTGTTTTATGAAGAATCACTTCTGCACGATTTCTAGTTGGTTCAATATAATTTTGTAGATTTGTGAGATTGATACTGGTCCAGACCTGATGGGCAAAGGATTCCACTTCCCCAATCGGCATTTGTGTAAAACGATAATAGTAGCTATCAGGGTCGTTTTGGGCTAGGCTCAGCATCTTCAAGAAACGGTCCAGATACCAACTCTCGATGTCATTCACTGCAGCATCAACATAGATGGAAAAGTCGAAGAAGTCGGTGATATAGAGACGTTCGTTTTGTGGATTTTGAAAGACATTGATTCCCTCAACAATGACAAAATCAGCAGCTTTGACGCTTTGCTTTTCCTCGGGTACGATGTCGTAGACTTCATGAGAATAGACAGGAATATCTACATCTTGTCCATTTTTGATGCGGTCCAGGAAGTTGAGAAGAGCTTCCATATCATAGCTTTCAGGAAATCCCTTGCGATTTAAAATCCCTTGTTCAATCAAGGTCTGGTTAGGATAGAGAAAGCCGTCAGTTGTTACCAACTCAACCGTAGCATCTGTAAGTGTACGGGACAGTAGGATTTGAAGTAGCCGACTGGTTGTGGATTTTCCAACGGCAACACTCCCAGAAACCCCAATGATAAAAGGCTGGGATTTACTTTCACGTTGAAGGAAAATCCCTTTTGAAAAGGCCAAATCATCCTTGGTACGCTTGTAAATCTGGATGAGATGGGCTAGGGGGAGATAGACATCGGTAACATCCTGCAAGCTAATCTGGTCATTAAAACTCTTGATGGATTCTAATTCCTCTTCTGTCAAAGGAGGTGTTGTCTTTCGATGTAACGATTGCCAAGTCTGGCGGCTGATTTTTTCAAAATGTAAAAATTCGTTGGTCATTTGTTTTCCCCTAGATATTTTGTCTATCATACCATAAAAAGCTAAAAAAATAAAGCGGTTTCTTGATGATAGTAAACCAATATCGTATAATAGAAGTAGATAGGGTTGACCAATTTATTGATGAGGTAGGAGCTACTTTCTCCTGACTTATAAGCCAATAAAGGGGGCTTTGGGATTCACAATTTATAGGAGGTGTACTATGAAAATCTTAAAAAGTTATATACTGGAACTCTGTTTTATTTTAAGTTTTGCACTACCTTTTATAAAAGGGGCGAATGCGGATAATGGTAGACGCTTTGTGGAAATCTATTACGGTTTTACTTTTTTGATGGAACATGCTATTGTAACAGCTATCTTTATCTGTTCGCTCTTGATTGCTTGCCTACTAAAAAAACGGTGGACGAAATGGCTTGCTGCTGGTAGTTATTTCTTTTTAGTTCTATGGATTGCTACAGAGGGTTATTTCTTCCGCATGTCGCTAGAAGATTTGGTACGGCTTTGGACAAGTTTGGAAATTCTGACACAAACTTATCAGTTAGGCTTTTATCTAAACATCTTGTTGGGAATCCTGTTGATGATTAAGTATTTGAAGGTTAAGCAATAGTAATAAGAATGCGTCCGATTGTAGATGATAAACTTTTTGTTATATCCTAATTATGATATTTCTAGTTCTAAATGGCTTATTATTTATAAGTGTTTAAAGAGATTGAAGAAAAGTCTTCTTGACTAGTTTTCTTCAGTCTTTTTCGTTTTATTATCAATTTGTAAACGATTTACAATTTAAGTCAATTTATGGTAAAATAGTTTCATGAGTAAAATGTATTATGCAGAAAATCCTGACGCTGCTCACGACATTCATGAGTTGAGAGTGGACTTGTTGGGAGAAAAAATGACCTTTTTGACGGATGCGGGTGTTTTTAGCAAGAAAATGATTGACTTTGGAAGTCAACTCTTGCTCAAGTGTCTTGAGGTCAACCAAGGAGAAACTGTCCTGGATGTAGGCTGTGGTTACGGACCTTTGGGCTTGTCTTTAGCTAAAGCTTATGGCGTTCAGTCTACCATGGTCGATATTAATAATCGTGCCTTGGATTTGGCGCGACAAAATGCTGAACGAAATAAAGTAGAAGCGACGATTTTCCAGTCCAACATCTATGAACAAGTTGAAGGGGAATTTGACCATGTCATTTCCAATCCTCCTATCCGTGCGGGCAAGCAAGTGGTTCATGAAATCATTGAGAAAAGTAAAGATTTCTTGGAAACTGGTGGAGATTTAACAATCGTTATCCAGAAAAAACAAGGGGCCCCAAGTGCTAAATCCAAGATGGAAGAGGTGTTTGGCAATTGCGAAATCTTAAAAAAAGATAAGGGATACTATATCCTTAGAAGTGTGAAAGAATGAGAGCAGTTGATTTAATCCAAAAGAAACGAGACGGTCAAGAACTGACTTCGAGTGAAATTGAATGGCTGGTAGAAGGCTATGTGTCAGGAACTGTCCCTGATTATCAGATGTCTGCCTTTGCTATGGCTGTTTATTTCAAAGGAATGACGACTCGAGAAATCTCTGACCTAACTATGAAGATGGTTCAGACAGGGCAAGAGTTTGATTTATCCGCTATTGATGGGGTTAAGGTTGACAAGCATTCTACGGGTGGTGTTGGTGATAAGGTAACCTTGATTTTGGCTCCTCTTGTTGCTAGCTTTGGTGTGCCTGTGGCAAAAATGAGTGGTCGTGGTCTCGGCCATACTGGTGGAACAATTGATAAATTGGAGTCTATCAAGGGCTATCAAGTAGAACGTAGTCAAGAGGATTTTATTCGTCAGGTGCAGGATATTGGTGTATCTGTCATTGGGCAATCAGACCAGCTTGTCAAAGCGGATAAGCTTCTCTATGCCCTTCGTGATGTGACCGCAACTGTTGACACGATTCCTTTGATTGCGAGTTCGGTGATGAGCAAGAAAATCGCGGCAGGGGCTGATGCTATTTTGCTAGACGTGACTGTCGGTGAGGGTGCCTTCATGAAGACAGTTGATGAGGCGCGAGAATTGGCTCAAACCATGGTGGAACTTGGTAAGGCAGTTGGTAGAAAAACGGTAGCAGTCATTACGGATATGAGCCAGCCTTTAGGGCGTGCTATTGGAAATCGTCTGGAGATCCTTGAAGCACTGGAGATTTTACAAGGTCAAGGCCGTCAGGATATTACCCACTTCATCTGTGAATTGGCTCAAATTATGCTTGGCTTGGCAAATGTAAATAAAACAGTTGAAGAAGTTCGCCAACATCTTGAGAATGGTCAAGCGCTGGCTAAGTTTGAGGAAATGGTCCAAGCCCAAGGTGGAGACTTGGAAGACCTCTATCGTCCTGTCAATGTTACCCATGTGGTGGAAATCCCTGCCCAGGAAACGGGTGTCATTTCAGCTCTTCCAGCTATGGAATTTGGGCTTTATGCTATGAGACTGGGGGCAGGCCGTGCAGTCAAGTCTGATGCCTTGGACTATGAGACAGGAATTGTTTTTGAAAAGAAAGTTGGAGATTCCGTTCAAAAGGGAGAAATTGTTGCAAAAGTATACACAAATGGAAAAATTTCTCCTCAGCTAGTTACAGATTTTCAAAAATATGTTAAAATAAATGATAGTGTGCAAAGTTTACGAGAAATCATAGAAATAATCTCATAAACTGCAGGAGAATCCGAATATGAAATTAAATAAATATATCGATCATACACTTTTGAAACAAGATGCGACAGTAAATCAAATTGATTGTTTGTTGTCTGAAGCTAGAGAGTATGATTTTGCCAGTGTTTGCGTTAATCCGACCTGGGTTGAACATGCTAAAAAAGGGCTTGAAGGCACAGATGTCAAGGTCTGCACAGTAGTAGGTTTCCCCTTGGGAGCAACAACTTCAACTGTGAAAGCTTTTGAAACCAAGGAAGCTATCCAAAATGGTGCAGATGAGATTGATATGGTGATCAATGTTGGAGCTCTCAAAACAGGTAATCTTGATTTGGTTGAGTCGGATATTCTCGCAGTAGTAGAAGCAAGTGGTGACAAGTTAGTGAAAGTCATTATTGAAGCTTGCCTTCTGACAGACCAAGAAAAAGTTTTGGCTTGCCAATTGGCCCAAAAAGCGGGAGCTGATTTTGTTAAAACATCTACTGGCTTTTCAACTGGTGGTGCTACGGTAGCAGATGTTACATTAATGCGTGAAACAGTTGGACCTGATATGGGTGTCAAGGCTGCTGGTGGAGCTCGTTCTTATGCAGATGCTCTTGCCTTTGTGGAAGCAGGTGCGACCCGTATTGGAACGTCAGCTGGGGTAGCCATTTTAAAAGGAGAATTGGCAGATGGCGACTACTGAGTTGATTGAACTGGCAATTGAAACCAGCAAACATGCCTATGTCCCCTATTCTCACTTTCCAGTCGGAGCAGTTTTAGTGGCAAAAGACGGAAGTGTGTACACGGGAGTGAATATCGAAAATGCTAGCTATTCTTTGACAAACTGCGGTGAGAGAACGGCCATTTTTAAGGCTATATCTGAAGGACAAAGAGAATTTTCAGAATTGATTGTCTATGGACAGACTGAAAAACCAATCTCACCATGTGGTGCTTGTCGCCAAGTAATGGTCGAATTTTTTGAACAAGATCTAAAAGTGACCTTAGTCGCAAAAGATAAATCGACGGTCGAGATGACGGTCGGGGAATTACTTCCATACTCTTTTACAGACTTAAATTAGTCTGAGTCGCTCTCTGAGTGGCACGGTCCTTGTGGCCAACCAATCCATACTTGCAACATCGTTGCACATCTTATTTAGGAGGTTCAGTAATGAACAAGAAACAATGGCTAGGCCTTGGTCTAGTTGCAGTGGCAGCAGTTGGACTTGCTGCATGTGGTAACCGCTCTTCTCGTAAGGCAGATTCATCTTCTGATGTGAAGACAAAAGCAGCAATCGTCACTGATACTGGTGGTGTTGATGACAAATCATTCAACCAATCAGCTTGGGAAGGTTTGCAGGCTTGGGGTAAAGAACACAATCTTTCAAAAGATAACGGTTTCACTTACTTCCAATCAACAAGTGAAGCTGACTACGCTAACAACTTGCAACAAGCGGCTGGAAGTTACAACCTAATCTTCGGTGTTGGTTTTGCCCTTCACAATGCGGTTGAAGAAGCAGCTAAAGAACATTCTGACTTGAACTATGTCTTGATTGATGATGTGATTAAAGATCAAAAGAATGTTGCGAGCGTAACTTTCGCTGATAATGAGTCAGGTTACCTTGCAGGTGTAGCTGCAGCAAAAACAACTAAAACAAAACAAGTTGGTTTTGTAGGTGGACAGGAGTCAGAAGTTATCTCTCGTTTTGAAGCAGGATTCAAGGCTGGTGTTGCGTCAGTAGACCCATCTATCAAAGTACAAGTTGACTATGCTGGTTCATTTGGTGATGCCGCTAAAGGTAAAACAATTGCAGCAGCACAATACGCAGCTGGTGCAGATATTGTTTACCAAGTAGCTGGTGGTACAGGTGCTGGTGTCTTTGCAGAAGCAAAATCACTCAACGAAAGCCGTCCTGAAAATGAAAAAGTTTGGGTTATCGGTGTTGACCGTGACCAAGAAGCAGAAGGTAAATACACTTCTAAAGATGGCAAAGAATCAAACTTTGTTCTTGCATCTACTTTGAAACAAGTTGGTACAACTGTAAAAGATATTTCTAACAAGGCAGAAAAAGGTGAATTCCCTGGCGGTCAAGTAATCGTTTACTCATTGAAGGATAAAGGGGTTGACTTGGTAGTAACAAACCTTTCAGAAGAAGGTAAAAAAGCTGTCGAAGATGCTAAAGCTAAAATCCTTGATGGAAGCGTAAAAGTTCCTGCAAAATAATGGATGGAAGTCATTTCTTAGGAAGCGGCCCTCGGCCGCTTTTTTAAGAGTTGAGACAAAGTCATTTTGTCTCAGTAAAGCTTGCTACTAGACAAACTAGCAAGTTTTATTGAAATAAAATAAGACTCTGAAAGGAAGAGCACATGGCACACGAAAATGTCATTGAGATGCGTGATATTACCAAGGTGTTTGGTGAATTTGTTGCCAACGACAAAATCAACCTGCACCTACGAAAAGGTGAAATTCATGCACTTTTAGGAGAAAATGGGGCTGGTAAGTCCACGCTCATGAACATGTTAGCAGGGCTTCTTGAACCAACTAGTGGTGAAATCGCGGTCAACGGTCAAGTTGTCAACCTTGACTCCCCATCTAAAGCAGCTGGCTTGGGAATCGGAATGGTTCACCAGCACTTTATGTTGGTAGAGGCTTTCACGGTGGCTGAAAACATTATTTCAGGAAGTGAATTGACTAAAAATGGTGTGCTAGATATCGCTGGAGCTAGCAAAGAAATCAAGGCTCTTTCTGAACGTTATGGCTTAGCTGTGGACCCTTCTGCCAAGGTAGCAGACATCTCAGTTGGAGCCCAACAACGTGTAGAAATTTTAAAAACCCTTTATCGTGGGGCTGATATTCTTATCTTTGACGAACCAACGGCTGTTTTGACTCCATCAGAAATTGAGGAGTTGATGGCCATTATGAAAAATCTTGTTAAAGAAGGAAAATCAATTATCTTGATTACCCACAAGTTGGATGAAATTCGTGCAGTTTCTGACCGCGTTACAGTTATCCGTCGTGGGAAATCAATTGAAACCGTCAAAATTGCAGGAGCTACCAATGCTGATTTGGCAGAAATGATGGTTGGTCGTTCTGTTTCCTTTAAAACAGAGAAGCAAGCCTCTCAACCAAAAGAAGTGGTCTTGTCAATTAAAGATTTGGTGGTCAATGAAAACCGCGGTGTCCCAGCTGTGAAAAATCTGTCCTTGGATGTTCGTGCTGGAGAGATTGTTGGTATTGCGGGGATTGATGGAAATGGTCAGTCTGAACTGATTCAAGCCATCACAGGTCTTCGCAAGGTTGAATCTGGAAGCATCGAGCTAAAAGGAAATTCAATTGTAGGCTTGCACCCACGTCAGATTACAGAGTTGAGTGTTGGGCACGTTCCAGAAGACCGTCACCGTGATGGCTTAATTTTGGAAATGATGATTTCTGAAAATATTGCCCTTCAAACCTACTATAAAGAACCACATAGTAAAAATGGAATTTTGAACTATTCAAATATTACTTCTTATGCTAAAAAGCTAATGGAGGAATTTGATGTTCGTGCTGCCAGTGAATTTGTTCCTGCAGCTGCACTTTCAGGAGGAAATCAACAAAAAGCAATTATTGCTCGTG
The DNA here is from genome assembly GCF_003942775.1 of Streptococcus mitis. Lineage (GTDB taxonomy): Bacteria > Bacillota > Bacilli > Lactobacillales > Streptococcaceae > Streptococcus > Streptococcus mitis_CN. The sequence goes on along the minus strand of NZ_RJNX01000001.1, from coordinate 126,077 downwards.
AAATTGATCGTGATCCTGATCTCCTTATCGTCAGCCAGCCAACTCGTGGTTTGGATGTCGGTGCTATTGAATATATCCACAAACGCTTGATTGAAGAGCGTGATAATGGTAAGGCTGTCCTTGTTGTCAGCTTTGAATTGGATGAGATTTTAAACGTCTCAGACCGTATTGCTGTTATCCACGATGGTAAGATTCAAGGTATTGTATCACCAGAAACAACCAATAAACAAGAACTTGGTGTCTTGATGGCAGGTGGAAACTTGGGAAAGGAGAAGAGTGATGTCTAAAAAATTACAACAAATTTCGGTTCCCTTGATTTCTGTATTCCTAGGAATTTTACTCGGAGCCATTGTTATGTGGATCTTCGGTTATGATGCTATTTGGGGCTACGAAGAATTGTTCTATACAGCCTTTGGTAGCCTGCGTGGGATTGGAGAAATCTTCCGTGCTATGGGTCCTCTGGTCTTGATTGGTCTTGGTTTTGCTGTTGCCAGTCGAGCTGGTTTCTTTAACGTCGGACTTCCTGGTCAGGCTTTGGCAGGTTGGATTCTCAGTGGTTGGTTTGCCCTGTCGCATCCAGATATGCCCCGTCCCTTGATGATTTTAGCGACTATCGTGATTGCCTTGATTGCTGGTGGGATTGTCGGAGCGATTCCGGGTATTCTTAGAGCCTATCTAGGGACGTCAGAGGTTATCGTAACTATCATGATGAACTACATCGTTTTGTATGTAGGAAATGCCTTTATCCATGCCTTCCCTAAAGACTTTATGCAAAGTACAGATTCGACCATTCGTGTTGGGGCTAATGCAACCTATCAGACACCTTGGTTGGCTGAGTTGACTGGTAACTCACGGATGAATATTGGTATTTTCTTTGCTCTCATTGCCGTTGCAGTCATTTGGTTCATGCTCAAGAAAACAACTCTTGGTTTTGAAATCCGTGCGGTTGGTCTTAATCCACATGCTTCAGAATATGCTGGTATTTCTGCAAAAAGAACGATTATCCTCTCAATGATTATCTCAGGTGCCTTGGCAGGTCTTGGTGGGGCTGTTGAAGGTTTGGGAACCTTCCAGAACGTTTATGTTCAGGGGGCGTCATTAGCTGTCGGATTTAACGGAATGGCGGTTAGTCTGCTTGCGGCCAACTCACCAATTGGTATTCTCTTTGCAGCCTTCCTATTTGGTGTTCTCCAAGTTGGAGCCCCTGGTATGAATGCGGCGCAGGTACCGTCTGAGCTTGTCAGCATTGTAACAGCGTCTATTATCTTCTTTGTCAGTGTTCATTACCTTATCGAACGCTTTGTCAAACCGAAAAAACAAGTTAAAGGAGGTAAGTAAAGATGTCTATTACAACCTTGCTCACCCTCTTGGTGTCTTCTATGCTGATTTACTCAGCGCCCCTCATCTTTACAAGTATTGGTGGTGTTTTCTCTGAACGTGGTGGTGTCGTAAACGTCGGCCTTGAAGGAATTATGGTTATGGGTGCCTTTTCTGGAGTTGTCTTTAACCTTGAATTTGCAGAACAATTTGGAGCAGCAACTCCATGGCTATCCTTACTTGTAGCAGGATTGGTAGGGGGGCTTTTCTCCATCATCCACGCAGCAGCGACGGTTCATTTCCGTGCAGACCATGTTGTCAGCGGTACGGTATTGAACTTGATGGCGCCAGCCTTGGCTGTTTTCTTGGTGAAAGTACTTTATAACAAAGGACAAACCGACAACCTAAGTCAGACTTTTGGACGCTTTGATTTCCCAGTCTTGGCAAATATCCCAGTGATTGGTGATATCTTCTTCAAGTCAACTAGTCTACTTGGTTATCTAGCGATTGCCTTCTCATTCCTTGCTTGGTTTATCCTCTTCAAGACTCGCTTTGGTCTTCGTCTCCGCTCTGTCGGTGAACACCCTCAAGCAGCGGATACTTTGGGAATCAATGTCTACAAGATGAGATATTTAGGGGTTATTATTTCAGGTTTCCTAGGTGGAATTGGCGGAGCGATTTATGCTCAATCCATCTCAGTTAATTTCTCAGTGACAACTATTGTTGGACCTGGATTTATCGCTCTTGCTGCGATGATTTTCGGAAAATGGAATCCAATCGGAGCCATGCTTTCTAGTCTCTTCTTTGGACTTTCACAAAGTTTGGCTGTTATCGGTTCTCAATTGCCATTCCTACAAGGAGTGCCTGCGGTTTATCTTCAAATCGCACCTTATGTTTTGACAATTCTTGTCTTGGCAGCCTTCTTTGGAAAAGCAGTTGCACCAAAAGCAGATGGTATTAACTATATCAAATCAAAATAAGCATACAAAAAACGTCAGTTCAGAACTGGCGTTTTATTTTTTAGGATGTTGATGGGTTAGGTTTAATCCCCAAGGGACTAAATTTTCAGTCTTGTTTTTGATACGAGCGATATTATCCTTATGACGAATGATAATCAAACTAGCAAGTACTAGGATAATAGCGATGAAGAGAGGGTCATAGTTGCTCAGGATAAAACCAAAAAGTGGAAAGAGTAGAACCCCGATGACGGCTGCGATAGATGCTGTGACACTAGACAGTGAAATCATACTACCAAGATAGAGGGTTCCAAAGAAAACAACTGCAAGGTAGAGACAGAAGACAGGTGCAAATCCGAAAACCACTCCAGCACTGGTTGCGACAGCCTTACCACCCTTAAATCCTGCAAAGATAGGGAAGGTATGGCCAATAACAGCCAAAAGTCCAAAGATGAGAGGCGAAACGCCTTGTAGATGAAACATAATCGGAAGAAGTGTTGCTAGGGTCCCTTTGAAAAAGTCAATCACAAAGGTTGCCATACCAGCTTTCTTGCCTAAAATGCGGAAGGTATTGGTCGTTCCAGTGTTACCAGAACCATGCTCGCGCAGATTGATTTGAAAGAATACTTGTCCAATCCAGAGACCAGACGGAATCGAACCCAGCAGATAGGCTAGGATTAATAAAACTATTGTAATCATACTCCTATTATATCATGAAATGGAGAAGAAAGGCAGAGAATATCTTCTGAAATTGTCACACCGGAGAAAGAAAAATTTTGCAAAATCCTTGGAAAACTTGTAGAATAGTAAAGATGAACGAATAGGAGGTTCCTTGTGTCAAAAAAGGAAATCAATATTAACAATTATAATGATGATGCCATTCAGGTGCTAGAAGGGTTGGATGCGGTCCGTAAACGTCCAGGGATGTATATCGGATCGACTGATAGTGCTGGTCTCCACCACCTAGTCTGGGAAATCGTCGATAATGCGGTCGATGAGGCCTTGTCTGGATTTGGTGACCGTATTGATGTGACAATCAATAAAGATGGCAGTTTAACGGTTCAAGACCACGGACGTGGGATGCCGACAGGTATGCACGCTATGGGAATCCCAACAGTTGAGGTTATCTTTACCATTCTACACGCAGGAGGGAAATTCGGTCAAGGAGGATACAAGACATCAGGTGGACTTCACGGGGTGGGTTCTTCCGTTGTTAATGCCCTTTCTAGCTGGTTAGAAGTAGAAATTACCCGTGATGGTGCAATCTACAAGCAACGTTTTGAAAATGGGGGAAAACCTGTCACGACCTTGAAGAAAATTGGTACAGCGCCTAAGTCTAAGACAGGTACCAAGGTTACGTTTATGCCTGATGCGACGATCTTCTCTACGACAGACTTCAAGTACAATACCATCTCAGAGCGTCTTAATGAATCAGCTTTCCTCTTGAAAAATGTGACCTTGTCTCTGACTGATAAACGAACAGATGAAGCGATTGAATTCCATTATGAGAATGGGGTACAAGACTTTGTTTCTTATCTCAACGAAGACAAGGAGACCTTGACACCAGTTCTGTATTTTGAGGGGGAAGATAATGGTTTCCAAGTGGAAGTAGCCCTCCAGTACAATGATGGATTTTCAGATAATATCTTGTCCTTTGTCAATAATGTTCGTACCAAGGACGGTGGAACACATGAGACAGGACTCAAGTCTGCCATTACCAAGGTCATGAATGACTATGCGCGTAAGACGGGGCTTCTCAAGGAAAAAGATAAAAACCTTGAAGGTTCAGACTATCGTGAGGGACTAGCAGCCGTTCTTTCCATCTTGGTTCCTGAAGAACACCTCCAGTTTGAGGGACAGACCAAGGACAAACTAGGAAGTCCACTAGCTCGCCCAGTTGTGGATGGAATTGTGGCGGATAAGTTGACCTTCTTCCTTATGGAAAATGGTGAATTGGCTTCTAACCTCATCCGCAAGGCTATCAAGGCGCGTGATGCTCGCGAGGCGGCACGAAAAGCACGTGATGAGAGCCGAAATGGTAAGAAAAATAAAAAAGACAAGGGCTTGTTGTCTGGGAAATTGACCCCAGCCCAGTCTAAGAATCCAGCTAAGAATGAACTCTATCTAGTCGAGGGGGATTCTGCCGGAGGTTCTGCCAAACAAGGCCGTGACCGCAAGTTCCAGGCAATCTTGCCTCTTCGTGGTAAGGTTATCAATACAGCTAAGGCCAAGATGGCGGATATCCTCAAAAATGAAGAAATTAACACCATGATTTATACCATCGGTGCTGGTGTCGGAGCAGACTTCTCTATTGAGGATACTAACTATGACAAGATCATTATCATGACCGATGCCGATACTGATGGTGCCCACATTCAGACCTTGCTCTTAACATTTTTCTACCGCTACATGCGTCCGCTAGTTGAGGCAGGACATGTTTATATCGCCCTCCCGCCTCTTTACAAGATGTCAAAAGGTAAAGGCAAGAAAGAAGAAGTGGCCTACGCTTGGACGGACGGTGAACTAGAAGAACTCCGCAAGCAGTTTGGAAAAGGCGCTACCCTTCAACGCTATAAAGGTCTTGGTGAGATGAATGCGGACCAGCTTTGGGAAACAACCATGAACCCAGAAACGCGTACTCTTATCCGTGTCACGATTGAAGACCTAGCACGCGCCGAACGCCGCGTCAATGTCCTCATGGGAGACAAGGTCGAACCACGACGTAAGTGGATTGAAGACAATGTCAAGTTTACGCTGGAAGAGAGTGGGGAGCTTATATTTTGAAAGAAGTATAGAAAAAGGAGAAAAATGAATGAAAAATAAAGTTTATTATGGCGAATATTCCTTGGAGCATTGGATTAAGTTAATTTTAAAGAAGAATATTGTATTACCTGATTATCAGCGTTATTATGTTTGGAATCAAGAAAAAGTAAGAACATTAATTGAGAGTTTTAACAAGCACGAATTTGTTCCTCCGGTTACTATTGGAGCTTTCATGGATGGTGAGGAACAGAAAAATTTGATTTTAGATGGTCAACAACGTTTAACGTCGATATTCCTTGCTTACTTAAGTATATTTCCAAATAAGGAGTGTGAAGATTGGGCACCGAAGAGTTTTATTCCTTTAGCTGACACTAATGATGATTCTGAAAATGATGATGAATTTTATAAAGGTTTAGATTGGAACTTTAATAAGCTCATATCAATTGGAAATACAAAAAAAGTTATAAAACAGGAAGTGAAAATTCCAGAACAATATCTTGAAATGGATATAGAAATCAGTGAAGAATTTTTTAAAAACAATTTTTTAGGTTTCTCTTTCTTAGTGCCAAGTTATGATGGCGAGAAAAATGAGAACGATGGGGAAAAAATAGATAATTTTAAAAAAAATCAAATTAAATTTTATTCTTCTGTTTTTAGGCATATCAATATACAAGGAGAAGGCTTATCAAATTTAGAGAGTAGACGTTCACTTTACTTTTTAAATAAAGACTTGGAACATTTTTTTGACCCTAAATACTTTAAAAGTGTAAAAATAAAAGATAAAAAACTTGACTTTGTACGCTACTTGGCTCTTTTAGATGCCTATGAAGAAAATGAACAAAATGAATATAAAGTTGCAGTTGGTAAAAAGAGGCAAGATAAGTTAGAACAATTCTTTGTTGATTATGTATATAAAATCGTTGGTGATGGAAATTTCATAGTTTCACAAAAACTTTCAGTACTTGAAAAAAATTTAGACTTTTTAAAAGATTTAAATGTAGCTTTTTTTACTAAAAATTTTCAATCAATTATTGATGCGGATGTTTACTTATTCGGGTGGATATATTTTTCAATATTTCAGCAAAAGGAAATTAATTCAAAAAAATGTACTGATGTAAATTTTGAATCACTTCAAAAAGAACTTGATTTGGCAATCAAAGACTTTAAAACAGATAAAGAACATCAAAAGAGTCCGAGTGCTTTAAAATATCTAAGAAATCGGTTGAAAACTTCAATTAACTTGTATAAGGAGTATTTTAGTGAGTAAGCATACAGATTTTATTTTAACTCCTATAACTACTATTTTGGAAGAAGCAGTTGCTGCAACTTCTAGTATTGGTGATGGAATTGAAACCTACCCTTTGTGTGATTATATTTTACAAGCTGTATTTCTGAAAATGACAGGTTTTCAAGAGCAAAAGATGAAATGCATTGCTTGGGAATTGGGAACAAATGATTTCGAGTTTCGATATTGGTGGTTAAAAGAAACTAAGTTAGGAACCTATTCATCATATGACCAGAAAAATAGTATTTATAAAGAATTTTGTCAGGCACTTAAGAGAATAAATATAGATTTTGGTATAAATGAAATTAATAAACAGATTTTATTAGAGAATACTACTCAAAAGATTAATGAAATATTTAAAGATTCAAACCTAATTTCTTGGGTTCGTGCCGATTTTTCTTATTTTGTATCAGATGATTGGACTGATACTGATCAATTTTTGAAAGATGAAAAAAATATGTTTGTGTCAATGCCAAACGAAAATAATAGACCTAAGAAGCTAGATAGAAAAGAAGGAGATAGTGAGCAAGGATATGAAGATAAACTTAAGGACTATAATAGGAAATATACTAGTTACATTAAAAATAAAGAGCATAATTTAAAATGTAAGTATGAGAATGTGTTTAATCAACGTAATCGATTGGCACATAATACTTTATCTTATCAGCAAAACTTACCGACATTAACTAAATTAGTTAATGAAACTCAAGAATCTAGAAATTATTTTATTTGGTTTGGACTGTTAACTTTAATTGATAATATTTTTATGGAATTGTATCGACTATATCAAGACGGATTGGAAGATAAGCTTGATTATTAAAAGAATAACTCATCCCACACGAATAATCATCTTTCCCAGTTTTTAAACACGAAATTCTACCTGAAGAATATCTTGTCTGGGGGAATAACTCAAAACACACATGTGTGTTTTGAGTTATTGGAGTATAATACGAATATTTAGATATGTTCTGAATTATTTTAGGGCAAAAAATTAAAAATACATCATTGAAAGAGGAGTTTTGTGAAAAAAGAATATGGAATCACGAGTTTAACTGTACGCAATTTAGAAAACAACGAATTCTTCTAACTTCTATCTGAGAGCAAGGACGAGTTAGGGGCTTTTACAAAAGCCAATAAGTCTGAGCAGTTTTACGCAACGAAGCTTGGAGATATAGAAAAACTTCTTGAGAACTTGCAAGCTGGTTTGCACTGTTCCAAGGCCAGTCAAATGGTGGTTAGTCTGGAAGCGTCTGATCGTGAGCGTGATGATGCGCTTTCAACCTTGACCAGTTTGATCAAGGCCTTCTCTCGTGTCAAAGAGGCAGGTAGCAAGGAAGTTTACGACAAACTCAGCAAACTTTTCGAAAATTATGCTGGGCTAACGAGTATAAGCTGCGAAAAGGAGACAGAAGCTATTAACCATTTACTAAAGGAGCTAAAAGATACGGACTACCAAGCTGCTCTTGCAACCCTACATTTGACAACTCATATAGAAACCTTGACAAAAGCGCAGGCTTAGTTTGAAAAAGCATATAAGGAGCGCTTGGCTGAGCAAAAAGGCAAGGCACCTAGTCAAAACAAGGAAGTCCGTGCAAAACTACAAGAAATCTATGACTTCCTTGTGGATTTTACTTCAATCAACGCCTACGCTTATCCTGAAAGAACTCACGTGGTCAATCTCCGCGACCACTACAACACCATCCGTAGCCACTACAAAAAACGCAAACCTGCTATGAAGGTAACGGAAGCAGTGGGGAGTGTTAATTAAGTCTGATAGATTTGGAGGAATAGAAGATGATTATCAGACCTGCAAGCAGAAAAGATTGTCAAGCTATTTATAGCCTTTATCAAAGTGAAAAATGGCTTTCTTTTACAGAGGAAAAAGTGACATCTCTATTTTCAACAAATCTGTCTCATTACTTGGTGCTTGAAGAGGACCAGAAAATCCTTGGCTTTGCCCGTTATCTGACGGATGAAGTGATGACGACCTTTTTAGCTGAAATAATTATTGATAAATCCCACCGCAGAAAAGGACTGGGACAGCAGCTGATTGAGGAGATTCACAAAAAATATCCTTTGACACGGATTGAATTAATATCTGAAGCAGATGGATTTTATCGGTCAATAAGTTTTAAGCCTGTTGGTACAGGGTTTAGAAAATCTGAATGAGAGGAGACAGCCAATGACGCTTGACAACAAACTGGGTCTGACAGATTCGCTTGAACTAGCCAAGATGGTTATGCGACGGAGCCTGCCCAAGCCTGTCTAGACTTTGCTTTTCAGCAAGCTGGCTTGTCAGAAGTTTACTCTTTTACATTCTTATTCAATCAACTTTCGCAAAAGGTCATGCAAAAACTGAGCATGGAATTTGTCAAAGAATTTGATAATGAAAAAGTTCCAGCAGACAGTCCGCTTTATAGACATGTCCTCTACAGAATCAAGAGTTTCCACTAAAAAGGCAGGTATTCCCATGAGAACTGAAACCGAGATGTTTGATGTTATTTTGCAAACCGCAAAAGTGCTACAGGTCGATGCAGTCGCTATGTCTGGTTCACGGATAAATCCAAAGACCCTAAAAGATGAATTTCAGGACTATGATGTTGTTTATCTCGTTGAGAACTTTGAAGAACTAATTTCAGATTTATCTTGGATAGATCAGTTTGGTAAACGTATTATCGAGCAAGAGGTTAGTTTGGGACATCGCCGTCTATTTCTCATGCTCTTTGAGGATGGTAACCGCATTGATTTGACTCTTTGTCCAAAAGAGCACATCAAAGAGTGGGTGGATAGTGAGGCAGGATTCACTGTTTTAGAAGATCCAGAACATTTATTTGAACCCTATTCTCAAAATCTAGAGCGTTACTGGACAAGCCCAGCTAGTGCGATAGAGTTTGAAAAAGTCTGCAATGAATTTTGGTGGGTGTCAGCCTACGTGGTCAAAGGAATCTGTCGTAAGCAAGTTATTTATGCGACCGATCATCTCTATGGCATTTGTCAACAAGAACTCCTGAAAATCTTAGCTTGGCAGGTTGCAAGTGATAGGGGGAAAGTCAATATCGGCAAGAACTACAAGCACCTCTTTCAGTATTTACCTGCTGAGAAAGAGAAGGAATTCTCAAATTTGCTTGATTTTTCAAGTATAGAGAAACTTACTCAGTCAATGTTTGCTACGATGCAACTTTTCCACAGAGAAGCTCAAATCCTTGCTCAAAAGATGGGATTTGATTACGATAAGGAAGTAGCTAAGGAGATGATTCAATACGCTGAGGAGAGACTTCTTAATTGCTGACTAATTTAAAAGATTAAACTACAGAAAGGATTGTTTGGTTACTCACGGTAACTGAATACGGGACTAATTCCCGTAAAATATCTTTTACTGTATAAAAACCTACTCTACATTCTTTGAAAGGAGTTGAACACGCCCTAAATGCTGTGTGAAAAAGATAAATTCTCTTGCGAACATCGCTCGCTTTAAGAATTTTATATTTTCACTTGATATTTTACGGGCTCTGTATCCTATATGTCTAACATTCAAAACATGTCCCTAGAGGACATCATGGGAGAGCGCTTTGGTCGCTACTCAAAATACATTATTCAAGACCGGGCTTTGCCAGACATTCGTGATGGCTTGAAGCCGGTTCAGCGCCGCATTCTTTATTCGATGAATAAGGATGGCAATACCTTTGACAAGAGCTACCGTAAGTCGGCCAAGTCTGTCGGGAATATCATGGGGAATTTCCACCCACACGGTGATAGTTCTATCTATGATGCCATGGTTCGTATGTCACAGGACTGGAAAAATCGTGAGATTCTAGTTGAAATGCACGGTAATAACGGTTCTATGGACGGTGATCCGCCTGCGGCCATGCGTTATACCGAGGCGCGTTTGTCTGAAATTGCTGGTTACCTTCTTCAAGATATCGATAAAAAGACCGTTCCTTTTGCTTGGAACTTTGACGATACAGAGAAAGAGCCGACAGTCTTGCCGGCAGCCTTTCCAAATCTCTTGGTAAATGGATCGACTGGGATTTCGGCTGGATATGCCACAGATATTCCACCCCATAATTTAGCTGAGGTCATTGATGCCACTGTTTATATGATTGACCATCCAACAGCTAAGGTGGACAAGCTCATGGAATTTTTGCCTGGACCAGATTTTCCGACTGGAGGAATCATTCAGGGTCGTGATGAAATCAAGAAGGCCTATGAAACTGGGAAAGGGCGCGTGGTTGTTCGTTCCAAGACTGAGATTGAAAAGCTAAAAGGTGGTAAGGAACAAATCGTTATTACTGAGATTCCTTATGAAATCAACAAGGCCAATCTGGTCAAGAAAATCGATGATGTTCGTGTCAATAATAAGGTGGCTGGTATTGCTGAGGTTCGTGATGAGTCTGACCGTGATGGTCTTCGTATCGCTATCGAACTTAAAAAAGACGCTAATACGGAGCTTGTTCTCAACTACCTATTTAAGTACACCGACCTACAAATCAACTACAACTTTAATATGGTGGCAATTGATAATTTCACGCCTCGTCAGGTTGGGATTGTTCCAATCCTGTCTAGCTACATCGCTCACCGTCGTGAAGTGATTTTGGCGCGTTCACGCTTTGACAAGGAAAAGGCTGAGAAACGTCTCCATATCGTCGAAGGTTTGATTCGCGTGATTTCGATTTTGGACGAAGTCATTGCGCTTATCCGTGCTTCTGAGAATAAGGCGGACGCCAAGGAAAACCTCAAAGTTAGCTATGATTTTACGGAAGAACAGGCTGAGGCTATCGTCACCTTGCAACTGTATCGTTTGACCAATACAGACGTAGTTGTCTTGCAGGAAGAAGAAGCAGAACTTCGTGAAAAGATTGCCATGCTTGCGGCTATCATCGGTGATGAACGAACTATGTACAATCTCATGAAGAAAGAACTTCGTGAGGTTAAGAAGAAATTTGCGACACCACGTTTGAGTTCTTTAGAAGATACAGCTAAAGTCATTGAGATTGATACAGCTAGTCTTATCTCCGAGGAAGATACCTACGTCAGCGTGACAAAGGCAGGTTACATCAAGCGTACTAGTCCACGTTCCTTTGCTGCTTCAACTTTAGATGAAATTGGCAAGCGTGATGATGACCGTCTGATTTTTGTACAATCTGCTAAGACAACCCAGCATCTCTTGATGTTCACTACTCTTGGAAATGTCATTTATCGACCAATCCATGAATTGGCAGATATTCGTTGGAAGGATATTGGTGAGCATCTGAGCCAGACCATTACAAACTTTGAAACTAACGAAGAAATCCTTTATGTGGAAGTAGTAGATCAGTTTGATGATGCCACAACCTACTTTGCTGCAACTCGTCTTGGTCAAATCAAGCGGGTAGAACGTAAAGAGTTTACTCCATGGCGAACCTACAAGTCTAAGTCTGTCAAGTATGCTAAGCTCAAAGACGAGACAGACCAGATTGTAGCAGTAGCTCCAATCAAACTAGATGATGTTCTCTTGATTAGTCAAAATGGTTATGCACTTCGTTTCAATATTGAAGAGGTTCCGGTTGTTGGTGCCAAGGCTGCAGGTGTCAAGGCTATGAACCTGAAAGAAGATGATATTCTCCAGTCCGCCTTTATCTGTAATACATCATCTTTCTACCTCTTGACCCAACGTGGAAGTTTGAAACGCGTTTCCGTTGAGGAGATTCCAGCAACTAGCCGTGCCAAACGAGGACTACAAGTCTTGCGTGAGCTAAAAAATAAACCGCATCGTGTCTTCTTAGCAGGAGCGGTTGCAGAACAAGGCTTTATTGGTGATCTCTTTAGCACAGATGTGGAAGAGAACGACCAAACTCTGCTTGTTCAATCAAACAAAGGAACAATCTATGAAAGTCGACTACAAGACTTGAACTTGTCAGAACGCACTAGCAACGGAAGCTTCATTTCTGACACGATTTCAGATGAAGAAGTTTTTGACGCTTATCTTAAAGAAGTATTTACTGAAGCTAAATAAGTGAAATGAAGAATCAGTTCTCAGAGCTGGTTCTTTTTATTGAAGAAATTTTCTGAAAATTACAAAATATACTTGCTATTTTATAAAAATAGTGTAGAATAAAAGAAATAGGTTTTTAGAATAAGGAGTGGAATATGACAGTAACGATTGATTGGGAAAATCTCGGTTTTTCCTATATGAAATTACCTTATCGCTATATTGCTCATTTTAAAAATGGACAATGGGATCAAGGAGAGCTCACAGAGGATGCAACTTTGCATATTTCAGAGTCTTCTCCAAGTCTTCACTATGGACAACAAGCATTCGAAGGTTTAAAAGCTTATCGTACTAAGGATGGCAGTATTCAACTTTTCCGTCCTGATGAAAATGCCAAACGTTTGCAACGGACATGTGACCGTCTCTTGATGCCACAAGTTCCAACAGAAATGTTTGTAGAAGCGTGTAAGGCAGTTGTCCGTGCGAATGAAGAATACGTACCTCCATACGGAACAGGTGGAACCTTATATCTTCGCCCTCTTTTGATTGGTGTCGGAGATATTATTGGGGTTAAACCAGCAGAAGAGTATATTTTTACCATCTTTGCCATGCCAGTTGGAAATTACTTTAAAGGTGGTTTGGTCCCAACCAATTTCTTGATTCAGGATGAATACGACCGTGCAGCGCCAAATGGTACAGGTGCAGCTAAAGTTGGTGGGAACTATGCTGCCAGTCTCTTGCCAGGGAAATTGGCCAAGTCATGTCATTTCTCAGATGTTATCTATCTAGATCCTTCAACACATACAAAGATTGAAGAAGTCGGATCAGCTAACTTCTTTGGAATTACAGCTGATAATGAATTTGTAACACCATTGAGTCCATCTATCTTGCCATCTATTACCAAGTACTCTTTGCTTTACTTGGCAGAACATCGCTTGGGCTTAACTCCTATTGAGGGGGATGTCCCAATTGATAACCTTGACCGTTTTGTAGAGGCAGGTGCCTGTGGTACCGCAGCGGTTATTTCTCCAATTGGTGGTATTCAGCACGGTGATGATTTCCATGTTTTCTATAGTGAAACAGAAGTAGGTCCTGTGACTCGTAAACTCTATGATGAGTTGACAGGAATTCAGTTTGGTGATATTGAAGCGCCAGAAGGTTGGATTGTAAAAGTAGATTAAAATAAACTAAAGGAGATTTTTTATGAAATCGAAAAAATGGCTCTTAACAGCAGGAGTGGTCCTGAGCACAACAGCTCTATTAGTGGCTTGTGGAAAAGCTGATAAAGAAGCAGATGCACCGACAACATTTTCATATGTCTATGCAGTAGATCCTGCGTCTTTGGACTATAGTGTAGCGACTCGTACATCTACAACAGATGTCATCGGGAACGTGGTGGATGGTCTGATGGAAAACGACCAATACGGAAATGTTATCCCTTCCTTGGCTGAAGATTGGTCTGTGTCTAAAGATGGTTTGACTTATACCTATAAACTTCGTAAAGGAGTTAAATGGTACACTTCAGAAGGTGAAGAATACGCAGAAGTAACAGCCCATGACTTTGTGACAGGACTAAAACACGTAGCTGACGGCAAGTCAGACGGTGTTTCTCTCATCCAAAATTCAATCAAGGGCTTGGATGCCTACATGACTGGTGAGACTAATGATTTCTCTACAGTTGGTGTCAAGGCCTTGGACGATTACACAGTCGAATATACCCTAAACAAACCAGAAAGCTTCTGGAACTCTAAAGTCACCACAGCAACGATGCTGCCTGTAAATGAAGAGTTTTTGAAGGCATCAGGTAAAGATTATGGAGCAGTTACTCCAGCAGGAATTCTCTACAATGGTCCTTATATCTTGAAGACCTTGACGTCTAAATCGTTAATTGAATACGAGAAAAACCCAAATTACTGGGATAAAGAAAAGGTAAAAATCGAAAAGATTAAATTGACTTACTACGATGGTTCAGATCAGGAATCATTGATTCGTAGTTTCTCTTCTGGTGCTTATACGACAGCTCGTCTCTTCCCAAGTAGCTCAAACTTTGCTTCAACTTTGGAACAATACGGAGATAAAATTACCTATAGCCCACAGGACTCAAGTAGCTATTACTTCACCTTTAACGTAAATCGTCAGTCATACAATAAAACTGCGAAAACAAGTGAAGAGCAAAAGACTTCTACTAAAGAAGCTATGCTTAATAAGGACTTCCGTCAGGCTATCAACTTTGCCTTCAACCGCCATTCTTATGCTGCCCAGCTAAATGGTGAAGACGGTGCGGACAAGATTATTCGTAACAGCCTTGTTCCTGACAACTTTGTACAAGCAGGGGGTAAAAACTTTGGTCAAATCGCCCAAGCTGAGTTGGTGAACTATGGTGACCAATGGAAAGGTGTTGAGCTAGTTGACGGTAAGGATTCTATCTACAACCCTGACAAGGCTAAAGCTGCTTTTGAAAAAGCTAAGAAAGACTTGGAATCTAAAGGGGTAACTTTCCCAATTCACTTGGATGTCCCAGTTGAACAAACAGATACCATCGCCGTTCAACAAAGCAACTCTTTCAAACAGTCTATCGAATCAACTCTTGGTGCTGAAAATGTTGTCATCGATGTTCTTCAAATGACAGATAATGAAAAGGAAACAATCACTTCTCAAGCGCGTGTTCCTTCTCAAAAAGACTATGATTTGAACAGTACAGGATGGGCTCCAAGCTATCAAGACCCAGCATCTTACTTGAATATCATGGACCCTAAATCAGGTTCTGCCATGAAGCACCTCGGTATTACTAAAGGGAAAGATAAGGATGTCGTAGCGAAACTTGGTTTGGACCAGTATAAGAAATTATTGGATGATGCCGATTCAGAAACTACTAATCTTGAAGAGCGCTATGAAAAATATGCCAAGGCTCAAGCTTGGTTGACAGATAGTTCATTATTGATGCCGACAGCCTCATCTGGTGGTTCTCCAGTTGTAAGTAATGTCGTGCCATTCTCAAAACCATACTCACAAGTTGGTATTAAAGGTGACCCATATATCTTTAAAGGAATGAAATTGCAAAAAGATATTGTTACAACAAAAGAATATGAAGAAGCACTGAAAAAATGGCAAAAAGAAAAATTGGAATCAAATGGTAAGTACCAAAAAGAACTAGAAAAACACATTAAATAAAGCATAAAACTCTATATCAGACAAGCCTGATATAGAGTTTTTTCTTGCTAGTTTTAGGATTTTCTTGTAAAATAGAAAAAGTGAAGAGAGGTATGAAATGAGTAAGAAAGATAAAAAAATTGAAATTCAAGTAGCAGATGCCAAGGTTAATGTAGGAAAAGACAGTTTTGAAGGCTATACCTTGACCATTGGTAAAAAAGTTATCGGAGAAATTGCCGAATTAGATGGACAATTTGCCATTATAAAGAATAGGAATGTCGATAGTTTTTATAAAAAATTGGAAAAAGCTGTGGAAATTTTGATTGAAAATTATAATTTAGCAAAATAAGTCTTGTTTTTTTGAAATTTTCATGATATAATGGTCCATGTTGATTGTAGGAGAGATAGCGAAGAGGCTAAACGCGGCGGACTGTAAATCCGCTCCTTCGGGTTCGGGGGTTCGAATCCCTCTCTCTCCATTTCATCAATGGGGTATAGCCAAGCGGTAAGGCAAGGGACTTTGACTCCCTCATGCGTTGGTTCGAATCCAGCTACCCCAGTTCTTAGGTAATAATCAAGATAAAAATCAAAATATCTTAGGGTATTTTATTTTTATAATTGAAAGACGTGAACGATATGAACATGTCCTTGCGGGTGCTTAGGAAAAAAATTATAAGTATGTCAAGTTTAAGAAAAACTTGATTGTTGGAGGATTTTTTAGATGAACGAATTTGAAGATTTGCTAAATAGCGTTAGCCAAGTTGAGACTGGTGATGTTGTTAGTGCTGAAGTATTGACAGTTGATGCGACTCAAGCTAACGTTGCAATCTCTGGAACTGGTGTTGAAGGTGTCTTGACTCTTCGCGAATTGACAAACGATCGCGATGCAGATATCAATGACTTTGTTAAAGTAGGAGAAGTATTGGATGTTCTTGTACTTCGTCAAGTAGTTGGTAAAGATACTGATACAGTTACATACCTTGTATCTAAAAAACGCCTTGAAGCTCGCAAAGCATGGGACAAACTTGTTGGTCGCGAAGAAGAAGTTGTTACTGTTAAAGGAACTCGTGCCGTTAAAGGTGGACTTTCAGTAGAATTTGAAGGTGTTCGTGGATTTATCCCAGCTTCAATGTTGGATACTCGTTTCGTACGTAACACTGAGCGTTTTGTAGGTCAAGAATTTGATGCTAAAATTAAAGAAGTTGACGCTAAAGAAAACCGCTTCATCCTTTCACGTCGTGAAGTTGTTGAAGCAGCTACTGCAGCAGCTCGCGCTGAAGTATTCGGTAAATTGGCTGTTGGTGATGTAGTAACTGGTAAAGTTGCACGTATCACAAGCTTTGGTGCTTTCATCGACCTTGGTGGTGTTGACGGATTGGTTCACTTGACTGAATTGTCACATGAGCGTAACGTATCACCAAAATCAGTTGTAACTGTTGGTGAAGAAATTGAAGTGAAAATCCTTGATCTTAACGAAGAAGAAGGACGTGTATCACTTTCACTTAAAGCAACAACACCTGGACCATGGGATGGCGTTGAGCAAAAATTGGCTAAAGGTGATGTAGTAGAAGGAACAGTTAAACGTTTGACTGACTTCGGTGCATTTGTTGAAGTATTGCCAGGTATCGATGGACTTGTTCACGTATCACAAATTTCACACAAACGTATTGAAAATCCAAAAGAAGCTCTTAAAGTTGGTCAAGAAGTTAAAGTTAAAGTTCTTGAAGTTAACGCAGATGCAGAGCGCGTATCACTTTCTATTAAAGCTCTTGAAGAGCGTCCAGCTCAAGAAGAAGGACAAAAAGAAGAAAACCGTGCTGCTCGTCCACGTCGTCCAAAACGTCAAGAAAAACGTGATTTCGAACTTCCAGAAACACAAACAGGATTCTCAATGGCTGACTTGTTCGGTGATATCGAACTTTAATCAAATTGAAAATTCACAAAATCCTTTGTTTACTTAACAAGGGATTTTTCTTTTGTCTGTAAGTCTTTTTTGATATAATAGTTCTATGTTAGAATCAGAAAAACAATCACGTTATCAAATGTTAAATGAGGAGCTCTCTTTTTTATTGGATGGTGAAACCAATGTTTTGGCTAATCTTTCCAACGCCAGTGCTCTTCTAAAATCACGCTTTCCTAATACCGTATTTGCAGGCTTTTATCTGTTCGATGGAAAGGAATTGGTTTTAGGTCCTTTCCAAGGAGGTGTTTCCTGCATCCGTATTGCACTGGGAAAAGGTGTTTGTGGGGAGGCAGCTCATTTTCAGGAAACTGTTCTGGTTGGTGATGTAACAACTTATCCCAACTATATTTCTTGTGATAGTCGAGCTAAAAGTGAAATTGTTGTTCCGATGGTTAAGAATGGTCAATTACTTGGAGTTCTGGATCTTGATTCTTCAGAGATTGATGATTATGATGCTATGGATCGAGATTATTTGGAACAATTTGTCGCTATTTTGCTTGAAAAGACAGAATGGGACTTTACAATGTTTGGGGAGAAAGCCTAATGTATCAAGCACTTTATCGAAAATATAGAAGTCAAAACTTCTCCCAGTTGGTTGGACAGGAAGTTGTAGCTAAGACTCTTAAACAAGCAGTGGAGCAAGAGAAAATAAGTCATGCTTATCTTTTTTCTGGTCCACGTGGAACAGGAAAAACCAGTGTAGCTAAGATTTTTGCCAAGGCTATGAACTGTCCCAATCAAGTGGGTGGGGAACCTTGTAATAACTGCTATATTTGTCAGGCTGTGACGGACGGTAGTTTAGAAGATGTCATCGAAATGGATGCAGCTTCTAATAATGGGGTAGATGAAATTCGTGAAATTCGTGATAAATCTACCTACGCCCCTAGTCTTGCCCGTTATAAGGTCTATATCATAGACGAGGTTCACATGCTGTCTACAGGGGCTTTTAATGCTCTTCTAAAAACGCTGGAAGAGCCAACACAGAATGTGGTCTTTATTTTGGCTACTACTGAATTGCACAAGATTCCTGCCACTATTCTATCCCGTGTGCAACGTTTTGAATTTAAATCGATTAAGACACAGGATATTAAGGAACATATCCACTATATCTTAGAAAAAGAAAATATCAGTTCTGAACCAGAGGCTGTGGAAATCATTGCCAGACGGGCTGAAGGTGGAATGCGAGATGCCTTGTCTATTTTGGATCAAGCCCTGAGTTTGACACAGGGAAACGAGCTGACGACTGCCATCTCTGAAGAAATTACTGGCACCATTAGTCTATCAGCCTTGGATGATTATGTGGCCGCTTTGTCTCGACAGGATGTTCCAAAGGCCCTAGCATGCTTGAATCTTCTCTTTGAAAATGGTAAGAGCATGACTCGTTTTGTGACCGACCTTTTGCACTATTTAAGAGATTTGTTAATTGTTCAAACAGGGGGAGAAAACACTCATCATAGTCCAGTCTTTGTGGAGAATTTAGTTCTTCCTCAAGAAAATTTGTTTGAAATGATTCGCTTAGCAACAGTCAGTTTGGCAGATATTAAGTCTAGTTTGCAGCCTAAGATTTATGCTGAGATGATGACCATCCGTTTGGCGGAGATTAAGCCTGACCCAGCTCTTTCAGGGGCGGTTGAACATGAAATTTCTGCATTGAGACAGGAAATTGCACGTCTCAAACAAGAACTCGCCAATGTGGGAACCGTATCTAAGCCAACTAGTTCAGCGCCTAGTCGTCCAGCAGCAGGCAAGACGGTCTATCGTGTGGATCGCAATAAGGTTCAATCTATCCTACAAGAGGCTGTCGAAAATCCTGATTTAGCACGTCAAAACCTGATTCGCTTGCAGAATGCCTGGGGAGAGGTGATTGAAAGTCTTGGAGGTCCCGATAAGGCTCTGCTAGTTGGTTCTCAACCAGTTGCAGCCAATGAACACCATGCCATTCTTGCTTTTGAGTCTAACTTCAATGCTGGCCAAACCATGAAACGAGACAATCTTAACACCATGTTTGGTAACATCCTCAGTCAGGCAGCAGGTTTTTCACCCGAAATTTTAGCCATTTCCATGGAGGAATGGAAAGAAGTTCGCGCAGCCTTTTCAGCCAAAGCCAAATCTTCTCAAACTGAAAAAGAAGCAGAAGAAAGTCTGATTCCAGAAGGATTTGAATTTTTGGCTGATAAAATGAAGGTAGAGGAAGACTAAAGAAAGATTTCATGATACAATAAGTTTATGAATAGACAACAATTTATTATCATCGCGCTGTTTACAGCTGCTGAGACCTATTTTTTCAATGAAGCCTGGATGACTGGTCGCTATATTATGGCAGCCTTTTGGGCCATTTTGCTCTTTAGAAATTTCCGAGTAAGTTACTTGATGGGCAAGATTGTAGATGTCATTGACCAGCATTTAAAAGGAAAAGACTAGTCCTCAGCTTCTAGACAAAATCAAAGCCTTTTAGGCTTTTTTTTGTTATACTATAAAAGTATATTTATTGACCTTTTACCGTATTTTCTAGGGAAATCAAGTATGTTTCCAGTAAGCACTGTAAAGGCCTTGAAAAAGAAAGGAATTATCATGTCAGTATTAGAGATCAAAGATCTTCACGTTGAGATTGAAGGAAAAGAAATTTTAAAAGGGGTTAACCTGACCCTGAAAACAGGAGAAATCGCCGCTATCATGGGACCAAATGGTACTGGTAAATCGACTCTTTCTGCCGCTATCATGGGAAATCCAAACTATGAAGTTACCAAAGGTGAAGTCTTGTTTGATGGCGTAAACATCCTTGAGTTGGAAGTGGACGAGCGTGCGCGTATGGGACTTTTCCTTGCTATGCAATACCCATCAGAAATTCCTGGTATTACTAACGCTGAGTTTCTTCGTGCAGCCATGAATGCTGGGAAAGAAGATGATGAAAAAATTTCAGTTCGTGAGTTTATCACTAAATTGGATGAGAAGATGGAATTGCTCAACATGAAAGAAGAAATGGCTGAGCGTTACCTCAACGAAGGCTTCTCTGGTGGTGAGAAAAAACGTAATGAAATTCTTCAACTTTTGATGTTGGAGCCAACATTTGCCCTTTTGGATGAGATTGATTCTGGTCTTGATATTGATGCCCTTAAAGTTGTTTCTAAAGGTGTTAATGCTATGCGTGGTGAAGGCTTTGGTGCTATGATTATCACTCACTACCAACGTCTTTTGAACTACATCACACCTGATGTGGTACACGTCATGATGGAAGGTCGCGTTGTCCTTTCTGGTGGTCCAGAATTGGCTGCGCGTTTGGAACGTGAAGGATACGCAAAACTAGCTGAAGAACTTGGCTACGACTACAAGGAAGAATTGTAATTCCCTCGTATCTTTTAGGAGAAGTAAATGACTAAAGAAAATATTAAACTTTTTTCAGAAATGCATGCTGAACCAAGCTGGTTAGCTGATCTCCGTCAAAAAGCTTTTGACAAGATTGAGACTTTGGAATTACCAGTTATTGAGCGTGTCAAATTCCACCGTTGGAATCTGGGTGATGGAACGATTACAGAAAGTGAGCCATCAGCAAATGTTCCAGATTTCACAGCTCTAGATAATCACTTGAAATTGGTTCAAGTAGGAACTCAGACTGTTTTTGAGCAAACTCCAGTTGAATTAGCTGAACAGGGTGTTGTCTTTACAGACTTTCACTCAGCTTTAGAAGAAATTCCAGAGCTTATTGAGGAATTCTTCATGTCATCAGTTAAATATGATGATGATAAGTTGGCAGCCTACCATACAGCTTACTTTAACAGTGGTGCTGTTCTCTATATTCCTGATAACGTGGAAATTGCTGAACCAATCGAAGGAATTTTCTATCAAGACAGCGATAGCGATGTGCCGTTTAACAAGCATATTATGATTATCGCTGGTAAAAACTCTAAGATTAGTTATCTGGAACGTTTAGAGTCACGCGGTGAAGGAAGCGCCAAAGCAACTGCTAATATCACAGTAGAAGTAATTGCGCGTTCTGGTGCTCAAGTGAAGTTTGCTGCGATTGACCGTCTAGGTGAAAACGTCACTGCCTACATTAGCCGTCGTGGTAAATTAGGCAACGATGCAAGCATTGACTGGGCTATTGGTGTCATGAACGAAGGGAATGTCGTTGCGGACTTTGATAGCGACTTGATTGGAAATGGTAGCCATGCAGATCTCAAGGTTGTAGCTCTTTCAAGTGGTCGTCAGGTACAAGGGATTGATACTCGAGTGACGAACTATGGTTGCAACTCAATCGGAAATATCCTACAACATGGGGTTATTCTTGAAAAAGCAACCTTGACCTTCAATGGTATTGGCCACATTATCAAGGGTGCTAAGGGAGCAGATGCGCAACAAGAGAGCCGTGTTCTTATGCTTTCAGACCAAGCGCGTTCAGATGCCAATCCAATTCTTTTGATTGACGAAAATGATGTTACTGCAGGTCACGCAGCTTCTATCGGTCAGGTGGATCCAGAAGACATGTACTACCTCATGAGCCGTGGTTTAGATAAGGCAACTGCAGAACGTTTGGTTGTCCGTGGTTTCCTTGGCTCCGTTATCGTTGAGATTCCAGTCAAGGAAGTTCGTGATGAAATGATTGCAACTATCGAAGAAAAATTGTCAAAACGCTAAGGGGTAGCCTATGTTAGATGTAGAAGTGATTCGCAAGGATTTTCCAATTTTAGACCAGATTGTTAATGATGAACCATTGGTTTATTTGGACAATGCTGCGACGACACAAAAACCACTAGCAGTTCTGGAGACGATTAACCGCTACTATGAGAACGACAATGCCAATGTTCATCGTGGCGTTCATACCTTGGCAGAAAGGGCGACAGCTTCTTATGAGGCGGCTCGTGAAACCATTCGTAAGTTTATCAATGCAGGCTCTAAAAAGGAAGTTCTCTTTACTAGAGGAACGACAACCAGTCTTAACTGGGTAGCGCGTTATGCTGAGGAAGTCTTGACTGAGGGAGACCAGGTCTTGATTTCCGTTATGGAACACCATTCCAATATCATTCCATGGCAGGAAGCCTGCCGTAAGACTGGGGCAGAGCTTGTCTATGTCTATCTTAAGAATGGAGCTCTGGATATGGATGATTTGCGAGCTAAATTGACTGATAGAGTCAAGTTTGTCTCCCTAGCTCACGCTTCAAATGTTCTTGGTGTGGTCAATCCAATAAAAGAAATCACTCAATTGGCCCACCAAGTTGGAGCTATCATGGTGGTGGATGGTGCTCAATCTACGCCTCATATGAAGATTGATGTCCAGGACTTGGATGTGGACTTTTTTGCCTTTTCAGGTCACAAGATGGCTGGTCCGACTGGTATCGGTGTTCTTTATGGCAAAGAAAAGTATCTGGAGCAAATGTCACCAGTTGAATTTGGCGGCGAAATGATTGATTTCGTTTATGAGCAATCTGCTAGTTGGAAGGAATTGCCTTGGAAATTCGAGGCTGGAACTCCTAATATGGCAGGTGCTATTGGACTTGCTGCGGCAGTAGATTATCTTGAAAAGATTGGTATGGATGCGATTGAAGCCCATGAACAGGAACTGATTGCATACGTCTATCCAAAACTGCAGGCGATTGAAGGATTGACTATTTACGGTTCGCAGGACTTGGCTCATCGTTCAGGTGTTATTGCCTTTAACCTAGGTGACCTTCATCCTCACGACCTTGCGACTGCTCTGGATTATGAAGGAGTGGCAGTTCGTGCGGGTCACCATTGCGCTCAACCCTTGCTCCAGTATTTGGACGTTCCAGCTACAGCTCGTGCAAGTTTTTATATCTACAATACCAAGGCAGATTGCGACAAGTTAGTCGATGCCTTACAAAAGACAAAGGAGTTTTTCAATGGCACTTTCTAAACTAGATAGCCTTTATATGGCAGTGGTAGCGGACCATTCGAAAAATCCACATCACCAAGGGAAGTTAGAAGACGCTGAACAAATCAGTCTCAACAATCCGACCTGTGGAGATGTTATCAATCTCTCTGTCAAGTTTGATGCAGAAGACCGCTTGGAGGATATCGCTTTTCTAAACTCAGGTTGTACTATCTCAACTGCCTCTGCAAGCATGATGACGGACGCAGTTTTAGGCAAGACCAAGCAAGAAATCTTAGAACTTGCGACTATTTTTTCTGAAATGGTTCAAGGCCAAAAAGATGACAGACAAGATAGTCTTGGAGACGCAGCCTTCTTATCAGGTGTTGCCAAATTTCCTCAACGAATCAAGTGTGCAACCCTAGCTTGGAACGCCCTGAAGAAAACAATTGAAAATCAAGAAAAACAATAAGACAAATTTCTTTTGTCTTATGAATCAGTAGAAATGAAGAATGAAAGAAAGGATATTATGGCTGAAGAAAGAGTAGAACCAAAACCAATTGACCTTGGTGAATATAAATTTGGTTTCCATGATGATGTAGAGCCTGTCCTATCGACAGGAAAAGGACTGAATGAAGATGTCATTCGTGAACTATCAGCTGCTAAGGGAGAACCAGAGTGGATGTTAGAATTCCGTTTGAAGTCTTATGAAACCTTCAAAAAAATGCCCATGCAAACTTGGGGAGCAGACTTGTCAGAGATTGATTTTGATGACTTGATCTACTACCAAAAACCATCTGATAAACCAGCTCGTTCATGGGATGAGGTTCCTGAAAAAATTAAAGAAACCTTTGAACGTATCGGGATTCCTGAAGCTGAGCGTGCTTATCTAGCTGGTGCCTCTGCCCAGTATGAGTCAGAAGTGGTTTACCACAACATGAAGGAAGAGTTCCAAAAATTGGGGATTATCTTTACAGATACGGATTCTGCCCTCAAGGAATACCCAGACTTGTTTAAACAATACTTTGCTAAGTTGGTACCGCCAACAGATAACAAATTGGCTGCCCTTAACTCAGCAGTATGGTCTGGTGGAACCTTTATCTACGTACCAAAAGGGATCAAGGTAGATATCCCACTTCAAACTTACTTCCGTATCAATAACGAAAATACTGGTCAGTTTGAACGTACCTTGATTATCGTTGATGAGGGAGCAAGTGTTCATTATGTAGAAGGATGTACAGCTCCAACTTATTCAAGTAACAGCTTGCATGCTGCCATTGTAGAAATCTTTGCCTTGGATGGAGCTTATATGCGTTATACGACTATCCAAAACTGGTCTGATAACGTCTATAACTTGGTAACGAAACGTGCTAAAGCTCAAAAGGATGCCACTGTTGAGTGGATTGATGGTAACTTGGGTGCCAAAACAACCATGAAATATCCATCTGTTTATCTAGATGGAGAAGGGGCGCGTGGTACTATGCTCTCTATCGCCTTTGCCAATGCTGGACAACACCAGGATACTGGTGCTAAGATGATTCACAACGCTCCGCACACAAGCTCGTCTATCGTGTCTAAATCTATCGCTAAAGGCGGAGGAAAGGTTGACTACCGTGGACAAGTAACCTTTAACAAAAACTCTAAAAAATCTGTTTCTCACATCGAGTGTGATACCATTATCATGGATGACTTGTCAGCATCAGATACCATTCCATTTAATGAAATCCACAACTCGCAAGTTGCTTTGGAACACGAAGCCAAGGTATCTAAGATTTCAGAGGAACAACTCTATTACCTCATGAGTCGTGGTTTGTCAGAATCAGAAGCGACAGAGATGATTGTCATGGGATTTGTGGAGCCCTTCACGAAAGAACTTCCAATGGAATATGCAGTTGAGCTGAACCGCTTGATTAGCTATGAAATGGAAGGGTCAGTCGGATAAAATTTGATTTTAGATTTACTAAAAATCAAGGACTTTGAAGATGAACTTGTAACAAAAAAATCGCGGTTTAAAATCGCGATTTTTTTATAATTTTTCGTTGATGAAGCGGATAAACTGATTCCACCAAACTTTTAAGAAGAAGGTTTTTTCAACTTTCTTTTCTGCTACCATTTCAAAACTAGGACGTTCTGTGGTAATGTAACCTTGACCAATCAAGTCCTTGTCTTCATAAGTCAAATGTCCAACCACTGTTCCGGCTTCAAGTGGTGCTGGGATTGCTTTAGAATCAGGTGTGAATTGAATAGTTTGGGACGATTGTCCCCCAACACGTTCAATAAGAGTGATATCATCTTTGGCAACGGCAGTGACCGCATCTTCTTTTCCATCTTGTACAGGAGCTTTACTATCTTGGTAGGCATCGCCTTTTTGAACGATTTTACGAAGCGTGAATGTAGAAGAGATATAATCCATTAGTGACGATGTAGCTGTGAAGCGAGCGTAAGGATTATTGTCTTGATGGTCTGCATTCAAAACAACTGTGATAACCCTCATCCCTTTTTCGACAGTAGTACCAACAAAAGATTCTCCAGCTTTGTCTGTTGTTCCTGTCTTAAGGCCATCAAAACCACCGCGATAAGCAGGCATACCTTCTAACATGTAGTTGGTAGAAGTGATTGTCATTCCAGCAAAAGTAGAAGAAGGTTTTTTCGTGATTTCCAAGACTTGTGGGTATTTTTTGATGAGATTGCGAGCAACGATAGCGACATCATAAGCACTGAGCTTGTTTTCATCATCTTTTTTAGATCCTGGGTAAATGTTATCCCCTAAAGTCTCATTGTTAAGACCCGTCGTATTGACAACAGTGGCATCCTGAATGCCCCATTCCAAGAGCTTTGCCCGCATCATATCGACGAAATCTTTTTCTGAGCCAGCAATTTTTTCAGCTAACGCAATAGCTGCACTGTTAGCACTGGATACTAGGGTTGCTTCCAGTAGTTGTTCGACGGTATAATTACGAGCCTCCATAGGAACGTTACTCGCTTCAGAATTTGTCGTTAATTTGTATGGATAATCAGAGATATCTACCGGAGTGGATAGTGTAATACTGCCGTTTTCCAAGGCTTCATAGACAAGATAGACCGTAATCAATTTTGTGATTGAAGCGATTTCAACTGGTTGGGTTGCATCTTTCTCATAGAGAATTTTACCAGTATTCGCCTCAACGGCAATTGCATGTTTAGCAGCAATATTAAAATCTTGAGCAGCAACAGTAGATGCTGAGCCAATAACGGAAAGGCTTAGGAGAGTTAAAATTATTTTTTTCATAGTAAGTTTATTCTATCATAAAGAAAAAAATATTCCCAGTTTCATGATATAAGAAAGAAGCTTTTTTGAAAGTGTGGTAAAATAGATGAATGGAGGTACTTCATGTTTCGTAAGAATAAATTATTTTTTTGGACCAGTGAGATTTTACTATTAACCATCATCTTTTATTTATGGAGAGAGATGGGAGCGATTATTACACCTTTTGTAAGCGTCGCAAACACTATAATGATTCCCTTTCTTCTAGGTGGTTTTTTATATTATTTGACCAATCCTATTGTAAATTTTTTACAAAAGTATTTCAAAATTAACCGTATCATTGGTATTCTACTGACCTTGTGCGCCTTGGTCTGGGGTCTAGTCATTGGGGTAGTCTATCTCTTACCGATTTTGATTAATCAGTTGACAAGTTTGATAGCAACAAGTCAGACAATCTACAGTCGTCTGCAAGATTTGATTATCGATTTATCCACTTATCCAGCCTTTCAAAATTTGGATATTCAAGCGACTATTCAACAGTTAAATCTCTCCTATGTAGATATTCTACAGAATATCCTAAATAGTGTAACGAATAGTGTTGGAAGTGTCCTATCTGCGCTCTTTAGTACTGTTTTGATTATTATCATGACCCCTGTATTTTTAATTTATTTTTTGTTAGATGGTCACAAATTCTTGCCGATGCTTGAACGTACTGTTTTAAAGCGAGATAAGTTGCATATTACAGGTCTTTTAAAAAATTTGAATGCTACAATCGCTCGATATATTAGTGGAGTTGCCATTGATGCGATTATTATTGGCTGTTTGGCCTTTATCGGATATAGCGTAATCGGTTTGAAATACGCTTTGGTCTTCGCTATCTTTTCAGGATTAGCCAATCTCATTCCTTATGTAGGTCCAAGTATTGGTTTGATTCCGATGATTATCGCCAATGTCTTTACTGATCCCCATAGAATGCTGATTGCAGTTGTTTATATGTTGATTATTCAACAAGTGGATGGAAATATTCTCTACCCTCGTATCGTAGGTGGTGTGATGAAAGTCCATCCAATTACGATTTTAGTATTACTTTTGTTATCAAGTAATATTTATGGTGTCATTGGTATGATTGTTGCAGTACCAACCTATTCTATCTTAAAAGAAATTTCTAAGTTTTTATCACGTTTGTATGAAAATCATAAAATAATGAAAGAACGAGAAAGAGCATTAGCTAAGTAAAAGTCAGGAATTCCTGATTTTTCTTTTTGTTTAGCTAGGTGATAGGAGTAGAAGTGTCGTTTAGAATTAGTTGATTAAGAATAATTCACAAAAACTTTGTAAAACACTTGCAATTTAGCTGAAATTTGATAAAATAGTAAGGAAAGTTAGACTGTATTGCCTACTGTCTATCTATAAAATATATTTTATTGGAGGCTTTTACTCAAATGGCAAAAGAAAAATACGATCGTAGTAAACCACACGTTAACATTGGTACTATCGGACACGTTGACCACGGTAAAACTACCCTAACTGCAGCTATCACAACTGTTTTGGCACGTCGCTTGCCTTCATCAGTTAACCAACCTAAAGACTATGCGTCTATCGATGCTGCTCCAGAAGAACGAGAACGCGGTATCACTATCAACACTGCGCACGTTGAGTACGAAACTGAAAAACGTCACTACGCTCACATCGACGCTCCAGGACACGCGGACTACGTTAAAAACATGATCACTGGTGCCGCTCAAATGGACGGAGCTATCCTTGTAGTAGCTTCAACTGACGGACCAATGCCACAAACTCGTGAGCACATCCTTCTTTCACGTCAGGTTGGTGTTAAACACCTTATCGTCTTCATGAACAAAGTTGACTTGGTTGACGACGAAGAATTGCTTGAATTGGTTGAAATGGAAATCCGTGACCTATTGTCAGAATACGACTTCCCAGGTGACGATCTTCCAGTTATCCAAGGTTCAGCTCTTAAAGCCCTTGAAGGTGACACTAAATACGAAGACATCGTTATGGAATTGATGAACACAGTTGATGAGTACATCCCAGAACCAGAACGTGACACTGACAAACCATTGCTTCTTCCAGTCGAAGACGTATTCTCAATCACTGGACGTGGTACAGTTGCTTCAGGACGTATCGACCGTGGTATCGTTAAAGTCAACGACGAAATCGAAATCGTTGGTATCAAAGAAGAAACTCAAAAAGCAGTTGTTACTGGTGTTGAAATGTTCCGTAAACAACTTGACGAAGGTCTTGCCGGAGATAACGTAGGTGTACTTCTTCGTGGTGTTCAACGTGACGAAATCGAACGTGGACAAGTTATCGCTAAACCAGGTTCAATCAACCCACACACTAAATTCAAAGGTGAAGTTTACATCCTTACTAAAGAAGAAGGTGGACGTCACACTCCATTCTTCAACAACTACCGTCCACAATTCTACTTCCGTACTACTGACGTTACAGGTTCAATCGAACTTCCAGCAGGTACTGAAATGGTAATGCCTGGTGATAACGTGACAATCGACGTTGAGTTGATCCACCCAATCGCCGTAGAACAAGGTACTACATTCTCTATCCGTGAGGGTGGACGTACTGTTGGTTCAGGTATGGTTACAGAAATCGAAGCTTAATTCGATTTAGTTCCCAGAAGAACAATTATTTAAGTCAGACACTAAAAGAATCTTGCTTTGCAAGGTTCTTTTTTTAAAAAAATAAAAAGATAGACCTGATAAAGTCCAGATCCATCTAATAAGTTATTTTCAAGTGACTAGTTCGCTCCAAACACTAACATTCGATATAGTAGAGGTTTCACCAGCTGGAACCCATTTGTTAGTTCCTAAGTATCTAACTTCTAGTTTACGAACATTTACTATGTAAGATGCTTTTAGCCTGATGTAACCATAAGTGTAGGGTGGTACGTTATGGGATACTGAGTGATTTAAACTAAGTCAAAATCCAGACTCAGGAGCAGAAAAGCTAACAGCTGCACTTAAAGTTAGGGTAGCTCCAGCTTTTCCACCATAAGCAGTTGAACTTAGAGATCCTGATGTAGCGCTGCTCTTATAAGAGTGAGAGGAGCTAGTTCTATAGTCTGCAACACCAGTTGCATTAGAACGAGTCTGATACGTAGATTTAGACTCTAAATAGGCGTCTCTAAGTTCAGTCGTATAAAATGACAATAACTCTCCTGTGTTGATATCTTTTACAACACGATTAGATACAATTTCATAATTTGTGCAAGGATAGACATCAGCAAAAACCGTAGATGTTGTGATTAAGAAAAATAGATTTGATAGAACAGAGAAAAACAATAATTTCAATTTAATCATAAAAAAATGTCTATTCTTCATGATCAAAAGATTATTTTTTCAATCCTTTGAAAGTCATAATGCAACCCGAAAGGATACTGAGAGTTCCTATAGGTCTCCAATATAGCTGCCAAAAGAATAAATTTATTCTTCCTTTCAGTGTCTCATCGGGTCCAGCATAATAGGGGTTGATGTGAAATAATAAAAAACCAAAACATAAAACTATGATTCCGGTTAAGAATAAAATGTCCTTATTTACTTTCCTCATAAAATCTCNTTTTATTTAATTTTAAGCGTTTTCTATTATTAGTATACGTCAAAAAAATAAAAAAACAAGTCTATTTATTTATTAATTTATATGGTATAATAAAATAGTTGGAGAGTTTTTTTACTACGAATCTTATGTAGTTTTACAAAAAAGAGGCTAGATAAAAACTCAATTTTAGGAGAAAATGAAGTAAAATTTCCCACAATAAAACGCATAATATCAAGGTTCAATACCTGATATTATGCGTTTTTGATTTTAAAGACTTTTTGCCCAGCCTCAATGAGGGCTTTATTTTACATAGAGTTCTTGATTTTTTAGGACAATTTCTCGTACACTTGCAAACTTCTTAAGTTTTTTAAGTTCTTCTTGATGAGTGACGAGAGTGATAACATAACCTTCCTTGCCCATACGGCCAGTACGGCCAGCACGGTGAGTGTAGGTTTCAATATCTCTAGGAACATCAAAGTTTACGACACATTCTAGGCTATCGATATCAATTCCACGTGCCAGAAGGTCAGTTGCAAGAAGCAGAGTTAGTTGCTTGTCCTTGAATTTCTCTAAAATGACTTTTCTGAACTTGACGTTGACATCACTAGCTAGAGAAACAGCTAGGATATCACGATACTGTAATTTTTCCTCTGCACTTCCAAGGTCTGATAGGCTGTTAAAAAAGACCAGACCGCGGAAATCTTCTACATGAGCCAGTTTTCGTAGCATATCCACTCGGTGACGTTGATCTACCTGCATGTAGAAGTGCTGGATGTTGTCCAATTTTTGGTCAGAGAGATCAATGGTACGTGTGTTAGGCGCAATCTTCTTTTGGTCAAATTTGGTTGTCGCACTCATATAGACAAGTTGGTGGTCACGAGGTGCGTAGTGAGTAATTTTCTCGACAAAGTGTATCTGAGAATCATCGAGCAATTGGTCAAATTCATCTAGGATGATGGTTTCCACATTCATCATCTTGATTTTTTTCAATTTAATTAGTTCAAAGATACGGCCAGGAGTTCCAATCAGAATTTCTGGTCCTTTTTTTAGGCGTTCAATCTGGCGTTTCTGACTCGAACCTGATAAGAAGAGTTGGGCAGTTAAGCCGATAGCTTCAGCCCACGTTTTACATACATCAAAAATCTGTCCAGCAAGCTCAGTATTTGGTGCTAAAATCAATAGTTGTTGGGCTTTTTTCTTTTGTAGTCTGAGAAGACTTGGTAGAAGGTAAGCTAGGGTCTTACCAGTTCCTGTTGGGCTCACTCCTAGGAGGTTTTCTCCAGCAAGAAGGGGCTCAAATAGTTGAGTTTGAATGGGGGTGAATTCTAGGAAACCGAGTTGGTCACTTAGTTCTTGCCATTCAGTTGGTAGTTTGTTTTTCATTTTTCTGCCTCAAATCTAATGCCAGCAGTCTGGCGCATAGTATATAGTAGCTCATGAACTGAACTTGCATCTTCCAGCCAAGTTTGGTAGAGATTCAGATCTGGTTGCTGGGTCATGTGTGCAAATGTAGCGACTTCCTCAGTCATCGTATGAGGAGCCTGTTGGATAGGGAGTTGGACTTGATTGCCTTGATGGTCGGTAAAAATAGCCGAGCTAACATGCTCAATCGTGTTGAGAGTCAAGGTTCCATCTGTCGTATAAATCTCGCAAGGGAGATTGGAAGTGATGTTTTTTCCAGCCTTGATATGAACTTGAAAGTCAGGATAGAAGAGAATTCCGTCTCCATTTAGGTCAATGCTATTGTCAAGCTGTTGCCCCTGATAGATTGTGTTCTGAGCCTTTCCAAAGAGGCGAACGGCAGCGTAGAGAGGATAAATCCCCAAATCCATGAGGGCTCCACCAGCAAAACGGTCTGAAAAGACATTTGGTATCTGTCCCGCCAACAAATCTGGCATTTTAGAAGAATACTTGGCATAGTTGAAATCTGCCCCTAAAATCTGTTTGTCTGCTAAAAAGTTTTTGATGATAGTGAAAGCTTTTTCATGGTAATTGCGAGCTGCTTCGAATATAAAACAGTGATTTTTCTCAGCTGTATGTCTCAAATCCAGCCATTCCTGTGGCTGAGTAACAGCTGGTTTTTCAAGAATAACGTGTTTACCAGCAGACAAGGCAGCTTTTGCCTGAGCAAAATGTAAGGAGTTTGGACTAGCAATATAGACTACATCAAAGGAGCTCTTGAAGAAGTCCTCTACTTGATCAAAGAGTTGGATATCCTGATAGCGAGAAGCAAAGGTTGCCGCAGTTTCTAGTTTTCTAGAGTAGACTGCGACCAGCTGGTATTTTCCACTGGTATGGGCTGCTTCTATGAAGTGGTGGCTGATAGCCCCTGTTCCGATGACACCTAATTTAAGCATAGTTACTCCTTTTCCGATTTCAAATCCTTCTTTCATTATAACATAGATAGACGGGACTATCCAACAGAGGGTGAAAAATTTCAAATAAGCTACTAGGTCTTTTCCAAAGAAAGTGGTACAATAATGAGATGAGTAAATGAAATGGGAGGGAAAATGAGGTTATTACCTATAAGAAAAATATCACGTCAGTCTAAGAGGCTAGCGCTTTTTTTGACTTTTTGTGCAGGTTATGTAGATGCCTATACGTTTATTGTGCGAGGAAACACTCTTGTAGCTGGACAAACTGGGAATGTCGTCTTTCTTTCAGTAGAATTAATTCAAAATAATGTTTCAGATGTTAGGGACAAGGTTCTCACCTTGCTAGCTTTTATGATGGGGGTCTTTTTATTAACTGTTTATAAGGAAAAATTGAGAATTGTGAAAAAGCCAATTCTGTCACTGATTCCTTTGGCAATCTTATCAATCATTATTGGTTTTGTACCGCAAACTGTAGATAATATCTATCTAGTACCGCCCTTAGCCTTTTGTATGGGCTTGGTGACAACTGCTTTTGGTGAAGTGTCAGGTATAGCTTATAATAACGCGTTTATGACAGGGAATATCAAACGGACCATGCTGGCTTTTGGAGATTATTTTCGGACCAAGCACACTCCTTTTTTACGTGAAGGGATTATCTTTGTTAGCCTGCTTAGTAGTTTTGTCCTTGGCGTTGTCTTTTCAGCTTATTTGACGATTTTCTATCATGAAAAGACCATTCTTGGTGTTCCTATTATGATGAGCATTTTTTACCTCAGCATGCTTTTTGCCTCTTGGCAGAAAAAAGTAAAAGAAAAAGCTTCATTTTAGGTGTTATTACTTGTAAGAAAATAGGAGATATGCTATACTTGAAGAGTTGACTATGCACGTTCCTGTGCAACCGCACGAACATCGTTGCTTGATTATTCAAGTTTAAGTGGTTTGTCCCACGATGCTAGGCGAGTCTTCACAAAAAAATCGGGGAAACCCATAAAAATCATAGGAGGTGCATAATGAGCACATACGCAATTATCAAAACTGGCGGAAAACAAGTTAAAGTTGAAGTTGGTCAAGCAGTTTACGTTGAAAAATTGAACGTTGAAGCTGGTCAAGAAGTTACTTTTAACGAAGTTGTTCTTGTTGGTGGTGAAAACACTGTTGTCGGAACTCCACTTGTTGCTGGAGCTACTGTAGTTGGAACTGTTGAAAAACAAGGAAAACAAAAGAAAGTTGTTACTTACAAGTACAAACCTAAAAAAGGTAGCCACCGAAAACAAGGTCACCGTCAACCATATACAAAAGTTGTCATCAACGCAATCAACGCTTAATTTTAAGGAGAACACATGATACAGGCAGTCTTTGAGAGAGCCGAAGATGGCGAGCTGAGGAGTGCGGAAATTACTGGACACGCCGAGAGTGGCGAATACGGCTTTGATGTCGTGTGTGCATCGGTTTCTACGCTTGCCATTAACTTTATCAATTCTATTGAGAAATTTGCAGGCTATGAACCAATCCTAGAATTAAACGAAGATGAAGGTGGCTATCTGATGGTTGAAATACCAAAAGATCTTCCTTCACACCAGAGAGAAATGACCCAGTTATTCTTTGAATCATTTTTCTTAGGTATGGCAAACTTATCGGAGAACTCTTCAGAGTTCGTCCAAACCAGAGTTATCACAGAAAACTAACACGGAGGAAAACATTATGTTAAAAATGACTCTTAACAACTTGCAACTTTTCGCCCACAAAAAAGGTGGAGGTTCTACATCAAACGGACGTGATTCACAAGCGAAACGTCTTGGAGCTAAAGCAGCTGACGGACAAACTGTAACAGGTGGATCAATCCTTTACCGTCAACGTGGTACACACATCTACCCAGGTGTAAACGTTGGACGTGGTGGAGACGATACTTTGTTCGCTAAAGTTGAGGGCGTAGTACGCTTTGAACGTAAAGGACGCGATAAAAAGCAGGTTTCTGTTTACCCAATCGCTAAATAAAAAGGTCCAGTGAACCTTTTTATCCCGAGCCTTAAAATATAAAGGCGAGGAAGCTAGAAGTAGCATTAAATAAGGCTTTCCGAGATTTCGGAGAGCCTGTTTTTTTGTTTTGCTACCTATTTTGGTACCCATATTATGGAAATTGTATTTGCATCATATTATAAACGGTAAATCAACAAGATTTGCTGTTTTTATTTGCTTGAAATCAGATAAGGACTGAAAAAAGACATTATTCTAATTCTTGTCTTGGAATGTTAGAGTCTTTATTGAGACTTGAAAATTTCCAAACTTTTTTCCTTTTTGGAAAACTTCTAAAATATGGTATAATGAAAAGATAAAGAAGTTGGGGGTAGAAGATGAACATTCAACAATTACGCTATGTTGTGGCTATTGCGAATAGCGGTACTTTTCGTGAAGCTGCTGAAAAGATGTATGTTAGTCAGCCGAGTCTGTCTATTTCTGTTCGTGATTTGGAAAAAGAGTTGGGCTTTAAGATTTTCCGTCGGACCAGCTCAGGGACTTTCTTGACTCGTCGTGGTATGGAATTCTATGAAAAAGCTCAAGAATTGGTTAAAGGATTTGATATTTTTCAAAATCAGTATGCCAATCCTGAGGAAGAAAAGGATGAATTTTCCATTGCTAGTCAGCACTATGACTTCTTGCCACCAACCATTACGGCCTTTTCAGAGCGCTATCCTGATTATAAGAACTTCCGTATTTTTGAATCAACTACTGTTCAAATATTAGACGAAGTAGCGCAAGGGCATAGTGAGATTGGGATTATCTACCTCAACAATCAAAATAAAAAGGGGATCATGCAACGGGTTGAAAAGCTAGGTCTTGAGGTCATTGAATTAATTCCCTTCCATACCCACATTTATCTCCGCGAGGGGCATCCTTTGGCTCAGAAAGAGGAACTGGTCATGGAGGATTTAGCGGATCTACCAACGGTTCGTTTCACTCAAGAAAAAGACGAGTACCTTTATTATTCAGAGAACTTTGTTGATACCAGTGCGAGCTCACAGATGTTTAATGTGACAGACCGTGCTACCTTGAATGGTATTTTGGAGCGGACGGATGCTTATGCAACAGGTTCCGGGTTTTTAGATAGTGATAGTGTCAATGGCATCACAGTTATTCGTCTCAAGGATGAACTAGATAATCGCATGGTCTATGTTAAACGTGAGGAAGTGGAGCTTAGTCAAGCTGGGAATCTTTTCGTAGAAGTCATGCAAGAATATTTTGATCAAAAGAGGAAATCATGAAAAAAAGAGGAATAGTGGCAGTCATTGTACTGCTTTTGATTGCGCTGGATCAGTTAGTCAAATCCTATATCGTCCAGCAAATTCCACTGGGTGAAGTTCGTTCGTGGATACCCAATTTCGTTAGCTTGACCTACCTGCAAAATAGAGGGGCTGCCTTTTCGATGCTACAAGACCAGCAGTGGTTCTTTGCTATCATTACATTGGTAGTCATGGTGGGTGCCATTTGGTATCTACATAAACACATGGAGGACTCATTCTGGATGGTCTTGGGTTTGACCTTGATTATCGCAGGTGGTCTTGGAAACTTTATTGACAGAGTCAGTCAGGGCTTTGTTGTGGATATGTTCCACCTTGACTTTATCAATTTTGCAATTTTCAATGTGGCAGATAGCTATCTGACGGTTGGAGTGATTATTTTATTGATTGCAATGTTAAAAGAGGAAATAAATGGAAATTAAAATTGAAACTGGTGGCCTGCGTTTGGATAAGGCTTTGTCGGATTTGACAGAATTATCACGCAGTCTCGCGAATGAACAAATCAAATCAGGACAGGTCTTGGTCAATGGCCAAGTCAAGAAAGCTAAATACACAGTTCAAGAAGGCGATGTCGTCACTTACCATCTGCCAGAACCAGAGGTTTTAGAGTATGTAGCTGAGAATCTTCCGCTAGAAATCATCTACCAAGATGAGGATGTGGCCGTCGTTAACAAACCTCAGGGGATGGTTGTGCATCCGAGTGCTGGTCATACTAGTGGAACTCTGGTAAATGCCCTTATGTATCATATTAAGGACTTGTCGGGTATCAATGGGGTTCTGCGTCCAGGAATTGTTCACCGTATTGATAAGGATACGTCGGGTCTTCTCATGATTGCTAAAAATGATGAGGCGCATCTAGCACTTGCCCAAGAACTTAAGGATAAAAAGTCTCTCCGCAAATATTGGGCGATTGTTCATGGAAATTTGCCTAATGATCGTGGTGTGATTGAAGCGCCGATTGGCCGTAGTGAAAAAGACCGTAAGAAACAGGCTGTGACTGCTAAAGGGAAGCCTGCAGTGACTCGTTTCCACGTCTTGGAACGCTTTGGTGATTACAGCTTAGTGGAGTTACAACTGGAGACAGGGCGTACCCATCAAATCCGTGTTCATATGGCTTATATTGGTCATCCAGTCGCTGGGGATGAAGTCTATGGTCCTCGTAAGACTCTGAAAGGGCATGGACAATTTCTTCATGCCAAGACCCTAGGTTTTACTCATCCGAGAACAGGTGAGATTTTGGAATTTACAGCAGATATCCCAGAGATTTTTAAGGAAACTTTGGAGAGATTGAGGAAGTAAGAATGAAAAAGAAATTAACTAGTTTAGCACTTGCAGGCGCTTTTTTAGGTTTGTCATGGTATGGAGATGTTCAAGCTCAAGAAAGTTTAGGAAATAAAATTCACTTTATCAATGTTCAAGAAGGTGGCAGTGATGCGATTATTCTTGAAAGCAATGGACATTTTGCCATGATTGATACAGGAGAAGATTATGATTTCCCAGATGGAAGTGATTCTCGTTATCCGTGGAGAGAAGGAATTGAAACATCTTATAAGCATGTTCTAACAGACCGTGTCTTTCGTCGTTTGAAGGAATTGGGTGTTCAAAAACTTGATTTTATTTTAGTCACTCATACTCACAGTGACCATATTGGAAATGTTGATGAATTACTGTCTACCTATCCAGTTGACCGAGTTTATCTTAAAAAATATAGTGATAATCGTATTACTAATTCTGAACGTCTATGGGATAATCTGTATGGCTATGATAAGGTTTTACAGACTGCCGCTGAAAAAGGTGTTTCAGTTATTCAAAATATCACACAAGGGGATGCTCATTTTCAGTTTGGAGACATGGATATTCAACTCTATAACTATGAAAATGAAACTGATTCATCAGGTGAATTAAAGAAAATTTGGGATGATAATTCTAATTCTTTGATTAGCGTGGTAAAAGTCAATGGTAAGAAAATTTACCTTGGGGGCGACTTAGATAATGTTCATGGAGCAGAAGACAAGTATGGTCCTCTCATTGGAAAAGTTGATTTGATGAAGTTTAATCATCACCATGATACCAACAAATCAAATACCAAGGATTTTATTAAAAATTTGAGTCCGAGTTTGATTGTTCAAACTTCGGATAGTTTACCTTGGAAAAATGGTGTTGATAGTGAGTATGTCAATTGGCTTAAAGAACGAGGAATTGAGAGAATCAACGCAGCCAGCAAAGACTATGATGCAACAGTTTTTGATATTCGAAAAGACGGTTTTGTCAATATTTCAACTTCCTACAAACCGATTCCAAGTTTTCAAGCTGGTTGGCATAAGAGTGCATATGGGAACTGGTGGTATCAAGCGCCTGATTCTACAGGAGAATATGCAGTAGGTTGGAATGAAATCAAGGGTGAATGGTATTACTTCAATCAAACGGGTATCTTGTTACAGAATCAATGGAAAAAATGGAATAATCGTTGGTTCTATTTGACAGACTCTGGTGCTTCTGCTAAAAATTGGAAAAAAATCGATGGAAGCTGGTATTATTTCAACAAAGAAAATCAGATGGAAATTGGTTGGATAAA
This sequence comes from Streptococcus mitis, assembly GCF_003942775.1. Classification (GTDB taxonomy): domain Bacteria; phylum Bacillota; class Bacilli; order Lactobacillales; family Streptococcaceae; genus Streptococcus; species Streptococcus mitis_CN. Next base: position 87,788 of record NZ_RJNX01000001.1, on the reverse strand, counting down.
TACTGGAGGTCAGAATTATTATTTATCCAAGGATGGTTCGCTACAAACAGGTTGGCTTCAATATAAGGGGCAATGGTATTACTTTGCTCAATCAGGAGAAATGAAAACGGGTTGGGTAAAAGATAAAGAAACCTGGTACTATATGGATTCTACTGGTATCATGAAGACAGGCGAGATAGAAGTTTCTGGTCATCATTACTATCTAGAAGAATCAGGAGCTATGAAGCAAGGCTGGCTTAAAAAGGCAAATGATTGGTATTTCTACAAGACAGACGGTTCACGAGCTGTGGGTTGGATCAAAGACAAGGATAAATGGTACTTCTTAAAAGAAAATGGTCAATTACTTGTGAATGGTAAGACACCAGAAGGTTATACTGTTGATTCAAGTGGTGCCTGGTTAGTGGATGTTCCGGTAGAGAAATCTGTTACAACTAAAGTCACAAGTCATTCAGAAATAAAAGAATCTAGTGAAGTAGTGAAAAAAGATCTTGAAAATAAAGAAACGAGTCAACACGAAAGTATTACAAGTTCTTCAACTAGTCAAGATTTGACTTCTTCAACTTCACAAAGCTCTGAAACGAGTGCAAACAAATCGGAATCAGAACAGTAGTAAAAAAGAAGGTTTTAGGGCCTTCTTTTTCCTATCAACTCTTTTCTATTTCCTACCATTCATGTTATAATGGATAAATATGAAGAATCGGAGTAAGACTATGAAATACAAACGGATTGTCTTTAAGGTGGGGACTTCTTCTCTGACAAATGAGGATGGAAGTTTATCACGTAGTAAGGTAAAGGCTATTACCCAGCAGTTGACTATGTTGCACGAGGCTGGTCATGAATTGATTTTAGTGTCGTCAGGTGCCATTGCTGCAGGTTTTGGGGCCTTAGGATTTAAAAAGCGTCCGACTAAGATTGCTGATAAACAGGCTTCAGCAGCGGTAGGGCAAGGCCTTTTGTTGGAAGAATACACGACCAATCTTCTCTTGCGCCAAATCGTTTCTGCACAAATCTTGCTGACCCAGGATGACTTTGTGGATAAGCGCCGTTATAAAAATGCCCATCAGGCTTTGTCAGTTCTACTTAGCCGTGGTGCGATTCCTATCATCAATGAGAATGACAGTGTCGTTATTGATGAGCTCAAGGTTGGGGACAATGATACTCTGAGTGCGCAGGTTGCAGCCATGGTCCAAGCAGACCTTTTGGTCCTCTTGACAGATGTGGACGGTCTTTATACTGGAAATCCTAATTCAGACCCAAGAGCCAAACGCTTGGAGAAAATCGAGACTATCAATCGTGAGATTATTGATATGGCCGGTGGAGCCGGTTCTTCAAACGGTACTGGGGGCATGTTAACCAAAATCAAAGCAGCGACTATTGCGACAGAATCAGGAGTTCCTGTTTATATCTGCTCATCTTTGAAGACAGATGCCATGATTGAGGCGGTAAATGAAACTAAGGATGGTTCCTACTTTGTTGCGCAAGAGAAGGGACTTCGTACCCAAAAACAATGGCTTGCCTTCTATGCTCAGAGTCAAGGTTCTATTTGGGTTGATAAAGGGGCTGCAGAAGCTCTCTCTCAACATGGAAAGAGTCTTCTCTTATCTGGTATCGTTGAAGCAGAAGGATCCTTTTCTTACGGTGATATCGTGACAGTATTTGACAAGGAAAGTGGAAAATCACTTGGAAAAGGACGCGTGCAATTTGGTGCATCTGCTTTGGAGGATATGTTGCGTTCTCAAAAAGCCAAGGGAGTCTTGATTCACCGTGATGACTGGATTTCCATTACTCCTGAAATCCAACTACTCTTTACAGAATTTTAGAGGTAAACTATGGTAAGTACACAAGAACAATTTGAACAGGTACAGGCTGTTAAAAAATCGATCAACACAGCTAGTGAAGAGGTGAAAAACCAAGCTTTGCTAGCCATGTCTGATCATTTATTAGTAGCTACTGAGGAAATTTTAGCGGCCAATGCCCTTGATATGGAGGCGGCCAAGGGTAAAATCTCAGATGTGATGTTGGATCGTCTTTATTTGGATGCAGGGCGCATAGAAGCAATGGCAACTGGGATTCGTGAAGTGGTTGCTTTACCAGATCCAATCGGTGAAGTTTTAGAAACAAGTCAGCTTGAAAATGGCTTAGTGATCACCAAAAAACGTGTGGCTATGGGTGTTATCGGTATTATCTATGAAAGTCGTCCAAATGTGACGTCTGACGCGGCTGCTCTGGCTATCAAGAGTGGGAATGCGGTTGTTCTTCGTAGTGGGAAGGATGCCTATCAAACAGCCCATGCCATTGTCACAGCCTTAAAGAAGGGCTTGGAGACAACGACTATTCACCCAGATGTGATTCAACTAGTGGAAGATACTAGCCGTGAAAGTAGCTACGCCATGATGAAGGCAAAGGGCTATCTAGACCTTCTTATTCCTCGTGGAGGAGCTGGCTTGATTAATGCGGTGGTCGAAAATGCGATTGTACCTGTTATCGAGACAGGAACTGGTATTGTCCATGTTTATGTGGATAAGGATGCAGACGAAGACAAGGCTCTGTCTATCATCAACAATGCTAAAACTAGTCGTCCTTCTGTCTGCAATGCTATGGAGGTTCTACTTGTTCATGAAGACAAGGCAGCAAGCTTCCTTCCTCGTTTGGAGCAAGTTTTAGTTGCAGATCGAAAAGAAGCTGGACTGGAACCAATTCAATTCCGCTTGGATAGTAAAGCAAGTCAGTTTGTTTCAGGTCACGCAGCTGAAGCACAAGACTTTGACACCGAGTTTTTAGACTATGTATTAGCTGTTAAGGTTGTGAGCAGTTTAGAAGAAGCGGTTGCCCATATTGAAACCCACAGTACCCATCATTCGGATGCTATTGTGACGGAAAATGCTGAAGCTGCAGCTTACTTTACAGATCAAGTGGACTCTGCAGCGGTTTATGTCAATGCCTCAACTCGTTTCACAGATGGTGGCCAATTTGGTCTTGGTTGTGAAATGGGGATTTCTACTCAGAAATTGCACGCGCGTGGTCCAATGGGCTTGAAGGAGTTGACTAGCTACAAGTATGTGGTTACTGGTGACGGACAGATAAGGGAGTAAGAGATGAAGATTGGATTTATCGGTTTGGGGAATATGGGAGCTAGTTTGGCCAAGGCTGTTTTGCAGGCCAAGACGGGTGCTCAGATTCTCCTTGCCAATCGTAGTCAAGCCAAGGTAGATGCTTTCATTGCAGACTTTGGTGGTCAGGCTTCTAGCAATGAAGAAATATTCGCAGAAGCTGATGTGATTTTTCTAGGAGTAAAACCTGCTCAGTTTTCAGACTTGCTTTCTCAATATCAGACCATCCTTGAAAAAAGAGAAAGTCTTCTGTTGATTTCTATGGCAGCTGGATTGACTTTGAAAAAACTCGCTAGTCTTCTTCCGAGTCAGCACCGAATTATTCGCATGATGCCTAATACCCCAGCTTCTATCGGTCAAGGAGTGATTAGTTATGCCTTGTCTCCTAATTGCAGGGCTGAGGACAGTGACCTCTTTTGTCAGCTTTTAGCCAAGGCTGGTCTCTTGGTTGAACTTGGGGAAGGCTTAATCGATGCAGCGACAGGTCTTGCAGGTTGTGGACCAGCCTTTGTCTATCTCTTTATCGAAGCCTTGTCAGATGCTGGTGTTCAGACAGGATTGCCACGAGAAACAGCATTGAAAATGGCAGCTCAAACTGTGGTAGGAGCTGGGCAATTGGTCTTAGAAAGTCAGGAGCATCCTGGGGTCTTGAAAGACCAAGTTTGTAGTCCAGGCGGTTCGACTATTGCTGGTGTAGCGAGCTTAGAAGCGCATGCTTTTCGAGGCACAGTCATTGATGCAGTTGGTCAAGCCTACAAACGAACACAAGAATTAGGTAAATAAGAGGTGGATTTGTCTGCCTCTTTTATGGTGGTTGATACTCTTCGAAAATCTCTTCAAACTGCGTCAGCTTCCATCTGCAACCTAAAAACAGTGTTTTGAGCAACCTGCGGCTAGCTTCCTAGTTTGCTCTTTGATTTTCATTGAGTATGAAATGAGAAGACAAAAAGATTGTCACAAACCCTCATTTTTTTGATAGAATAGAAGTAGTAAAAAAGAAATGAGTTAGACATGTCAAAAGGATTTTTAGTCTCTCTTGAGGGACCAGAGGGAGCAGGCAAGACCAGTGTTTTAGAGGCTCTGCTCCCAATTTTAGAGGAAAAAGGAGTAGAAGTGTTGACGACCCGTGAACCTGGCGGAGTCTTGATTGGGGAGAAGATTCGGGAAGTGATTTTAGACCCAAGTCATACTCAGATGGATGCTAAGACAGAACTCCTTCTCTATATTGCCAGTCGCAGACAGCACTTGGTGGAAAAAGTTCTTCCAGCCCTTGAAGCTGGCAAGTTGGTCATTATGGACCGCTTCATTGATAGTTCTGTTGCTTATCAGGGATTTGGTCGTGGTTTGGACATTGATGCCATTAATTGGCTCAATCAGTTTGCTACAGATGGCCTCAAACCCGATTTGACACTTTATTTTGACATTGAGGTGGAAGAGGGACTGGCTCGCATTGCTGCTAATAGTGACCGTGAGGTCAATCGTTTGGATTTGGAAGGTTTGGACTTGCATAAAAAAGTCCGTCAAGGCTACCTTTCTCTTCTGGACAAAGAAGGAAGTCGTATTGTCAAGATTGATGCTAGTCTCCCTTTGGAGCAAGTTGTGGAAACTACCAAGGCTGTCTTGTTTGATAGAATGGGATTAGCTAAATGAAACAAGATCAACTAAAGACTTGGCAACCAGCCCAGTTTGATCGCTTTGTCCGTATCCTAGAACAAGACCAGCTCAATCATGCCTATCTCTTTTCAGGTTTCTTTGGAAGCTTGGAAATGGCGCAATTTTTGGCTAAGAGCCTCTTTTGTACGGATAAGGTAGGCGTTTTACCATGTGAGAAATGTCGAAACTGCAAGCTGATTGAACAGGGAGAATTTCCCGATGTCACCTTAATTAAGCCAGTCAATCAGGTCATCAAGACAGAACGCATTCGAGAATTGGTGGGGCAGTTTTCTCAAGCAGGGATTGAAAGCCAACAACAGGTCTTTATTATCGAGCAAGCTGATAAAATGCACCCTAATGCAGCCAATTCTCTGCTCAAGGTCATCGAAGAACCCCAGAGTGAGGTTTACATTTTCTTCTTGTCCAGTGATGAGGAAAAGATTTTATCGACAATCCGAAGTCGGACCCAGATTTTCCATTTTAAAAAGCAAGAAGAGAAGCTCATCTTGCTCTTAGAACAAATGGGACTGGTTAAGAAAAAAGCGACTCTTTTAGCCCAGTTTGCTCAATCGCGAGCTGAAGCAGAAAAGTTAGCGAATCAGGCAAGTTTTTGGACCTTAGTCGATGAAAGTGAACGCCTACTGACTTGGTTAGTAGCTAAGAAAAAAGAAAGTTATTTGCAAGTTGCCAAATTAGCTAGTTTGGCGGATGACAAGGAAAAACAAGATCAGGTTTTACGGATTCTTGAAGTCCTCTGTGGCCAAGATCTCCTACAAGCAAGAGTTCGGGTGATTCTACAAGATTTGCTAGAAGCTAGAAAAATGTGGCAGGCTAATGTTAGTTTTCAAAATGCCATGGAATATCTGGTCTTGAAAGAAATATAAACTCAAAAATGAACGATAAAGAAAGGAAAGGGCTGTTTTATGGACAAAAAAGAATTATTTGACGCGCTGGATGATTTTTCCCAACAGTTATTGGTAACCTTGGCCGATGTGGAAGCCATCAAGAAAAATCTCAAGAGCCTGGTAGAAGAAAATACAGCTCTTCGTTTGGAAAATAGTAAGTTGCGCGAACGCTTGGGTGAGGTGGAAGCAGACGCTCCTGTCAAGGCTAAGCATGTTCGTGAAAGTGTCCGTCGAATTTATAAAGATGGATTTCACGTATGTAATGATTTTTATGGACAACGTCGAGAGCAGGACGAGGAATGTATGTTCTGTGACGAGTTGTTATACAGGGAGTAGGCATGCAGATTCAAAAAAGTTTTAAGGGGCAGTCTCCCTATGGCAAGCTGTACCTAGTGGCAACGCCGATTGGCAATCTAGATGATATGACCTTTCGAGCAATCCAGACCTTGAAAGAAGTGGACTGGATTGCTGCTGAGGACACGCGCAATACTGGGCTTTTGCTCAAGCATTTTGATATTTCTACTAAGCAGATTAGTTTTCATGAGCACAATGCCAAGGAAAAAATTCCTGATTTGATTGGTTTCCTGAAAGCAGGACAAAGCATTGCTCAGGTATCCGACGCTGGTCTGCCTAGCATCTCAGACCCTGGTCATGATTTGGTTAAGGCAGCCATTGAGGAAGAAATTGCGGTTGTCACTGTTCCAGGTGCCTCTGCAGGAATTTCTGCCTTGATTGCCAGTGGTTTAGCGCCACAGCCACATATCTTTTATGGTTTTTTACCGAGAAAATCAGGCCAGCAAAAGCAATTTTTCGACTCAAAAAAAGACTATCCAGAAACTCAGATTTTCTACGAATCCCCTCATCGTGTAGCAGATACGTTGGAAAATATGCTAGCAGTTTATGGCGACCGCTCGGTGGTCTTGGTTAGAGAATTGACCAAAATCTATGAAGAATACCAACGCGGTATCATTTCTGAATTGCTGGAAAGTATCTCTGAAACGCCACTCAAGGGAGAATGCCTTCTCATTGTTGAAGGTGCCAGTCAGGATGTGGAGGAAAAGGACGAGGAAGACTTGTTTTTAGAAATCCAAGCCCGTATCCAGCAAGGCATGAAGAAAAATCAAGCTATTAAGGAAGTCGCTAAGATTTACCAGTGGAATAAGAGTCAACTCTACGCAGCCTACCACGACTGGGAAGAAAATCAAGAAAATGACTAAACAGGGAAGTTTGCCTTCTTCCCTTTTTTTGTTATACTAGTAGAAGAAAAAATTAGAAAGATTTGTGGGAGTGAAAAAGTCCGGGGGACTTTTTCAGCCTGAGCCAGGAAATTTGAAAGCGAAGTAAGTCCTGTGGACTTTTTCAGCCTGAGCCAAGAAATTCGAAAACTCTTAAGTTTGATTGGCTTTTTCAATGTGAACCTTGTCTTCACACTCCCAAAGAGGTATTAGTGTCGTGTCTCAATCTTATATCAATGTTATCGGTGCTGGTTTGGCAGGTTCTGAAGCAGCCTACCAAATTGCAGAACGTGGTATTCCAGTTAAACTTTATGAAATGCGTGGTGTCAAGTCAACACCTCAACACAAAACAGATAATTTTGCTGAGTTAGTTTGTTCCAATTCCCTTCGTGGGGATGCTTTGACAAATGCTGTCGGGCTTCTCAAGGAAGAAATGCGTCGCTTGGGTTCTGTTATTTTGGAATCTGCTGAGGCTACACGTGTTCCTGCGGGTGGTGCCCTTGCGGTGGACCGTGATGGTTTCTCTCAAACGGTGACCGAAAAAGTGGCTAACCACCCCTTGATTGAAGTGGTGCGTGATGAAATTACAGAATTGCCGACAGATGTTATTACGGTTGTCGCTACTGGTCCTTTGACCAGCGATACTCTGGCTGAAAAGATTCATGCTCTTAATGACGGCGATGGTTTCTATTTCTACGATGCGGCAGCGCCTATTATCGACGTCAACACCATCGATATGAGCAAGGTCTACCTCAAGTCTCGATACGATAAGGGAGAAGCTGCCTACCTCAACGCTCCCATGACTAAGCAAGAGTTTATGGATTTCCATGAAGCTTTGGTCAATGCGGAGGAAGCACCGCTTAATTCTTTTGAAAAAGAAAAGTATTTTGAAGGATGCATGCCGATTGAAGTCATGGCAAAACGTGGCATTAAAACCATGCTTTATGGTCCTATGAAACCAGTCGGTCTTGAGTATCCAGACGACTACACAGGACCTCGTGATGGAGAATTTAAAACACCTTATGCGGTTGTGCAACTTCGTCAGGATAATGCAGCCGGTAGCCTATACAATATTGTTGGTTTCCAGACCCACCTCAAATGGGGAGAACAAAAGAGAGTCTTTCAAATGATTCCAGGTCTTGAAAATGCCGAGTTTGTCCGTTATGGTGTTATGCATCGTAATTCTTACATGGATTCACCAAATCTTCTTGAGCAGACTTACCGTTCTAAGAAACAACCAAATCTCTTCTTTGCTGGTCAGATGACGGGTGTGGAAGGCTATGTTGAGTCCGCAGCGTCAGGATTAGTTGCGGGAATTAACGCGGCTCGTCTTTTCAAGGGAGAAAGCGAGGCTATTTTCCCAGAGACAACAGCGATTGGAAGTCTAGCTCATTACATCACTCATGCAGATAGCAAACATTTCCAACCAATGAATGTCAATTTTGGAATCATCAAGGAGTTGGAAGGCGAACGTATCCGTGATAAGAAGGCTCGTTATGAAAAAATTGCAGAGCGTGCTCTTAACGATTTAGAGGAATTTTTAACGGTCTAATTTTTTTGAAAGAATTGCTCATGATACTATAAAAATCTTAGAAATTGTGATAAAATAGGTAGGATAAAAGAAGGAGAGTGAAAATGGCGAATCCCAAGTATAAACGTATTTTAATCAAGTTATCAGGTGAAGCCCTTGCCGGTGAACGTGGCGTAGGGATTGATATCCAAACAGTTCAAACAATCGCAAAAGAGATTCAAGAAGTTCATAGCTTAGGTATCGAAATTGCCCTTGTTATTGGTGGAGGAAATCTCTGGCGTGGAGAACCTGCAGCAGAAGCAGGTATGGACCGCGTTCAGGCAGATTACACAGGAATGCTTGGGACTGTTATGAATGCTCTTGTGATGGCAGATTCATTGCAACAAGTTGGGGTTGATACACGTGTGCAAACAGCTATTGCTATGCAACAAGTGGCAGAGCCTTACGTACGTGGACGTGCCCTTCGTCATCTTGAAAAAGGCCGTATCGTTATCTTTGGTGCCGGAATTGGTTCACCTTACTTCTCAACAGATACAACAGCGGCCCTTCGTGCAGCTGAAATCGAAGCAGATGCTATTCTTATGGCTAAAAACGGTGTCGATGGTGTTTACAATGCCGATCCTAAGAAAGACAAGACAGCCGTTAAGTTTGAAGAATTGACCCACCGTGACGTTATCAATAAAGGTCTTCGTATCATGGACTCAACAGCTTCAACCCTCTCAATGGATAACGACATTGACTTGGTTGTCTTCAACATGAACCAACCAGGCAACATCAAACGTGTCGTATTTGGTGAAAATATCGGAACAACAGTTTCAAATAATATCTAAGAAAAGGAATAAGAAAGATTATGGCTAACGCAATTATTGAAAAAGCTAAAGAGAGAATGACCCAGTCTCACCAATCACTTGCTCGTGAATTTGGTGGTATCCGTGCTGGCCGTGCCAATGCAAGCTTGCTTGACCGTGTACATGTAGAATACTATGGAGTAGAAACTCCTCTTAACCAAATCGCTTCAATTACGATTCCAGAAGCGCGTGTTTTGTTGGTGACACCATTTGACAAGTCTTCATTGAAAGACATCGAACGTGCCTTGAATGCCTCTGATCTTGGTATCACACCAGCTAACGATGGTTCTGTTATTCGTTTGGTTATCCCTGCTCTCACAGAAGAAACTCGTCGTGACCTTGCTAAAGAAGTGAAGAAGGTCGGAGAAAATGCTAAAGTGGCTGTCCGCAATATTCGTCGTGATGCTATGGATGAAGCTAAGAAACAAGAAAAAGCAAAAGAAATCACTGAAGACGAATTGAAGACTCTTGAAAAAGACATTCAAAAAGTAACAGACGATGCTGTTAAACACATTGACGACATGACTGCCAACAAAGAGAAAGAACTATTGGAAGTCTAAAAATAAACAGAAAAACTCAGTTGGCATTGCTGGCTGAGTTTTATTCGAAAGAAGGAAATATGAATACAAATCTTGCAAGTTTTATCGTTGGACTGATCATCGATGAAAATGACCGTTTTTACTTTGTGCAAAAGGATGGTCAAACCTATGCTCTTGCTAAGGAAGAAGGTCAGCATACAGTAGGGGATACGGTTAAAGGTTTCGCCTATACAGATATGAAGCAAAAGCTCCGCTTGACCACTTTAGAAGTGATTGCCACACAGGATCAATTTGGTTGGGGAACTGTAACGGAAGTTCGTAAAGACTTGGGTGTCTTTGTGGATACAGGTCTGCCCGATAAGGAAGTCGTAGTATCGCTTGATATTCTCCCTGAGCTCAAGGAACTCTGGCCTAAGAAGGGTGACCAACTCTACATCCGTCTTGAAGTGGACAAGAAAGACCGTATCTGGGGACTCTTGGCTTATCAAGAAGACTTCCAACGTCTGGCTCGTCCTGCCTACAACAACATGCAGAACCAAAACTGGCCAGCCATTGTTTACCGCCTCAAGCTGTCAGGAACTTTTGTTTACCTACCAGAAAATAACATGCTTGGTTTTATCCATCCTAGCGAGCGTTACGCAGAGCCACGTTTGGGGCAAGTATTAGATGCGCGCGTTATTGGTTTCCGTGAAGTGGACCGTACCTTGAACCTCTCCCTCAAACCACGTTCCTTTGAAATGTTGGAAAATGATGCTCAGATGATTTTGACTTACTTGGAAAGCAATGGCGGTTTCATGACCTTAAATGATAAGTCATCTCCAGACGACATCAAGGCAACATTTGGCATTTCTAAAGGTCAGTTCAAGAAAGCACTCGGTGGCTTGATGAAGTCTGGCAAAATCAAGCAAGACCAGTTTGGTACAGAGTTGATCTAGGCCTTATAGACATGAAAAAGAAACTTGAAGAAATGAGTTTAGAGGAACTCTGGCAACTTTTTCCTATTTTTCTAGTAGAGCACAAGTCAGAGTGGAAAGACTGGTATGAATTGGAGAAAACAAGTCTTAAAAAAATATTGGGTGCAAATGTTATTAAAAGAATAGAACATATCGGTAGCACTGCTATCCCTAATATTTGGGCCAAAAATATCGTTGATATTCTGCTAGAAGTAGGTAGAATAGAGGATTTAGCAAGAGTTAGGGATTTATTGGTGAAGAATGGTTGGTTAGTGATGTCGGAGAGTCCTAATAGGATTTCGCTAAATAAAGGATATACAGAGCAGGGATTTGCTGAGAAAGTTTTTCATTTACATTTGCGAATGACGGGAGATCATGACGAGATTTATTTTAGAGATTATCTCTGCCAGCATTCAGATATTGCCCAAGCGTATCAGGAATTAAAACTCAGTTTGTGGAAAAAATTTGAACACAATCGAGACGCCTATACTGATGCGAAAACGGATTTTATAAACCACTACGTTTCAGAGGCTAAGTCCAGTAATTTTTAAAAATCAGAAAAGTTTCATCAAAAAAAGTCTTGATAGGAGAAAGAATTGAGAAAATCATTTTACACTTGGCTCATGACTGAGCGCAATCCTAAAAGTAACAGCCCTAAAGCCATTTTGGCAGACCTCGCTTTTGAAGAATCAGCCTTTCCAAAACACACAGATGATTTTGATGAGGTGAGTCGCTTTTTGGAGGAGCATGCCAGTTTCTCTTTTAACCTAGGAGACTTTGACGCTATCTGGCAAGAATACTTAGAACACTAGCATTTATTCACTGGGTTTGGGCTAGTAATTTCTCCACCCCTTTGTTATAATAAAAAGAAATAAAAGGATTAGAGAGGTTCTTTATTTGAAGGAACATTCAATAGACATTCAACTGAGTCATCCAGATGACCTGTTTCATCTTTTTGGTTCCAATGAACGCCATCTTCGTTTGATGGAAGAAGAGCTTGATGTTGTGATTCATGCTCGTACGGAGATTGTGCAGGTTTTGGGAGAAGAAGCTGCATGTGAGGAAGCCCGTCAGGTTATCCAAGCCTTGATGGTTTTGGTGAATCGTGGGATGACGGTTGGGACGCCAGATGTGGTGACTGCAATTAGCATGGTCAAAAACGATGAAATCGACAAGTTTGTCGCCCTTTACGAAGAAGAAATCATCAAGGATAATACTGGGAAGCCTATCCGTGTCAAAACCTTGGGTCAAAAACTTTATGTGGACAGTGTCAAACAGCATGATGTGACCTTTGGAATCGGACCTGCAGGGACTGGGAAGACCTTTCTTGCAGTTACCTTGGCAGTGACAGCCCTTAAACGCGGGCAGGTCAAGCGAATTATCCTAACTCGTCCAGCAGTGGAAGCTGGTGAGAGTCTTGGATTTCTTCCGGGTGATCTTAAGGAGAAGGTAGATCCTTACCTTCGACCTGTTTATGATGCCTTGTATCAGATTCTGGGCAAAGACCAAACAACTCGTCTCATGGAACGTGAAATTATCGAGATTGCACCTCTTGCCTACATGCGTGGACGAACCTTGGATGATGCCTTTGTCATTCTTGATGAGGCGCAAAATACGACTATCATGCAGATGAAGATGTTTTTGACTCGTTTAGGCTTTAATTCTAAGATGATTGTCAATGGAGATATCAGTCAGATTGATCTTCCGCGTAACGTCAAGTCCGGTTTGATTGATGCCCAAGAAAAGCTCAAGAACATTCACCAGATTGACTTTGTTCATTTTTCAGCTAAGGATGTGGTTCGCCATCCAGTTGTCGCTCAGATTATCCGAGCTTATGAACCAGCTCCAGTTAAAAATGAAGAGCGTGAAGAAGTCCAAGAAGAAACAGAATAGCAAAAAAGAGCAGTTCAGGTGGAATTGCTCTTTCTTTTATCTGATAATTAGATTTTTATACTAGTTCATCAATTGGAGTATGTTTTTTATCGAGGCCTTGGGTTACTGGAAGACTGGTTAAGTAACCTTGATAAGTGGTCACACCTTGACGCAAGCCCTCATCTTCAGCAATTGCTTGTGCGAATCCTTTGCCAGCCAAAGCTTCGATATAAGGAAGAGTGACATTGGTTAGGGCGATGGTTGAAGTGCGAGCAACCGCACCAGGAATATTAGCAACGGCATAGTGGAGAACACCGTGTTTTTCATAAACAGGCTCATCGTGCGTGGTCACACGGTCAGCCGTTTCGATAACGCCACCTTGGTCAACAGCAACGTCAACGATGACAGAGCCTGGACGCATTTGTTTGACCATCTCATCTGTCACCAATTTCGGTGCTTTGGCACCAGGGATGAGAACCGCTCCAATTACCACATCCGCATCTCTCACACTGGCTTCGATGTTGAATGAATTGGACATGAGAGTTTGAATTTGGTGGCCAAAGACCTCCTCTAAAACGGAGAGACGTTTAGCACTGATATCAAGGATGGTCACTTGCGCTCCCAATCCTAAAGCGATGCGGGCAGCATGGGTCCCTACGACACCGCCACCGATGATGGTTACTTTCCCTTTAGGTACACCCGGTACACCACCCAGTAGGACGCCAGAACCTCCTGCTTGTTTGGTTAGGAAGTGAGCTCCGATTTGGACTGCCATACGGCCTGCAACCTCACTCATAGGAACGAGGAGTGGTAACTGACCTTGGGAATCACGAACAGTTTCATAGGCAATCCCTGTTGTTTTTGCTGCTAGCATAGCATCTGCTAATTCAGGCGCTGCGGCCATGTGCAAGTAGGTAAAGAGAAGCAGGTCGTCACGTAAGTAACCATATTCAGAAGCTAATGGTTCTTTTACTTTCACGACTAACTCTGCAGCCCAGGCTTCACCAGCAGTAGCAACAATCTCAGCTCCTTGCTTTTGATAGTCAGCATCAGTAAAGCCAGAACCGAGACCAGCATTTGTTTCGATTAGGACGCGATGACCACGACCGACTAAGCTGTGGACACCAGCAGGTGTGAGGGCAACACGGTTTTCATTATTCTTAATTTCTTTTGGAATTCCGATTAACATAGAGAAAAACTCCCTTTCTATTGACGGGTTGTAAATGATTTATCACAATTATCTATAAAATAAGGTGATGATTTTATTCTATATGAAACCGCTTTAAAAAGCAAGAAAAACTTGTTATCACTTCTTTTTTATGCTAGACTGATAGAAAATACTTTTGAATGGTAGAAACGTATGGAATCAATCTTTTTAAAACTAGCTCAGTATCCAATAGTGGAGACTGAGCGTTTATTGCTCCGACCTGTAACCTTGGACGATGCAGAAGCTATGTTTGAGTATGTTTCAGACAGAGAAAATACACGCTACACTTTTCCAACCAATCAAAATTTAGAAGAAACCAAGAATAACATTGCTCAGTTCTACTTGGCCAATCCCTTGGGGCGCTGGGGAATAGAACTAAAAAGCAATGCTCAGTTTATCGGTACCATTGATTTGCACAAGATTGATCCTGCTCTTAAGAGGGCAGCTATTGGTTACATTATCAATAAAAAATATTGGAATCAAGGTTTGACGACAGAAGCCAATCGTGCCGTGATTGAGCTTGCTTTTGAGAAGGTTGGAATGAACAAGTTGACCGCCCTTCACGATAAGGACAATCCTGCATCTGGAAAGGTCATGGAGAAATCAGGCATGCGTTTTTCCCATGCAGAACCATATGCTTGTATGGACCAGCATGAAGAAGGCCGAATCGTTACAAGAGTTCATTATGTCTTGACTAAGGAAGACTATTTTGCAAATAAATAAGCAGTTGAGAAGAAATTTTCAACTGTTTTTTCTTCCTCTTACGAATAATCTAAGAGAGGAGAAAATATGGAAGCAATTATCGAGAAAATCAAAGAGTATAAAATCATCGTCATTTGTACTGCTCTAGGCTTGCTTGTCGGCGGATTTTTCCTGCTAAAGCCAGCTCCACAAACACCTGTCAAGGAAACGAATTTGCAGGCAGAAGTTGCAGCTGTTTCCAAGGATTCATCGACCGAAAAGGAAGAAAAGGAAGAACCTCTTGAACAAGATCTAATCACAGTAGATGTAAAAGGCGCTGTTAAAGCACCTGGAATTTATGATTTGCCGGTAGGTAGTCGAGTCAATGATGCTGTTCAAAAGGCTGGTGGCTTGACAGAGCAAGCAGATAGCAAGTCGCTCAATCTAGCTCAGAAAGTTAGTGATGAGGCTCTGGTTTACGTTCCAACTAAGGGAGAAGAAGCAGCTAGTCAGCAGACTGCTTCGGGGACGACTTCTTCAAGAAACAAGGAAAAGAAGGTCAATCTCAACAAGGCCAGTCTGGAAGAACTCAAGCAGGTCAAGGGTCTGGGAGGAAAACGTGCTCAGGATATTATCGTCCATCGTGAAACAAATGGGAAATTCAAGTCAGTAGATGAGCTCAAGAAGGTCTCTGGCATTGGTGCTAAGACCATAGAAAAGTTAAAAGATTATGTTACAGTGGATTAAGAATTTCCCCCTTCCCCTGATTTATCTGAGTTTTCTATTGCTTTGGCTTTACTATGCTATTTTCTCAGCATCCTATCTTGCTTTGTTGGGGTTCGTTTTTCTGCTAGTTTGTCTCTTTATTCAATTTCCTTGGAAATCAGCAGGCAGAGTTCTAGTGATTTGTGGAATCTTTGGTTTCTGGTTTCTGTTTCAAAATTGGCAACAGAGTCAAGCTGGTCAAAACCTAGCGGATTCTGTTGAAAGGGTACGGATTTTACCAGACACTATTAAGGTCAATGGTGATAGTCTATCCTTTCGTGGTAAGTCTAACGGTCATGCTTTCCAAGTCTATTATAAACTCCAGTCCGAGGAGGAGAAAGAACAATTTCAAGCTTTAACAGCCCTTCATGATTTGGAACTAGAAGGAAAACTTTCAGAGCCAGAAGGGCAGAGAAATTTTGGTGGCTTTGACTACCAAGCCTATCTGAAGACTCAGGGAATTTACCAGACTCTCAATATCAAAAGAATCCAGTCACTTCAAAAGGTTGGCAGTTGGGATATAGGTGAAAACCTGTCCAGTTTACGCCGAAAGGCTGTAGTTTGGATTAAGACGCATTTTCCAGACCCTATGCGCAATTACATGACAGGGCTCTTGTTAGGGCATCTGGACACAGATTTTGAGGAGATGAATGAGCTTTATTCTAGTTTAGGAATTATCCACCTCTTTGCCTTGTCGGGGATGCAGGTAGGTTTTTTCATGGACGGGTTTAAGAAACTACTCTTGCGATTAGGCTTGACCCAAGAAAAGTTGAAATGGCTGACCTATCCCTTTTCCCTTATCTATGCAGGTCTGACAGGATTTTCAGCATCGGTTATTCGCAGTCTCTTGCAGAAGCTATTAGCTCAACATGGTGTTAAGGGCTTGGATAATTTTGCCTTGACGGTTCTTGTCCTCTTTATTATCATGCCCAACTTTTTCCTGACGGCGGGAGGTGTTTTGTCCTGCGCCTATGCTTTTATCTTGACCATGACCAGCAAAGAAGGGGAGGGATTCAAGGCTGTTGCTAGAGAAAGTCTAGTCATCTCCTTGGGAATATTGCCTATTCTATCCTTCTATTTTGCGGAATTTCAGCCTTGGTCTATCCTTTTGACTTTTGTCTTTTCCTTTCTATTTGACTTGGTCTTCTTACCGCTCTTGTCTATCTTATTTGCCCTTTCCTTTCTCTATCCAGTCATTCAGCTGAATTTTATTTTTGAATGGTTGGAGGGGATGATTCGCTTGGTATCACAAGTGGCAAGTAGGCCTCTAGTCTTTGGACAACCCAATGCATGGCTTTTAATCTTATTGTTAATTTCCTTGGCTTTAGTTTATGATTTGAGGAAAAACATTAAAAGGCTAACGGTATTGAGCTTATTGATTACAGGGCTCTTTCTCCTGAACAAGCATCCACTGGAAAATGAAATTACCATGCTGGATGTGGGGCAAGGCGAAAGTATTTTCCTACGGGATATAACTGGTAAAACCATTCTCATAGATGTAGGTGGCAAGGCAGAATCTGATAAGAAAATCGAAAAATGGCAAGAAAAGACGACGACCAGCAATGCACAGAGAAGTTTGATACCCTATCTTAAAAGTCGAGGAGTGGCCAAGATTGACCAGCTAATTTTGACAAATACGGACAAGGAACATGTTGGAGATTTGTTGGAGGTGACCAAGGCTTTCCATGTAGGAGAAATTTTAGTGTCAAAAGGCAGTCTGAAACAGAAGGAATTTGTGGCCGAACTAGAGGCGACTCAAACTAAGGTACGTAGTGTGACAATGGGAGAGAATTTGCCAATTTTTGGAAGTCAGTTAGAAGTCCTATCTCCAAGGAAAATTGGAAATGGAAATCATGAAGATTCCCTGGTTTTGTATGGAAAACTCTTGGATAAAAACTTTCTTTTCACAGGAAATTTGGAGGAGAAAGGAGAGAAGGAGGTGCTGAATCAATATCCTGACCTAAAGGTGGATGTCTTGAAAGCTAGTCAACATGGCTCTAAAAAATCATTAAGTTCAGCCTTTTTAGAACAGCTCAAACCAGAGATGACTCTCATCTCAGTTGGAAAGAACAATCGAACGAAACTCCCCCATCAGGAAACCTTGACACGACTGGAAGGTATCAATAGTAAAGTTTACCGAACTGACCAGCAAGGAGCTATACGCTTTAAAGGTTGGAATAGTTGGAAGATTGAAACGGTTGGCTAATGAGCAGAAACTTTTCAAAAAATAACTTTTTATCTTGACAAGAGCTAGAAAACTTGGTATCATATAAAAGTTGAGAAAAGCAGAAGTGAGAGCTTCTCGCCTTGTGACATTAAGTTGCCTGGCCCTACGGATGAAAAGTTTCTAAGAAACGCTATCATAACGTGCGGGCTTGTATATTTACGAGTCCGCTATTGTTTTTCTCTAATAAAACAAAAGAGGTGAAAACCATAGCAAAGCAAGACTTATTCATCAATGATGAGATTCGTGTACGTGAAGTTCGCTTGATTGGTCTTGAAGGAGAACAGCTAGGCATCAAGCCACTCAGTGAAGCGCAAGCTTTGGCTGATAACGCTAATGTTGACCTAGTATTGATTCAACCCCAAGCCAAACCGCCTGTTGCAAAAATTATGGACTACGGTAAGTTCAAATTTGAGTACCAGAAGAAGCAAAAAGAACAACGTAAAAAACAAAGTGTTGTTACTGTGAAAGAAGTTCGTCTAAGTCCAACTATTGACAAGGGTGACTTTGATACAAAACTTCGCAATGCACGCAAATTCCTTGAAAAAGGAAATAAAGTTAAGGTATCTATTCGCTTTAAGGGTCGTATGATTACCCATAAAGAGATTGGTGCAAAAGTTTTAGCCGAGTTTGCTGAAGCAACTCAAGATATTGCCATCATCGAACAACGTGCTAAAATGGATGGACGTCAAATGTTCATGCAATTGGCGCCAGCGACTGACAAAAAATAATTGTCAGAAAGTTAAATAAAGGAGAAAAAATCATGCCAAAACAAAAAACACACCGCGCATCAGCTAAACGTTTCAAACGTACAGGTTCTGGTGGACTTAAACGTTTCCGTGCTTACACTTCTCACCGTTTCCACGGAAAAACTAAGAAACAACGTCGTCATCTTCGTAAAGCATCTATGGTGCATTCAGGAGACTACAAACGTATCAAAGCAATGCTTACTCGCTTGAAATAATAGCTTGACTGTAAGTAAACAATTCTAGGAAATATTTGGAGGAAATAAAACATGGCACGTGTTAAAGGTGGCGTTGTATCACGCAAACGTCGTAAACGTATTCTTAAATTAGCAAAAGGTTACTATGGAGCTAAACACATCTTGTTCCGTACTGCAAAAGAACAAGTAATGAACTCTTACTACTATGCATACCGTGACCGTCGTCAGAAAAAACGTGACTTCCGCAAATTGTGGATCACTCGTATCAACGCGGCAGCTCGTATGAACGGACTTTCATACTCACAATTGATGCATGGATTGAAATTGGCTGAGATCGAAGTTAACCGTAAAATGCTTGCTGACTTGGCTGTTAACGATGCAGCAGCTTTCACAGCTCTTGCAGATGCAGCTAAAGCAAAACTTGGTAAATAATAACTGATAAGACTGGAACAGGATTGTCCCAGTCTTTTTAAAAATAAAGGAGAAAATATGGCTTCAAAAATGCTACATACTTGCTTGCGAGTAGAAAATCTTGAAAAATCAATCGCATTTTATCAAGATGCTTTTGGGTTTAAAGAATTGCGTCGCAGAGATTTTCCAGACCATGCCTTCACGATTGTCTATCTAGGTCTTGAGGGCGATGACTATGAGTTGGAGTTGACTTATAACTACGATCACGGTCCGTATGTGGTTGGAGATGGCTTTGCCCATATCGCCCTAAGTACACCTGATCTTGAAGCTCTTCATCAAGAGCACAGTGCCAAAGGTTATGAAGTTACTGAGCCAAATGGCCTACCAGGAACTGCGCCTAACTATTACTTTGTCAAAGACCCTGATGGCTACAAGGTCGAAGTCATTCGTGAAAAATAATCTCGTGAAGTTAAGTAGAATGTTCGTTTTCTACTTGACTTTTTTTAGCTGAAAGAGTATACTGGTAAAAATTTAACCTTTAAGGGGAGTCCAGAGAGACTCACAAGGTGTCAGAT
Organism: Streptococcus mitis; assembly: GCF_003942775.1. GTDB lineage: Bacteria > Bacillota > Bacilli > Lactobacillales > Streptococcaceae > Streptococcus > Streptococcus mitis_CN. Next base: position 68,336 of record NZ_RJNX01000001.1, on the reverse strand, counting down.
AAAAGAATAGTACAATTTTCTAGAGGAGACTTTTTGAGTGTGCTCTCTTGTCTTGTACGATTTTAACTGAGGCCTTGCATTAGCAAGGTCTTTTCTTTATCTGGTTCCCTTAAAATTTAAGGAGGAAAAGTCATGAATCCCACATGTAAGAAACGTTTAGGTGCGATTCGCTTGGAAACCATGAAGGTGGTTGCACAGGAGGAAATCGCGCCAGCAATCTTTGAATTAGTCCTAGAGGGGGAAATGGTTGAAGCCATGCGAGCAGGCCAATTTCTACATCTGCGTGTGCCTGATGATGCCCATCTCTTGCGTCGCCCTATTTCAATTTCGTCTATTGATAAAGTAAACAAGCAGTGTCATCTCATTTATCGGATTGAAGGGGCTGGGACAGCTATATTCTCAACCTTAAGTCAGGGAGATACTCTGGATGTGATGGGGCCTCAGGGAAATGGTTTTGACTTGTCTGACCTTGATGAGCAGAATCAGGTTCTTCTCGTTGGTGGGGGGATTGGTGTTCCGCCCTTGCTTGAAGTAGCCAAGGAATTGCATTCACGTGGTGTGAAAGTAGTGACTGTCCTCGGTTTTGCCAACAAGGATGCTGTTATTCTCGAAAAAGAATTGGCTCAATATGGCCCGGTTTTTGTAACGACGGATGATGGTTCTTATGGCATCAAGGGGAATGTTTCTGTTGTCATCAATGATTTAGACAGTCAATTTGATGCTGTTTACTCATGTGGGGCACCCGGAATGATGAAGTATATCAATCAAACCTTTTACGACCATCCAAGAGCTTATCTATCTCTAGAATCTCGTATGGCTTGTGGGATGGGTGCCTGCTATGCCTGTGTCCTAAAAGTTCCAGAAAGCGAGACGGTCAGCCAACGCGTCTGTGAAGATGGCCCTGTTTTCCGTACAGGAACAGTTGTATTATAAGGAGAAAATTATGACTACAAATCGTTTACAAGTTTCTCTACCTGGTTTGGATTTGAAAAATCCGATTATTCCAGCATCAGGCTGTTTTGGTTTTGGTCAAGAGTATGCCAAGTACTATGATTTAGACCTTTTAGGCTCTATTATGATCAAGGCGACAACTCTTGAACCACGCTTTGGCAATCCAACTCCAAGGGTGGCAGAAACACCTGCTGGCATGCTCAATGCAATCGGTTTGCAAAATCCGGGTTTGGAATCTGTCTTAGCTGAAAAACTGCCTTGGCTGAAAAGAGAATATCCAAATCTTCCTATTATTGCTAATGTGGCCGGTTTTTCAAAACAAGAGTATGCGGCTGTTTCTCATGGTATTTCCAAGGCAGCTAATGTGAAGGCTATTGAGCTCAATATTTCTTGTCCCAACGTAGATCACTGTAATCATGGACTCTTAATTGGTCAAGACCCAGATTTAGCTTACGATGTGGTGAAAGCAGCTGTGGAAGCCTCTGATGTACCAGTTTATGTCAAACTAACTCCTAGTGTGACCGATATCGTTACTGTCGCAAAAGCTGCAGAAGATGCAGGAGCAAGCGGATTAACCATGATTAATACTCTGGTTGGAATGCGCTTTGACCTCAAAACCAGAAAACCAATCTTGGCCAATGGAACAGGTGGAATGTCTGGTCCAGCAGTTTTTCCAGTAGCCCTCAAACTCATCCGCCAAGTAGCCCAAACAACAGACCTGCCTATCATTGGAATGGGGGGAGTGGATTCTGCAGAAACTGCCCTAGAAATGTATCTGGCTGGAGCCTCTGCCATCGGAGTTGGAACAGCCAACTTTACTAATCCATATGCCTGTCCTGATATCATTGAAAATTTACCAAAAGCCATGGATAAATACGGTATTAGCAGTCTAGAAGATCTCCGCAAGGAAGTAAAAGAGTCTTTGAGGTAAACTGCAATCTATCTGTTCTTGATTTTTTATTAGTTTGTAATGTTGATTATAGAGAATTTTGATATAATGAAATGAGTAAGAACAGAGGAAGTAAATTAATGAAGAAATTGAGATTTATTTTTTTAGCCCTGCTATTTTTCTTAGTCAGACCAGAGGGTGTAATGGCAAGTGGTGGTACTTGGCAAGGAAAACAATACCTAAAAGCAGATGGTAGTCAAGCAGCCAATGAGTGGGTTTTTGATGCTCATTATCAATCTTGGTTTTATATAAAAGCAGATGACAACTATGCTGAAAATGAATGGCTGAAACAAGGTGACGACTATTTTTACCTCAAATCTGGTGGCTATATGGCAAAATCAGAATGGGTAGAAGACAAGGGAGCCTTCTATTATCTTGACCAAGATGGAAAGATGAAAAGAAATGCGTGGGTAGGAACTTCCTATGTTGGTGCAACAGGTGCCAAGGTAATAGAAGATTGGGTCTATGATTCTCAATACGACGCTTGGTTTTATATCAAAGCAGATGGACAACACGCAGAGAAAGAATGGCTCCAAATCAAAGGTAAGGACTATTATTTCAAATCCGGTGGTTATCTACTGACAAGTCAGTGGATTGAACAGGCTTATGTGAGTGCTAGTGGCGCCAAAGTACAGCAAGGCTGGCTTTTTGACAAACAATACCAATCTTGGTTTTATATCAAAGAAAATGGAAATCATGCTGATAAAGAATGGATTTTCGAAAATGGTCACTATTATTATCTAAAATCCGGTGGCTATATGGCAGCCAATGAATGGATTTTGGATAAGGAGTCATGGTTTTATCTCAAATCTGATGGCAAAATGGCTGAGAAAGAATGGGTATACGATTCTAAAAATCAAGCCTGGTACTACTTCAAATCTGGTGGCTATATGGCAAAAAATGAGACTATTGATGGTCATCAGCTAGGAAACGATGGAAAGTGGCATAAGGAGTCCAAGATTAGCTCTGATAATTATCAGGTCCTTCCAGTTACTGCAAATATCTATAATGCAGATGGTGAAAAGCTGTCCTATATATCGCAAGGTAGTGTTGTTTGGCTGGATAAGGATAGAAAAAGTGATGACAAGCGCCTGGCTATTACTATTTCTGGTTTATCAGGCTATATGAAAACAGAAGATTTACAAGCACTAGATGCTAGTAAGGATTTTATCCCTTATTATGAGAGTGATGGACATCGTTTTTATCACTATGTAGCTCAGAATGCTAGTATCCCAGTAGCTGCTCATCTTTCTGATATGGAAGTAGGCAAGAAATATTATTCGGCAGATGGACTGCATTTTGAAGGTTTTAACCTTGAAAATCCCTTCCTTTTTAAAGATTTGACAGAGGCTACAAACTATAGTGCTGAAGACTTGGATAAGGTATTTAGTCTGCTAAATATTAATAATAGCCTCCTGGAAAATAAGGGAGCTACCTTTAAGGAAGCCGAAGAACATTACCATATCAATGCCCTTTACCTCCTTGCCCATAGTGCCTTAGAAAGTGACTGGGGACGAAGTAAGATTGCCAAAGATAAGAATAATTTCTTTGGAATTACAGCCTATGATACGACTCCTTACCTTTCTGCCAAGACTTTTGATGATGTGGATAAGGGAATTTTAGGTGCAACCAAGTGGATTAAGGAAAATTATATCGATAGGGGCAGAACTTTCCTTGGAAACAAGGCGTCTGGTATGAATGTTGAATATGCCTCAGACCCTTATTGGGGCGAAAAAATTGCTAGTGTGATGATGAAAATCAATGAGAAACTAGGTGGGAAAGATTAGTCCTATAATTGGATATGATTTGAGTGAATAGTAAGTTAAAAATCCTGATTTCAAGTAAAATCAGGATTTTTTCATGGATGCAATTTTTTCTGGGTCTGGTGTGACGCGGAGGGTCTTTTGTCCTGTGTAAGTGACAAAGCCGGGTTTGCCACCAGTTGGTTTGTTGAGTTTCTTGACTTCAATCATATCCACCTGCACCAGATTTGACAGGCGACCTTGAGAGAAGTAGGCAGCTAGCTCTGCCGCGTCTGTCTTGACTTCATCAGATGGGTCTAGATTTCCTGAGATGACAACGTGGCTTCCAGGAATGTCCTTAGCATGGAACCAAAGTTCCTCCTTGCGGGCCATTTTAAAGGTTAGTTCTTCATTTTGAAGATTGTTTCGGCCGACATAGATGATGGTTTTGCCATCGCTTGCTAGATATTGTTCTGGTTTTTTGCGTTTCTGGATTTTTTCTCGCTGTCTTCTGCGGATAAAACCTGTTTGAATCAATTCTTCACGGATTTCGGCTATTTCTTCTAGTCCAGCTTGGTTGAGGACGGTTTCTACACTTTCCAGATAGAGAATGGTTGCCTTGGTTTCCTCAATCAGATCAGTCAAGTATTTGACAGCTTCTTTGAGTTTCTGATACCGTTTGAAATAGCGTTGGGCATTCTGGTTGGGAGTCAAGGCCTTATCAAGCGCAATCGTGATAGGTTGGTTGGTGTAGTAGTTATCTAAGATAACCTGGTCTTGGTCGTTAGGCACTTGGTGGAGGAAGGTTGTCAGCAATTCCCCTTTTTGGCGAAATTCTTCAGCATTGTCTGTCGCCAGTAATTCTTTTTCCTGTTTTTTGAGTTTGTGGCGGTTTTTCTGAAGTTTATTTTCAACACGACGAATGAGTTCACTGGCTTGCTGTTTGACGCGGTCGCGCTCAGCCTTGTCCTTATAGTAGGTGTCCAACAAATCAGAAAGACTGGCAAAAGGCTCTCCCACCTGATTTGCAAAAGGAACTGGACTGAAGGAAGTCTCAGTCAAGCATGGCTGGGTTTCTTGATTGAAAAAGTTTCGAAAAGTGGAAAGTTTTTCACTAACCAGTATGCTTTCCAATTCATTTGCCGTATCGCGTCCCAGACCTTGAAAGAGGCTTTGAAGGTTTTTAGCTGTCGTTTCCTGTGTTTGTAGGATTTCAAAGAGCTTTTCATCCTTGATAGTGAAAGGATTGAGAGATTCTGTACTTGGTGGAACGATGTAGGTCGATCCAGGAAGCAAGGTACGGTAGCTATTTTGTGAAAAGCCAACATGTTTGATAACTTCGAGGATTTTATGACTGCTTTTATCGACCAGTAGAATATTACTGTGTTTCCCCATAATTTCGATAATCAAGGTAGCCTGAATATGGTCCCCAATCTCGTTTTTATTGGCAACTGTCATTTCCACAATACGGTCATTTTCCACTTGCTCGATCGACTCAATCAGGGCACCCTGCAAATATTTTCTCAAAACCATGATAAAGGTAGAAGGTTGGGCTGGATTTTCAAAAGTCGTTTGGGTCAGCTGAATGCGTCCAAAAACTGGATGGGCAGAAAGGAGCAGGCGATGACTTTGGCGATTGCTGCGGATTTGCAAGACCAACTCTTGTTCAAAAGGTTGATTGATTTTCTGGATGCGACCGTTCACTAACTCTCTTCGCAATTCCTCAACCATGTGGTGTAAAAAAAATCCGTCAAATGACATCGTTCTCTCCTTGTGATTGTATTCCATAGTATTATATCAAAAAGGTAGAATAAAATCATGGAAATGTGGTATAATAAAGCCAAGTAAAGAGAAACGAGAAGCACATGTATATTGAAATGGTAGATGAAACTGGTCAAGTTTCAAAAGAAATGTTGCAACAAACCCAAGAAATTTTGGAATTTGCAGCCCAAAAATTAGGAAAAGAAGACAAGGAGATGGCAGTTACCTTTGTGACCAATGAGCGTAGTCATGAACTCAATCTGGAGTACCGTGACACAGACCGTCCGACAGATGTCATCAGCCTTGAATACAAGCCAGAGTTGGAAATTGCCTTTGACGAGGAAGATTTACTTGAAAATCCAGAATTGGCAGAGATGATGTCTGAGTTTGATGCCTATATTGGGGAACTGTTCATCTCTATCGATAAGGCACATGAGCAGGCCGAGGAATATGGCCATAGCTTTGAGCGTGAGATGGGCTTCTTGGCAGTACACGGCTTTTTACATATCAACGGCTATGATCACTACACTCCGGAAGAAGAAGCGGAGATGTTCGGTTTACAAGAAGAAATTTTGACAGCCTATGGACTCACAAGACAATAAACGAAAATGGAAAAATCGTGACCTGATATCCAGTTTAGAATTTGCTCTCACAGGAATTTTTACTGCCATCAAGGAAGAACGCAATATGCGAAAACATGCAGTGACGGCTCTTGTGGTCATCCTTGCAGGTTTTGTTTTTCAGGTGTCACGAATCGAATGGCTCTTTCTCCTATTGAGCATTTTCTTGGTAGTAGCTTTTGAAATTATCAATTCTGCTATTGAAAATGTGGTGGATTTGGCCAGTCACTATCACTTTTCCATGCTGGCTAAAAATGCCAAGGATATGGCGGCTGGCGCGGTATTAGTGGTCTCTCTTTTCGCAGCCTTAACAGGCGCATTGATTTTTCTCCCACGAATCTGGGATTTATTATTTTAAATAGTAAGAGGAAATTATGACTTTTAAATCAGGCTTTGTAGCCATTTTAGGACGTCCCAATGTTGGGAAGTCAACTTTTTTAAATCATGTCATGGGGCAAAAGATTGCCATCATGAGTGACAAGGCGCAGACAACGCGCAACAAAATAATGGGAATTTACACGACTGATAAGGAACAAATCGTCTTTATCGACACACCAGGGATTCACAAGCCTAAAACAGCTCTTGGAGATTTCATGGTTGAGTCTGCCTACAGTACCCTTCGCGAAGTGGACACCGTTCTTTTCATGGTGCCTGCTGATGAAGCGCGTGGTAAGGGAGACGACATGATTATCGAGCGTCTCAAGGCTGCCAAGGTTCCTGTGATTTTGGTGGTGAACAAGATCGATAAGGTTCATCCAGACCAGCTTTTGTCTCAGATTGATGATTTCCGCAATCAAATGGATTTCAAGGAAATTGTTCCTATCTCAGCCCTTCAGGGAAATAATGTCTCACGTTTAGTTGATATTTTGAGTGAAAATCTGGACGAAGGATTCCAGTATTTCCCGTCTGATCAAATCACAGACCATCCAGAACGTTTCTTGGTTTCAGAGATGGTTCGGGAGAAAGTCTTGCATCTAACTCGCGAAGAGATTCCTCACTCAGTTGCTGTAGTGGTTGATTCTATGAAACGAGACGAAGAGACAGACAAGGTTCACATCCGTGCAACAATTATGGTCGAGCGTGATAGTCAAAAAGGGATTATTATCGGTAAAGGTGGTGCTATGCTTAAAAAAATTGGTAGCATGGCCCGTCGTGATATCGAACTCATGCTAGGAGACAAGGTCTTCCTAGAAACATGGGTCAAGGTCAAGAAAAACTGGCGCGATAAAAAGCTAGATTTGGCTGACTTTGGCTATAATGAAAAAGAATACTAAGTAGAGGTGGGCTCATGCCTGCTTCTTGTTTTTACAGAAGGAGGACTTATGCCTGAATTACCTGAGGTTGAAACCGTTCGACGTGGCTTGGAAAAATTGATTTTGGGAAAGAAGATTTCGAGTATAGAAATTCGCTATCCCAAGATGATTAAGACGGATTTGGACGAGTTTCGAAAGGAAGTGCCTGGTCAAATTGTTGAGTCAATGGGACGTCGGGGTAAATATTTACTTTTCTACCTGACAGACAAGGTCTTGATTTCCCATTTGCGGATGGAGGGCAAGTATTTTTACTATCCGAACCAAGTGCTTGAACGCAAACATGCCCATGTTTTCTTTCAGTTTGAAGATGGTGGCACGCTTGTTTATGAGGATGTTCGCAAGTTTGGTACTATGGAACTCTTGGCTCCTGACCTTTTAGACGCCTACTTTATTTCTAAAAAACTAGGTCCTGAACCAAGCGAACAAGACTTTGATGTGCAGGTCTTTCAAGTAGCTCTAGCTAAATCTAAAAAGCCTATCAAATCCCATCTTTTAGACCAGACTTTGGTAGCTGGACTTGGCAATATCTATGTGGATGAGGTTCTCTGGCGAGCTCAGGTTCATCCAGCTAGACCTTCCCAGACTTTGACAGCAGAAGAAGCGACTGCCATTCATGACCAGACCATTGCTGTTTTGGGACAGGCTGTTGAAAAAGGTGGTTCCACCATTCGGACTTATACCAATGCCTTTGGGGAAGATGGAACCATGCAGGATTTTCATCAAGTCTATGACAAGGCTGGTCAAGAATGTTCACGTTGTGGCATCATCATTGAGAAAATCCAACTAGGTGGACGAGGCACCCATTTTTGTCCTCAGTGCCAAAGGAGGGGCTGATGGGAAAAATCATTGGAATCACTGGGGGAATTGCCTCCGGTAAGTCAACCGTGACAAATTTTCTAAGAAAGCAAGGCTTTCAAGTAGTGGATGCCGACGCAGTCGTTCACCAACTACAGAAACCTGGTGGTCGTCTGTTTGAGGCTCTAGTCCAGCACTTCGGGCAAGAAATCATCCTTGAAAACGGAGAACTTAATCGCCCTCTCCTAGCTAGTCTTATCTTTTCAAATCCTGAAGAACGAGAATGGTCTAAGCAAATCCAAGGAAAGATTATCCGTGAGGAACTAGCTACGTTGAGAGACCAGTTGGCTCAGACAGAAGAGATTTTCTTCATGGATATTCCCCTACTTTTTGAGCAGGACTACAGCGCTTGGTTTGATGAGACGTGGTTGGTCTATGTGGATCGAGATGTCCAAGTAGAACGCTTAATGAAAAGGGACCACTTGTCCAAAGATGAAGCTGAGTTTCGTCTGGCAGCCCAGTGGTCTTTAGAAAAAAAGAAAGGTTTGGCTAGCCATGTTTTAAACAACAATGGCAATCAGGATCAGCTTCTTACTCAGGTGTTCTCCCTGCTTGAGGGAGGTAGGCAAGATGACAGAGATTAACTGGAAGGATAATCTGCGCATTGCCTGGTTTGGTAATTTTCTGACTGGAGCCAGTATTTCTTTGGTTGTGCCTTTTATGCCCATCTTCGTGGAAAATCTAGGTGTAGGGAGTGAGCAAGTCGCTTTTTATGCAGGATTAGCTATTTCTGTCTCTGCTATTTCGGCGGCGCTCTTTTCTCCTATCTGGGGGATTCTTGCTGATAAATATGGTCGAAAACCCATGATGATTCGTGCTGGTCTGGCCATGACTATCACTATGGGAGGCTTGGCCTTTGTGCCAAATATTTATTGGTTAATCTTTCTTCGTTTACTAAATGGTGTATTTGCGGGTTTTGTTCCTAATGCAACGGCCTTGATAGCCAGTCAGGTTTCCAAGGAGAAATCAGGCTCTGCCTTAGGTACTTTGTCTACAGTCGTAGTTGCAGGTACTCTAACTGGTCCTTTTATTGGCGGCTTTATCGCAGAATTATTTGGTATTCGTACTGTTTTCTTACTGGTTGGTAGTTTTCTATTTTTAGCTGCTGTTTTGACTATTTTCTTTATCAAGGAAGATTTTCAACCAGTAGCCAAGGAAAAGTCCATCCCAACAAAGGAATTATTTACATCAGTTAAATATCCCTATCTTTTGATCAACCTCTTTCTGACCAGTTTTGTCATCCAATTTTCAGCCCAATCAATCGGCCCTATCTTAGCTCTGTATGTGCGCGACTTAGGCCAGACAGAGAATCTTCTTTTTGTCTCTGGTTTGATTGTATCCAGTATGGGCTTTTCCAGTATGATGAGTGCAGGAGTTATGGGAAAGCTAGGTGACAAGGTTGGCAACCATCGCCTCTTGATTGTAGCCCAGTTTTATTCAGTCATCATCTATCTCCTCTGTGCCAATGCCTCTAGCCCGCTTCAACTAGGACTTTATCGTTTCCTCTTTGGATTGGGAACCGGTGCCTTGATTCCCGGAGTTAATGCCCTTCTCAGCAAGATGACGCCCAAAGCTGGTATTTCGAGGGTATTTGCCTTCAATCAGGTATTCTTTTATCTGGGAGGTGTCGTTGGTCCCATGGCAGGTTCTGCAGTAGCAGGTCAATTTGGCTACCATGCAGTCTTTTATGCGACAAGCCTTTGTGTTGCCTTTAGTTGTCTCTTTAACCTTCTTCAATTTCGAACATTATTAAAAGTAAAGGAAATCTAGTGCGAGTAAAAATTAATCTCAAATGCTCCTCTTGTGGCAGTATCAATTACCTAACCAGTAAAAATTCCAAAACCCATCCAGACAAGATTGAGGTTTTAAAGTATTGTCCCAAGGAAAGAAAAGTAACCCTACATCTTGAATCTAAGTAGATTTTATGGTAAAATAATAGGGATTTTAAGGAGTTTGATATGTATAACCTATTATTAACCATTTTATTAGTATTATCTGTTGTGATTGTGATTGCGATTTTCATGCAACCAACCAAAAACCAATCCAGCAATGTATTTGATGCCAGCTCAGGTGATTTGTTTGAACGCAGTAAAGCACGCGGTTTTGAAGCTGTAATGCAGCGTTTGACAGGGATTTTAGTCTTTTTCTGGCTAGCCATTGCCTTAGCATTGACGGTATTATCAAGTAGATAAGAAAATAATGGGCAGGACTAGGTCTTTGCCTCTTTTTATTTTTAAAGGATGTTTGAAAAGGTTTTACAGTAAAAGAAAATTAAAAAATCTAGAAAGAAAATATGAAAGATAGAATAAAAGAATATTTGCAAGATAAGGGAAAGGTAACTGTCAATGACTTGGCTCAGGCTTTGGGAAAAGACGGTTCCAAGGATTTTCGTGAGTTGATTAAAACCTTATCCTTAATGGAAAGAAAGCACCAGATTCGTTTTGAAGAAGATGGTACTCTGACCTTAGAAGTTAAGAAAAAACATGAGATTACTCTCAAGGGGATTTTTCATGCCCATAAAAATGGCTTTGGTTTTGTCAGTCTAGAAGGCGAGGAGGACGACCTTTTTGTAGGTAAAAACGATGTCAACTATGCTATTGATGGCGATACTGTTGAGGTTGTCATCAAGAAAGTCGCTGATCGTAACAAGGGAACAGCGGCGGAAGCCAAAATTATCGATATCCTAGAACACAGTTTGACAACTGTTGTCGGTCAAATCGTTCTAGATCAGGAAAAACCTAAGTATGCTGGCTACATCCGTTCGAAAAATCAGAAAATCAGCCAACCGATTTATGTAAAAAAACCAGCCCTTAAACTGGAGGGAACAGAAGTTCTCAAGGTCTTTATCGACAAATACCCAAGCAAGAAACATGATTTCTTTGTCGCGAGTGTTCTAGATGTGGTGGGGCATTCAACGGATGTCGGAATTGATGTTCTTGAGGTTTTGGAGTCTATGGACATTGTCTCAGAATTTCCAGAGGCTGTTGTCAAGGAAGCAGAAAGTGTGCCTGATGTTCCGTCTCAAAAGGATATGGAAGGCCGTCTGGATCTAAGAGATGAGATTACCTTTACCATTGACGGTGCTGACGCCAAAGACTTGGACGATGCGGTGCATATCAAGGCTTTAAAAAATGGGAATTTGGAGCTCGGTGTTCACATCGCAGATGTTTCCTACTATGTGACTGAGGGGTCTGCCCTTGATAAGGAAGCCCTTAATCGTGCAACTTCTGTCTATGTGACAGACCGTGTGGTCCCAATGCTTCCAGAACGACTGTCAAATGGTATCTGCTCCCTCAATCCTCAAGTTGATCGCCTAACCCAGTCTGCCATTATGGAGATTGATAAACATGGTCGTGTGGTCAATTACACCATTACACAAACGGTAATCAAGACAAGCTTCCGTATGACCTATAACGATGTTAATGATATTCTAGCTGGCGACGTGGAAAAGAGACAAGAATATCAGAAAATTGTCCCTAGTATCGAACTCATGGCCAAGCTTCATGAAATTTTAGAAAACATGCGTGTGAAACGTGGTGCCCTCAATTTCGATACCAATGAAGCTAAGATTTTAGTGGATAAGCAAGGTAAGCCTGTTGATATCGTTCTTCGTCAGCGTGGTGTTGCTGAGCGCATGATTGAATCCTTTATGCTGATGGCCAATGAAACAGTTGCCGAGCATTTTAGCAAGCTGGATCTACCTTTCATCTATCGAATTCACGAGGAGCCTAAGGCTGAAAAAGTTCAGAAGTTTATTGATTATGCTTCGAGTTTTGGCTTGCGTATTTATGGGACTGCCAGTGAGATTAGCCAGGAGGCCCTCCAAGACATCATGCGTGCTGTTGAGGGGGAACCTTATGCAGATGTATTGTCCATGATGCTTCTTCGCTCTATGCAGCAGGCTCGCTATTCGGAGCACAATCACGGCCACTATGGCCTTGCTGCTGACTATTACACTCACTTTACCAGTCCGATTCGTCGTTATCCAGACCTTCTTGTTCACCGTATGATTCGTGATTACAGCCGTTCTAAGGAAATAGCAGAGCATTTTGAACAAGTGATTCCAGAGATTGCGACCCAGTCTTCCAACCGTGAGCGCCGTGCCATCGAGGCAGAGCGTGAAGTCGAAGCCATGAAAAAAGCTGAATACATGGAAGAGTACGTTGGTGAAGAGTATGATGCAGTTGTTTCAAGTATCGTTAAATTTGGTCTCTTTGTTGAATTACCAAATACAGTCGAAGGCTTAATTCACATCACTAATTTACCTGAATTTTATCATTTCAATGAGCGTGATTTGACCCTGCGTGGGGAGAAATCAGGTACAACCTTCCGTGTAGGTCAGCAAATCCGTATCCGAGTTGAAAGAGCCGACAAGATGACGGGTGAAATTGACTTCTCATATATCCCAAGTGAGTTTGATGTGATTGAGAAGGGCTTGAAACAATCTAGTCGTAGTGACAGAGTGCGTGGTTCAAATCGTCGTTCAGATAAGAAGGAAGATAAGAGAAAATCAGGACGATCAAATGATAAGCGCAAGCATTCACAAAAAGACAAGAAGAAAAAAGGAAAGAAACCCTTTTACAAGGAAGTAGCTAAGAAAGGAGCCAAGCATGGCAAAGGGCGAGGGAAAGGTCGTCGCACAAAATAAAAAGGCACGTCACGACTATACAATCGTAGATACGCTAGAGGCAGGAATGGTCCTGACTGGAACTGAAATCAAGAGTGTGCGAGCAGCTCGAATCAATCTCAAGGATGGCTTTGCCCAAGTAAAAAATGGAGAAGTTTGGTTGAGCAATGTCCATATCGCACCTTACGAAGAGGGAAATATCTGGAACCAGGAACCTGAACGCCGTCGTAAACTCCTGCTCCATAAGAAACAAATCCAAAAATTGGAACAAGAGACCAAAGGGACAGGGATGACCCTGGTTCCCCTTAAAGTCTATATCAAAGATGGTTACGCTAAACTCCTTTTAGGTTTAGCTAAAGGGAAGCATGACTATGATAAACGGGAGTCTATCAAACGACGTGAGCAGAATCGCGATATTGCGCGCGTGATGAAAGCTGTTAATCAGCGATAAAAAGAGGAAATGAAAATGGAAAAATTAGTTGCTTATAAACGCATGCCTTTGTGGACTAAAGAAACTATGCCAGAGGCTGTTCAGCAAAAGCACAATACAAAAGTTGGGACTTGGGGGAAGATTACTGTTTTAAAAGGAACTCTCAAGTTTATTGAATTGACAGAGGATGGTGAGGTTATAGCTGAACACCTCTTTGAAGCAGGAGCCGACAATCCCATGGCCCAACCACAAGCCTGGCACCGAGTGGAGGCTGTAACAGACGATGTAGAATGGTATTTAGAATTTTATTGTAAACCTGAGGATTATTTCCCTAAAAAATACAATACCAATCCTGTTCATTCAGAGGTCCTAGAGGCAATGCGGACAGTAAAACCAGGGAAAGCCTTGGATTTGGGCTGTGGTCAGGGCCGTAACTCTCTCTTTCTTGCACAGAATGGTTTTGATGTGACAGCTGTGGATCAAAATGAGTTATCTCTTGAAATCTTGCAAAGCATTGTGGAGCAGGAAGATTTGGACATGCCTGTTGGTCTTTACGATATCAATTCAGCTAGCATTGGGCAAGCTTATGATTTCATCGTATCGACAGTTGTTTTGATGTTTTTGCAAGCAGACCGCATTCCTGCAATTATCAAAAATATGCAGGAGCATACCACGGTCGGTGGTTATAATCTTATCGTTTGTGCTATGGATACGGAAGATTACCCTTGCTCTGTGAACTTCCCATTTACTTTTAAAGAAGGGGAATTGGCAGACTATTACAAGGACTGGGAATTGGTTAAGTACAATGAAAATCCAGGCCATTTGCATCGTCGTGACGAAAATGGCAATCGCATTCAACTACGCTTTGCGACCATGCTAGCTAAGAAAATCAAATAAATATGTTATGAAGGTTGGAGAATTTCCTAACCTTTTTAAAAATGCCAAATGTTGTAAAAATGTAATATTTCTGACTATATAATTTTTATTTCAAGAATCGCTATAATTATAGAACAAAAGCGCTTTTATGCATATATATATATATATACGCATAAAAATTATAATTGGTCAGAAAACATGAAAAAAGGTATATTGCATTATTAAAGTAATACTGTAATATAGTTTTGATACAAATATTTATTTTGGAGGAAATTTAGATGTTTCATAAAGGTAAACACGATCGTGAAAAGCAATTACGTTTTTCTATTCGTAAAGTCAGCTTTGGTGCAGCTAGTGTCGCAGTAGCTGCGTTTTTCATGTTTTTAGGAAATGGAGGAGTATATGCTGCAGAGCAAAGCGTGCCTTCAACTAATGGGGAGACACTAGCACCGCAACCTAAAGAACTGAATGCCCAGAATGGTAACTATGAAGGTAATACAGTAGCCACTAGTCCTGCTGCAACAGTAGAGACAAATACTCAACCTTCAACAGTTGAAAATAGTCCCTCTCCAGAATCAGCACCCCAGAAGGTGGAGACTCTAGATAAGAAAGAATTAACAGATTTAATCAAAGAGATTGATGGCAAGTTTGCTAAAGGAACATATGCTACTAAGACAGAAGAAAGCGTTAATAATCTTAGAACTATCTTAGACGAATCAAGAACTGTTTTAAGCACTGCAACAACTCAAACTGAATTAACTGCAGCATATAGAAAGTTAATTACAGCGACATCAAAATTGCAAACAAAATCTGAAAAGAAAAAAGAACAACCATTAGATAATACAACTGAGAAGGAAAGTGAAGGTAAAAAACTTACCAGCGCAGAGAAGACTTTGGAGTCTAATTCTATTGCAAACTCAGGTTCTAGAGATGAACGTAATGGGAAAGCGTTGGATATAAATAACCCATTCCGTACAGATTCAACTCCTAGCACTGTAACAAGCACAGATCCCCTAGCTACGAATGCAACAAATGTAGCTATTGTAAATGGTAATTTTAATGATACTAGCCAAGGAGCAGTACTTCCAACTGCAAAATCAGATCCTATTACTGTCAAGAACGATATAAGTAAATTAACAGGATGGAAACCTGTTAATTCAACAACAACAACAGTTCCTCTTATTTGGACTGCGAAAGCATCTCAATATGGAGATGCTTTTCCGGGTGACAGAGGTTCTGGAATAGGAGCTGTTTTAGCAGTATATCCAGGAAGAGAATCGTGGAGTGGCAGTCCAAAACCTGAATTTGGTCCTATTTATCAAGATATTGATGTAGTGGGTGGCCAAGAAGTTAAGGTAACTTGGAGAGGGACAACAGTAAATATAAATAGTGGTAATAATGGAGCAAGACTAGTTGTTAAAAATCCAGAAACAGGAGCTGTACTAGGTCGGTATGAAAAAGGTTATGCTGGTACTCCGATGGGAGAAATGTCCGTTCTTGTAAATGTTCCTGAAGGCTTAACAAAATTAAGACTTCAATTTGAAACAGCTCTTAATAGAAGTACAGAAAATCATAGCTATGATAGTAGTTTCAATAAACCAGCTATATCATCTAATGAGAATGCAGGAGGAGTTGTAAGTAATGTTCGTGTTGCTAGTGGTTCTTATCTTGTATCTGAAGTTGTGAACACTACTTATGAATCTACAGCTACTTCTGCTACTCCTACTACTGTGAATACTACTGTGACTGTAAAAGTCATTAATAAAGGATTCTCAACTTCTACAAATAATCAGTATAGAGTTGAGTTGCCAGAAGGTGCAACATTAGTTGGAACAACAGGTACAAGCTCGGCCCAACTAAATGGAACTAGTTTGACCCTTGGTTTTAACAATTTAGACCCTAAACGAGAACAGACTTTAACGTATACTTTTAGTTTGCCAACTAACAAACCAATTGAAAAACAATTGGAGGGGACAGTTTCTTATCAAACTTCAGGAAATCTGATTGATAACGGAACTAAAAAAACAGGTAGTGATACAGTTGCACAACAAACAGTTAAGATTAATATGTATAAAGCTGATCTGCAGGCAGAGGCAGCTAAGGTAGCAACATTAAATCAAATCGATTATACACCTGAAGCATGGACTGCTTATCAAGCAGAATTAGCTAAGGCTCAAGAAATATTGAATGAAGAAACTAACAATGTAGAAATAGCGAATCGAAAAAATCAAGCAGATATTAACGCCCAGACTTTGTTGCTTCAAAAAGCTCAAGCTAAATTAGAAGTTGATAAGGCTAAAAAAGCTAAATTAACAGCANTTGAAGGTACTCCAAACGCAACGAAAGAAGAAAAAGATGCGGCTAAACAAGCAGCACAAGACGCAGCAACAAAAGCAAATCAAGCAATTGACGCAGCAACTGACAATGCAGGAGTAGCAACAGCTCAAACAGACGGTATAGCAGCAATTGAAGCTGTAACCCCAACAGTAGCAGTTAAAGCAGCGGCTAAAGCTGAAGTAGCGAAAAAATTAGCAGAAAAATTAACAGCAATTGAAGGTACTCCAAACGCAACGAAAGAAGAAAAAGATGCGGCTAAACAAGCAGCACAAGACGCAGCAACAAAAGCAAATCAAGCAATTGACGCAGCAACTGACAATGCAGGAGTAGCAACAGCTCAAACAGACGGTATAGCAGCAATTGAAGCTGTAACCCCAACAGTAGCAGTTAAAGCAAATGTGCGTAAAGAATCTAAAGAATTGCCAAATACAGGTACAGCAGATTCTACTGTAGCTATGGTAGCAGCTGCCGCAAGTGCAGTACTTGGTCTAGGTCTTGTAGGCCGTCGTCGTAAAGAAGATGAAGAAGTATAATTTATATATGAACTAATCTAATCTTTTAGTAAAATTTGTATTTGATTTTATAGCTTATATAGAATTTCTTAAAAAATCTCCTAGTAGTCCATTGATTGCTAGGAGATTTTGTTTCTTTGTCAATTATATAAGGTATCGAAACTGGAATAGTAGGACATGACTTCTGAAGCATTGTTAGAAATTAATTTGACTTTCCTAATATCTTAGTTCACATCTTCGATAATTAAAAATACGATTATTAATTTTTACGAATAATATAGAAAAGGAGGGAAATCATGTTTGTTGCGAGAGATGCTAGGGGACAGTTGGTAAATGTGTTAGAGGATAGGCTCGAGAAACAAGCATATACCTGCCCCGCTTGTGGAGGTCAGCTCCGTTTGCGTCAAGGATCAAGTGTACGGACCCATTTTGCCCATAAATCTTTAAAAGACTGTGATTTTTCATTTGAAAATGAAAGCCCAGAACACTTGACAAATAAGGAAGTCCTCTATCAGTGGTTGAAAAAAGAGACAGAGGTACAATTAGAACATCCCCTTCCAGAGCTTAAACAGATTGCGGATGTGTTTGTAAATGGCAATCTAGCTCTAGAAGTTCAGTGTAGTCCTCTGCCTCAAAAAGTTCTTAAAGAGCGCAGTGAGGGCTATCGTAGTCAGGGGTACCAAGTACTGTGGTTGCTGGGTCAAAAACTGTGGCTCAAAGACCGCTTAACCCGTCTGCAACAAGGTTTTCTCTATTTCAGTCAAAATATGGGCTTTTATGTTTGGGAATTAGACAAGGAAAAACAAGTTTTGAGACTCAAATACCTGATTCACCAAGATTTTCGAGGTAAACTCCATTATCAAATCAAGGAATTTCCCTATGGTCAAGCTGGTTTACTGGAAATATTGCGTCTTCCCTATAAGAAACAAAAAATTTCTCATTTTACAGTTTCTCAGGACAAGGACATCTGTCGCTATATTCGACAACAACTGTATTACCAAAATCCCTATTGGATGAAAGAACAAGCAGAAGCCTATCAAAAGGGAGAAAATCTCCTGACTTATGGACTAAAAGAATGGTATCCACAAATTCGGCCACTAGTAGGCAAATTTTTCCAGATTGAGCAAGATTTGACCAACTATTATCAGCACTTTTACACCTATTACCAAGAAAATCCTCAAAATGATTGGCAAAAGCTCTATCCACCAGCCTTTTATCAGCAATATTTCTTAAAAAATATGGTAGAATAGAAAGGATGGAGGAATCTAATGGTATTACAAAGACATGAAATAAATGAAAAAGATACATGGGATCTATCAACGATCTACCCAACTGACCAGGCTTGGGAAGAAGCCTTAAAAGAGTTAACAGAACAATTGGAGACAGTAGCCCAGTATGAAGGCCATCTCCTGGATAGTGCGGATAGTATACTCGAAATTACTGAATTTTCTCTTGAAATGGAACGCCAAATGGAGAAGCTTTACGTTTATGCTCATATGAAGAATGACCAAGACACACGTGAAGCCAAGTACCAAGAGTACTATGCCAAGGCCATGACTCTCTATAGCCAGCTAGACCAAGCCTTTTCATTCTATGAACCTGAATTTATGGAGATTAGTGAAAAGCAGTATGCTGACTTTTTAGAAGCTCAGCCAAAATTGCAGGTTTATCAACACTATTTTGATAAGCTTTTGCAAGGCAAGGATCACGTTCTTTCACAACGTGAAGAAGAATTATTAGCTGGAGCTGGTGAAATCTTTGGTTCGGCAAGTGAAACCTTCGCTATCTTGGACAATGCGGATATTGTGTTCCCTTATGTTCTTGACGATGATGGTAAGGAAGTTCAGCTCTCTCATGGGACTTACACACGTTTGATGGAGTCTAAAAATCGTGAGGTGCGTCGTGGTGCTTATCAAGCTCTTTATGCGACTTATGAACAATTCCAACATACCTATGCCAAAACCTTGCAAACCAATGTTAAGGTGCAAAACTACCGTGCCAAAGTTCGCAACTATAAGAGCGCTCGTCATGCAGCCCTCGCGGCCAATTTTGTTCCAGAAAGTGTTTATGACAATTTGGTAGCAGCAGTTCGCAAGCATTTGCCCCTCTTGCATCGTTACCTTGAACTTCGTTCAAAAATCTTGGGGATTTCAGACCTTAAGATGTACGATGTCTACACACCACTTTCATCTGTTGAATACAGTTTCACCTACCAAGAAGCCTTGAAAAAGGCAGAAGAGGCCTTGGCAGTCTTGGGTGAGGATTACTTGAGCCGTGTTAAACGTGCCTTCAGTGAGCGTTGGATTGATGTTTATGAAAACCAAGGCAAGCGTTCAGGTGCCTACTCTGGCGGTTCTTATGATACCAATGCCTTTATGCTCCTAAACTGGCAGGACAATCTAGACAATCTCTTTACCCTTGTCCATGAGACAGGTCATAGTATGCATTCTAGCTATACTCGTGAAACGCAACCTTATGTTTACGGAGATTACTCTATCTTCTTGGCTGAGATTGCTTCAACTACTAATGAGAATATCTTGACGGAGAAATTATTGGAAGAAGTGGAAGACGACGCAACGCGCTTTGCTATTCTCAATAACTTCCTAGATGGTTTCCGTGGAACAGTCTTCCGCCAAACTCAATTTGCTGAGTTTGAACACGCCATTCACCAAGCGGACCAAAATGGGGAAGTCTTGACCAGCGATTTTTTAAATAAACTCTACGCAGACTTGAACCAAGAGTATTATGGATTGAGCAAGGAAGATAATCCTGAAATTCAATTTGAGTGGGCTCGCATTCCACACTTCTACTATAACTACTATGTATACCAATATTCAACTGGCTTTGCAGCAGCTTCAGCCTTGGCTGAAAAGATTGTCCATGGTAGTCAAGAAGACCGTGACCGCTATATCGACTACCTCAAGGCAGGTAAATCTGACTATCCACTTAATGTCATGAGAAAAGCTGGTGTTGATATGGAGAAAGAAGACTATCTCAACGATGCCTTTGCTGTCTTTGAACGTCGTTTGAATGAGTTTGAAGCCCTTGTTGAAAAATTGGGATTGGCATAAGATGGTTGAATCATATAGTAAGAATGCCAACCATAACATGCGTCGTCCTGTCGTCAAAGAAGAAATTGTGGACTTGATGCGTCAGCGTCAAAAGCAAGTCACAGGATCTTTGAAAGAATTGGAAGACTTTGCCCGCAAGGAAAATATTCCCATTATTCCCCATGAAACGGTTGCTTATTTCCGTTTTCTCATGGAAACCATGCAACCAAAAAACATTCTAGAAATTGGGACTGCTATCGGTTTTTCAGCCCTCTTGATGGCAGAACATGCGCCAAATGCCAAGATTACAACCATTGACCGCAATCCAGAAATGATTGGTTTTGCCAAGGAAAATTTTGCCCAGTTTGACAGTCGTAAGCAAATCACGCTTTTAGAAGGAAATGCGGTAGATGTCTTATCTACACTGACAGAGTCCTATGATTTCGTCTTTATGGATTCAGCCAAGTCTAAATACATCGTCTTTCTGCCAGAAATCCTCAAACATTTGGAAGTTGGAGGTGTGGTTGTCTTGGATGATATTTTCCAAGGTGGTGATGTTGCCAAGGATATTATGGAAGTCCGTCGTGGCCAGCGAACTATATACAGAGGCCTTCAAAGACTATTTGATGCAACCTTAGACAATCCAGGACTCACCGCAACACTAGTACCTCTGGGGGACGGCATTCTCATGCTTCGTAAAAATGTAGCAGACGTTCAATTGCCTGACAGCGAATGATTTTCAGAAAAATTTAAGAAAATATAGTAAAATAGATAGGGTAACACTTATCTCAAAGGAGTAGACATGAAGAAAAAACTATTGGCAGGTGCCATTACACTATTATCAGTAGCAACTTTAGTAGCTTGTTCAAAAGGTTCAGAAGGGGCAGATCTTATCAGCATGAAAGGAGATGTTATCACAGAACATCAATTTTATGAGCAAGTGAAAAGCAATCCTTCAGCCCAACAAGTGTTGTTGAACTTGACCATTCAAAAAGTATTTGAAAAACAATACGGTTCAGAAGTAGATGACAAAGAAGTCGATGATACTATAGCTCAGGAAGAAAAACAATACGGTGATAACTACCAACGTGTCTTGTCACAAGCAGGAATGACTCTTGAAACGCGTAAAGCTCAAATTCGTACAAGTAAATTGGTTGAGTTGGCAGTTAAGAAGGCAGCAGAAGCTGAATTGACAGATGATGCTTACAAGAAGGCCTTTGACGAATACACTCCTGATGTGACTGCTCAAATTATCCGTTTGGACAATGAAGACAAAGCTAAAGAAATTCTTGAAAAAGCTAAAGCTAGTGATGCAGACTTTGCTCAATTAGCCAAAGATAATTCAACAGATGAGAAAACTAAAGCGAATGGTGGAGAAATCACTTTTGATTCTGCTTCAACAGAAGTACCAGAACAAGTTAAAAAAGCTGCTTTTGCTTTAGATGTAAACGGTGTTTCTGATGTGATTAGCGTTACTGGAACACAAGCCTACAGCAGTCAATATTACATTGTTAAACTGATTAAGAAAACAGAAAAATCATCTAATATTGACGATTACAAAGAAAAATTAAAAACTGTTATCTTAACTCAAAAACAAAACGACGCATCATTTGTTCAAAGTATTATCGGAAAAGAATTGCAAGCAGCCAATATCAAGGTTAAAGATCAAGCCTTCCAAAATATCTTCACTCAATACATCGGTGGTGGAGATTCAAGCTCAAGCAGTTCTTCAAAAGAATAAAACAGAAAAGAGCCAAGTGCTCTTTTTCTTATGAGAAAATCTTCTATCTTAAGGGTAAGAGTTTTTTTCTTTCGGAAAAAATGGTATAATAGCAATCAAAACTAGAAAATAAACGGAATTTGGGAATAATTTCTTTTGTTCTCATTAGATTGGTGATACTATGAAGATTAGTAAGAGGCACCTGTTAAACTATTCTATTCTAGTTCCTTACTTACTTTTATCTATTTTGGGTTTGATTGTAGTCTATTCTACAACCAGTGCCATTCTTATCGAAGAAGGTAAAAGTGCCCTCCAATTGGTTCGAAGTCAGGGAATGTTTTGGATATTTAGTTTAATATTGATTGTCTTGATATATAAGCTGAAACTGAATTTTTTAAGAAAAGAACGACTTTTATTTATTGTTATGTTTGTTGAGCTGATTCTCTTAGCTCTGGCTCGCTTAATTGGTACGCCAGTCAATGGAGCCTATGGTTGGATTTCAGTAGGACCTTTGACCATTCAGCCAGCGGAGTATTTGAAGATTATCATCGTCTGGTACTTGGCCCAACGTTTTTCAAAACAACAGGATGAAATTGGTATTTACGATTTTCAAGTTTTAACTCAAAATCAATGGATTCCTCGAGCTTTTAATGATTGGCGTTTTGTCCTCTTGGTAATGATAGGAAGTTTGGCTATTTTCCCAGATTTGGGGAATGCTACAATCCTAGCGCTGGTCGCCTTGATTATGTATACAGTTAGTGGGATTGCTCATCGTTGGTTTATAGTCTTTATCGGTGTATTGTTTGGAGTTTCAGCCCTATCTCTATCAGCTATTTCTGTAATTGGGGTTGATAAGTTTTCAAAAGTTCCAGTATTTGGTTACGTGGCCAAGCGTTTCAGTGCCTACTTTAATCCCTTTGCTGATTTGGCAGGAGCTGGTCACCAACTTGCAAATTCCTACTTTGCTATGGTAAATGGTGGATGGTTTGGTTTAGGCTTAGGAAATTCAATAGAAAAACGTGGTTATTTACCAGAGGCCCATACAGACTTTGTATTTTCAATTGTCATTGAAGAGTTTGGATTTGTGGGAGCCAGTTTGATTTTGGCACTTGTCTTTTTCCTGATTTTGCGAATTATCCTAGTAGGAATTCGTGCTAAGAATCCCTTTAATTCTATGATGGCGATTGGGGTTGGGGGGATGATGTTGGTACAGGTCTTTGTCAATATCGGTGGAATTTCTGGTATTATTCCCTCGACAGGAGTAACCTTCCCCTTCTTATCGCAAGGAGGGAACAGTCTCCTAGTCTTGTCTGTAGCCATCGCCTTTGTCTTAAATATTGATGCAAGTGAAAAACGTGCCCAATTATATGAGGAGTTAGAAGCTCACTCATCAAACTATATGTAGAGCTGAGAGTGGAAAGGATTACCTATGTCTCTTCAAAAATTAGAAAACTATAGTAATAAAGCTGTTATACAAGAAGAAGTATTGATTTTAACAGAATTGTTAGAAGATATTACTAAAAACATGCTTGCCCCAGAGACTTTTGAAAAAATCATACAGTTGAAGGAATTGTCAACTCAAGAAGATTATCAAGGTTTGAATCAATTAGTTACCAGTTTGACAAATGATGAAATGGCTTATATTTCACGCTATTTCTCTATCTTGCCTCTTTTGATTAATATTTCAGAAGACGTGGATTTGGCCTATGAAATCAACCATCAAAATAATATCGATCAAGATTATCTTGGTAAATTATCAGCAACGATCAAAATGGTTGCAGAAAAAGAAAATGCGGTTGAAATTCTAGAACACTTGAATGTTGTCCCTGTTTTGACAGCCCATCCAACACAAGTGCAACGTAAGAGTATGTTGGATTTGACTAACCATATCCATACCCTCTTGCGTAAGTACCGTGATGTGAAATTAGGTTTGATTAATAAGGAAAAATGGCATAATGATCTCCGTCGTTACATTGAGATTATCATGCAGACAGATATGATTCGTGAAAAGAAATTGAAAGTAACCAATGAAATCACGAATGTAATGGAATACTACAATAGTTCATTCCTGAAGGCAGTTCCTCATTTGACTGCTGAGTACAAGCGTCTGGCTAAAAAACACGGCTTGGACTTGAAACATCCTAAACCAATTACCATGGGTATGTGGATTGGTGGAGACCGTGATGGGAATCCTTTTGTTACAGCAGATACCTTGAAACAATCTGCTATGACCCAGTGTGAAGTCATCATGAACTACTATGATGAAAAGATTTATCAGCTTTATCGTGAGTTCTCTCTCTCAACCAGTATTGTCAATGTAAGCAAGCAAGTTAGAGAAATGGCTCGTCAATCCAAGGACAACTCTATTTATCGTGAAAAAGAGCTGTATCGTCGTGCCTTGTTTGATATTCAATCAAAAATCCAAGCAACAAAAACCTATCTGATTGAAGATAAGGAAGTTGGAGCTCGCTATGAAACAGCTAATGATTTTTATAAGGATTTAATTACTATTCGTGATTCCCTCTTGGAAAATAAGGGTGAAGCACTGATTTCTGGTGATTTTGTTGAGTTGATCCAGGCAGTTGAAATTTTTGGTTTCTATTTGGCATCTATTGACATGCGTCAAGATTCTAGTGTTCACGAAGCCTGTGTAGCTGAACTCTTGAAATCAGCAGGTATTCATTCTCATTATAGTGAACTAAGTGAAGAAGAAAAATGCCAGCTTCTCTTGAAAGAATTGGAAGAAGATCCACGTATTCTTTCTGCCACTCATGTTGAAAAATCAGAATTACTTGAAAAAGAATTAGCAATCTTTAAGGCAGCTCGTAAGTTGAAAGATAAGTTGGGAGATGATGTCATTCGTCAGACCATCATTTCACATGCAACCAGCGTATCAGACATGCTGGAATTGGCTATCTTGCTAAAAGAAGTAGGGCTAGTTGATAAAGAAAGAGCTCGTGTCCAAATCGTTCCTCTCTTTGAAACAATCGAGGACTTGGATCACTCAGAAGAAACCATGAGAGAGTACCTTTCACTTCCTCTTGCTAAGAAATGGATTGCTTCACGTAATAACTACCAAGAAATCATGCTTGGTTACTCTGATAGTAATAAAGATGGTGGTTACCTTTCATCATGTTGGACCCTCTACAAGGCTCAACAACAATTGACTGCTATTGGAGATGAATTTGGCGTTAAGGTTACCTTCTTCCACGGCCGTGGTGGTACTGTCGGTCGTGGTGGTGGACCAACCTATGAGGCCATCACCTCTCAACCGCTCAAGTCTATTAAGGATCGTATCCGCTTGACGGAGCAGGGTGAAGTAATTGGAAATAAATACGGTAATAAAGACGCAGCCTACTATAACCTTGAAATGCTAGTATCTGCAGCCATTAACCGTATGATTACTCAGAAGAAGAGCGATACCAATACATCCAATCGTTATGAAGCTATTATGGACCAAGTGGTGGACCGTAGTTACGATATCTACCGTGATTTGGTCTTTGGCAATGACCATTTCTATGATTATTTCTTCGAGTCAAGTCCAATCAAGGCTATTTCAAGCTTTAACATTGGTTCTCGTCCAGCCGCTCGTAAGACTATTACTGAAATCGGTGGTTTGCGAGCTATTCCTTGGGTATTCTCATGGTCGCAAAGTCGCGTCATGTTCCCTGGCTGGTATGGGGTTGGTTCAAGCTTCAAGGAATTTATCGATAAAAATCCAGAGAATATCGCTATCTTACGAGACATGTACCAAAACTGGCCTTTCTTCCAATCGCTTCTTTCAAATGTCGACATGGTCTTGTCAAAATCAAATATGAACATTGCTTTTGAATATGCCAAACTGTGTGAGGATGAAGAAGTCAAAGCAATCTATGAGACTATTCTAAATGAATGGCAAGTTACCAAGGAAGTCATCTTAGCTATTGAAGGTTACGATGAACTCTTGGCTGAAAATCCATATCTAAAAGCAAGTTTGGATTACCGTATGCCTTACTTTAATATCCTCAACTATATCCAGTTGGAGTTGATTAAACGTCAACGCCGAGGAGAATTATCAAGCGATCAAGAAAAATTAATCCATACAACCATCAACGGAATTGCAACAGGATTGCGTAATTCAGGCTGATGCCTATCAAACTTCCTCTTTTCTATAGGGGAAGTTTTTGAATCTTTCAAAAAAATGCTAAAAGAGTCTTGACAAGTAGTTGAAAAATGATATAATTTAACCATTCAGAAAAGTAATCATAATAAACTTTTTAGAGAGTCTGTGGTAGCTGAAAACAGATAAGTGTGATGATGAAAATTGGGCTGAATGGTATTTAGAATTTGAAATCATAAAAATTCGGTGAGCACACCTTACAGTGCATCTCGTTATTGCGAGACAGAGCGATAGGGAAATTCCCTATAATTGAGGTGGTACCGCGCATCGACGTCCTCACACAAGTTTTTTGTGTGAGGACTTTTTTGATGGAGGTTAGTATGGAAAGAAAACGATGGCGTAGCTTGTTGAGATAAGTGAAGTATTTTAAAGGAATAAAAGGAGAAATAGAATGAAAAATAAACGTTTAATTGGAATTATCGCTGCATTAGCAGTCTTAGTAGCAGGAAGCTTGATTTACTCTTCAATGAATAAACAAGAAGCTAAGAATGAAAAGAAAGTTACCAAAGTTGGTGTTCTTCAGTTTGTGAGCCATCCCTCTCTTGACTTGATTTATAAAGGGATCCAAGATGGACTTGCAGAAGAAGGATATAAAGATGATCAAGTTAAAATCGACTTTATGAACTCAGAAGGCGACCAAAGTAAGGTTGCGACAATGAGTAAACAATTGGTTGCAAATGGGAATGACCTTGTAGTAGGGATTGCAACACCAGCTGCTCAAGGCTTGGCTAGTGCCACAAAAGACCTACCGGTTATCATGGCCGCTATTACAGACCCAATCGGTGCGAACTTGGTCAAAGATTTGAAAAAACCAGGTGGCAACATCACAGGGGTATCTGACCATAATCCAGCTCAACAACAAGTTGAACTCATCAAAGCTCTCACACCAAATGTGAAAACAATCGGAGCTCTTTATTCAAGCAGCGAAGACAATTCAAAAACTCAAGTCGAAGAATTTAAGGCTTATGCTGAAAAAGCAGGTTTGACAGTCGAAACATTTGCTGTTCCTTCAACAAATGAAATTGCTTCAACAGTCAATGTTATGACTAGCAAGGTTGATGCTATCTGGGTTCCAATCGATAACACAATCGCATCAGCATTTTCAACTGTTGTATCAAGTAACCAATCAGCTAAAAAGCCAATCTACCCAAGTGCTACTGCCATGGTAGAAGCTGGTGGTTTGGCATCCGTTGTAGTTGACCAACATGACCTTGGTGTGGCAACAGGTAAAATGATTGCGCAAGTCTTGAAAGGTGCAAAACCAGCTGATACTCCAGTTAATGTCTTTTCAACTGGTAAGTCAGTGATTAACAAAAAATTGGCACAAGAATTAGGTATTACGATTCCTGAATCTGTTCTAAAAGAAGCAGGACAAGTGATTGAATAATCTGTAATGGAGGAGTTGGGGACATCTCCTCCAATTTTTTACAATAGAAATTATATAGAAAAGGTTAAGAAACAGATGATATTATCTATTATTTCTCAAGGATTTGTCTGGGCTATTTTAGGTCTGGGAATCTTTATGACATTTAGGATTTTGAACTTTCCAGATATGACGACAGAAGGTTCCTTCCCTCTTGGGGGAGCTGTTGCTGTCACTTTGATAACCAAAGGCGTGAACCCATTTTTAGCGACTCTTGTTGCTGTTGGAGCAGGTTGTTTGGCTGGAATGGCAGCAGGCCTTCTTTATACAAAAGGGAAGATCCCAACCTTGCTCTCAGGGATTTTGGTGATGACTTCTTGTCACTCTATCATGCTCTTGATTATGGGACGTGCAAATTTAGGATTGCTTGGAACCAAGCAAATTCAGGATGTCTTGCCTTTTGATTCAGACTTGAACCAACTCTTGACAGGTCTTATCTTTGTCAGTCTTGTCATTGCTCTCATGCTCTTTTTCTTGGACACCAAACTCGGACAAGCCTATATTGCTACAGGTGACAATCCTGATATGGCTAGAAGTTTCGGGATTCATACTGGGCGCATGGAGCTCATGGGCTTGGTCTTATCAAATGGTGTGATTTCCCTTGCAGGAGCTCTCATTGCCCAGCAAGAAGGGTATGCCGATGTATCTCGAGGAATTGGGGTTATCGTTGTAGGTCTTGCAAGTTTGATTATTGGGGAAGTTATTTTCAAGAGTTTGAGCTTAGCAGAGCGTCTAGTTACTATCGTTGTAGGTTCTATCGCTTATCAATTCTTAGTGTGGGCAGTTATTGCGCTTGGCTTTAATACAAGTTACCTTCGTTTGTACAGCGCCGTGATTTTAGCAGTCTGCCTCATGATTCCAACATTTAAGCAAACAATCTTGAAAGGAGCCAAATTAAGCAAATGACAGCAATTGTAGAATTAAAAAATGCAACCAAAGTCGTTAAAAATGGCTTTGATGAAGAAAAGATTATTTTAAATGATGTTTCCTTAGAAATTTTTGAACAGGACTTTATCACGATTTTAGGTGGAAATGGTGCTGGTAAATCGACCCTCTTTAACACTATTGCAGGAACCTTATCCTTAACCAGTGGAACCATCCGTATTTTAGGTGAAGATGTTACCAAATTTTCACCAGAGAAGCGAGCTAAGTATTTGTCTCGAGTTTTCCAAGATCCAAAGATGGGGACAGCTCCTCGTATGACAGTAGCTGAAAATCTTTTGATTGCCAAGTTTCGTGGTGAAAAGCGTGGATTGTTACCACGACGCTTGACTAGTTATAAGGATGAATTTCAAGCGACCATTGAAAAAGTAGGAAATGGTCTTGAGAAACACTTGAATACGCCAATTGAGTTCTTATCAGGTGGACAAAGACAAGCTTTGAGTCTCTTGATGGCAACTTTGAAGCGTCCTGAATTACTCTTGTTAGATGAGCATACTGCAGCCCTTGATCCAAAGACAAGTGTCGCACTCATGGAGTTGACAGATGAATTTGTTAAGAATGACCAGTTGACAGCCCTTATGATTACTCACCACATGGAAGATGCTCTTAAGTATGGCAATCGCTTAATTGTCATGAAAGAAGGACGGATTATCCAAGATTTGAACCAAGAAGATAAAGCAAAAATGAAAATCTCTGATTATTATCAACTCTTTGAATAAAGTAGGGAAAATGAGTGAAATGGTTTACTTTTTTTCTGAAATAAAGTATACTATATAAAGTAAACTATGATAACATGGAGGTATTGTGTATGGTTGACAAACAAGTCATTGAAGAAATCAAAAACAATGCCAACATTGTGGAAGTCATAGGAGATGTGATTTCTTTACAAAAGGCAGGACGGAACTATCTAGGGCTCTGTCCTTTTCATGGTGAAAAAACACCTTCTTTCAACGTTGTTGAGGATAAGCAGTTTTACCACTGTTTTGGTTGTGGTCGCTCAGGTGATGTCTTTAAATTCATCGAGGAGTATCAAGGAGTTCCCTTTATGGAGGCTGTCCAAATCTTAGGTCAGCGTGTCGGGATAGAGGTGGAAAAACCGCTTTATAGTGAACAGAAGCCAGCTTCACCCCACCAAGCTCTTTATGATATGCACGAAGATGCTGCCAAATTTTATCATGCTATTCTCATGACAACGACCATGGGGGAAGAGGCCAGAAACTACCTTTATCAGCGTGGTTTGACAGATGAAGTGCTCAAGCATTTTCGGATTGGTTTGGCACCCCCAGAGCGAAACTATCTCTATCAACGTTTGTCTGCTCAGTATCGTGAAGAGGATTTCCTAGATTCAGGACTGTTTTATCTCTCGGATGCTAATCAATTTGTAGAGACCTTTCACAATCGCATTATGTTTCCCCTGACAAATGACCAAGGAAAGGTTATTGCCTTCTCAGGTCGTATCTGGCAGAAAACGGATTCACAAACTTCTAAGTATAAAAATAGCCGATCGACTGCAATTTTTAACAAAAGTTACGAATTATATCATATGGATAGGGCTAAAAAATCTTCTGGAAAAGCCAGTGAGATTTATCTGATGGAAGGATTCATGGATGTCATTGCAGCCTATCGGGCTGGAATAGAAAATGCTGTGGCGTCCATGGGAACGGCCTTGAGTCGTGAGCATGTTGAGCATCTGAAAAGGCTAACTAAGAAGTTGGTTCTTGTTTACGATGGCGATAAGGCTGGGCAAGCTGCGACATTGAAAGCGCTGGACGAAATTGGTGATATGCCTGTGCAGATCATCAGCATGCCTGATAACTTGGATCCAGATGAATATCTACAAAAAAATGGTCCAGAAGACTTGGCCTATCTATTAACGAAAACTCGTATTAGTCCGATTGAGTTCTACATTCACCAGTATAAGCCTGAAAATAGTGAAAATTTGCAGGCTCAGATTGAGTTTATTGAAAAAATAGCGCCCTTGATTGTTCAAGAAAAGTCCATCACTGCTCAAAACAGCTATATTCATATTTTAGCTGACAGTCTGGCGTCCTTTGATTATGCCCAGATTGAGCAGATTGTTAATGAGAGCCGTCAGGCACAAAGGCAGAATCGCATGGAAGGAATTTCCAGACCGACGTCAATCACTATGCCTGTCACCAAGCAGTTATCGGCTATTATGAGGGCAGAAGCTCATCTACTTTATCGAATGATGGAATCTCCCCTTATTTTGAATGATTACCGTTTGCGAGAAGACTTTTCATTTGATACACCTGAATTTCAGGTTTTATATGACTTGCTTGGCCAGTATGGAAATCTTCCTCCAGAAGTTCTAGCAGAACAGACAGAGGAAGTTGAGAGAGCTTGGTACCAAGTCTTAGCTCAGGATTTGCCTGCTGAGATGTCACCTCAGGAACTTAGTGAAGTAGAAATGACTCGAAACAAGGCACTCTTGAATCAGGACAATATGAGAATCAAAAAGAAGGTGCAGGAAGCTAGCCATGTAGGAGATACAGACACAGCCCTAGAAGAATTGGAACGTTTAATTTCCCAAAAGAGAAGAATGGAGTAATAATGGCAACAAAACAAAAAGAAGTAACAACATTTGATGTACAAGTAGCAGAATTTATCCGTAATCATAAACAAAAAGGGACAGCAACTGATGATGAAATCAATGCTAGTTTAGTTATTCCTTTTACCTTGGATGCTGATGGAATTGAAGATCTCTTGCAACGGATTCAGGATGCAGGAATTTCAATCACAGATAACGAAGGAAATCCAAGTGCGCGTGTTCTTAGTGCAGAAGAAGAGCCAGAACTCAGTGATGAGGACTTGATTGGTTCAACTTCGGCTAAGGTTAATGACCCTGTCCGTATGTACTTGAAAGAAATCGGGGTCGTACCTCTCTTGACCAATGAAGAGGAAAAAGAATTGGCGCTTGCTGTTGAAGCTGGTGATATCGAAGCCAAACAACGTCTTGCGGAAGCTAACCTTCGTTTAGTTGTTTCTATTGCTAAACGTTATGTCGGCCGTGGTATGCAGTTCCTTGACTTGATTCAAGAAGGAAATATGGGCTTGATGAAGGCGGTTGACAAGTTTGATTATTCTAAAGGTTTCAAGTTTTCAACTTACGCAACTTGGTGGATTCGTCAGGCTATCACTCGTGCTATTGCGGATCAAGCTCGTACTATCCGTATCCCAGTCCACATGGTTGAAACGATTAACAAGCTTGTTCGTGAACAGCGTAATCTCCTTCAAGAATTGGGACAAGATCCGACACCAGAACAAATCGCTGAACGTATGGATATGACACCTGATAAGGTTCGTGAAATCTTGAAGATTGCCCAAGAACCAGTATCTCTTGAAACTCCAATCGGTGAAGAGGATGATAGCCACCTTGGAGACTTTATCGAAGATGAAGTGATTGAAAATCCAGTGGACTATACAACTCGTATCGTCTTGCGTGAGCAGTTGGATGAGGTCTTGGATACTCTTACAGACCGTGAAGAAAACGTCTTGCGCTTGCGCTTCGGACTAGATGATGGTAAAATGCGTACCCTTGAAGATGTGGGTAAAGTCTTTAACGTGACTCGCGAGCGTATCCGTCAGATTGAAGCTAAGGCTTTGAGAAAACTACGTCAACCAAGTCGCAGCAAACCGCTTCGTGATTTTATTGAAGACTAAGAGTGAGGATGAATATGACTTATACAGAAGAGCAAATTGAAAACATCAAAACACGGATTTTAACAGCTTTGGAAGAAGTTATCGACCCTGAGTTGGGAATCGATATTGTCAATCTTGGCTTGATCTATGAAATTCGTTTTGATGGAGATACAGGTCAAACAGAGATTGATATGACTTTGACCACTATGGGTTGTCCCCTAGCAGACCTTTTGACGGACCAGATTTATGATGCCATGACAGAGGTACCAGAAGTAACGGATACTGAGGTTAAATTAGTCTGGTATCCAGCCTGGACCGTTGAAAAAATGAGTCGCTATGCACGCATTGCCCTAGGCATTAAGTAAATATATAATAGCATGTGAGAGATTATTGGAAAAGAGAGGAAATTTCCCCCTCTTTTCCGCTAGTCTCTCCTTTCTTTTGCTGATTTTATTCAAAGAAAATGATATAATAGTAGCTATGGAAAAAAAGAAATTACGCATCAATATGTTGAGTTCAAGTGAGAAAGTAGCAGGACAAGGAGTTTCAGGTGCTTACCGTGAATTAGTTCGTCTTCTTCACCGTGATGCCAAGGACCAATTGATTGTTACAGAAAATCTGCCAATAGAGGCAGATGTGACTCACTTTCATACAATTGATTTCCCCTATTATTTATCAACATTCCAGAAGAAACGCTCAGGAAGGAAAATTGGCTATGTGCATTTCTTACCTGATACACTTGAGGGGAGTTTGAAAATTCCATTTTTATTAAAGGGAATTGTGAAACGCTATGTATTTTCTTTTTACAACCGGATGGAGCATTTGGTGGTGGTCAATCCTATGTTTATCGAGGATTTGGTGGCAGCTGGTATTCCACGTGAGAAAGTGACTTATATTCCTAACTTTGTAAACAAGGAAAAATGGCATCCTCTTCCACAGGAAGAGGTAGCGAGACTGCGAACAGAGCTAGGTCTTAGTGATAATCAGTTTATCGTAGTAGGTGCTGGTCAAGTTCAGAAACGCAAAGGGATTGACGACTTTATCCGTCTGGCTGAGGAATTGCCGCAAATTACCTTTATCTGGGCAGGTGGTTTCTCTTTTGGTGGTATGACAGATGGTTATGAACGCTATAAGAAAATTATGGAGAATCCCCCTAAAAATTTGATCTTTCCAGGAATTGTCTCACCAGAGCGAATGCGCGAGTTGTATGCCCTAGCGAATCTTTTCTTATTACCTAGTTACAATGAGCTCTTTCCGATGACGATTTTAGAGGCTGCCAGTTGTGAAGCTCCGATTATGTTGCGTGATTTAGATCTTTATAAGGTGATTTTAGAGGGAAATTATCGGGCGACAGCAGATAGAGAAGAGATGAAAGAAGCTATTCTGGAATATCAAGCGAATCCTGCTACTTTAAAAGATTTGAAAGAAAAAGCTAAGAATATTTCTAGAGAGTATTCTGAAGAGCATCTGTTACAAATCTGGTTGGACTTTTATGAAAAACAAGCCGCTTTAGGGAGAAAGTAAAAAGTGAGGTAATCTATGCGAATTGGTTTATTTACAGATACCTATTTTCCTCAGGTTTCAGGTGTTGCGACCAGTATTCGAACCTTGAAAACAGAACTTGAAAAGCAGGGGCATGCTGTTTTTATCTTTACTACGACAGATAAGGATGTCAATCGCTACGAAGATTGGCAAATCATCCGTATTCCAAGTGTTCCTTTCTTTGCTTTTAAGGATCGCCGCTTTGCCTATCGAGGATTCAGCAAGGCGCTTGAAATTGCTAAACAATATCAGCTAGATATTATCCACACTCAGACAGAATTTTCTCTTGGTTTGTTGGGGATTTGGATTGCGCGTGAATTGAAAATCCCAGTCATCCATACCTATCACACCCAATACGAAGACTATGTCCACTATATTGCGAAGGGGATGTTGATTCGTCCTAGTATGGTCAAGTATCTGGTTAGAGGTTTCCTGCATGATGTGGATGGAGTCATTTGCCCGAGTGAGATTGTCCGAGACTTGCTATCTGACTATAAGGTCAAGGTTGAAAAACGGGTCATTCCAACAGGGATTGAATTAGCTAAGTTTGAGCGTCCGGAAATCAAGCAGGAAAATTTGAAAGAACTACGTAGTAAACTAGGGATTCAAGATGATGAAAAGATGTTGCTTAGTCTTTCCAGAATTTCCTATGAAAAAAATATTCAAGCAGTGCTAGCAGCCTTTGCAGAAGTTCTGAAAGAGGAAGACAAGGTTAAACTGGTGGTAGCTGGGGATGGTCCTTATCTGGATGACCTCAAAGAGCAAGCCCAGAAACTAGAGATTCAAGACTCCGTTATCTTTACAGGTATGATTGCTCCTAGTGAGACCGCTCTTTACTATAAGGCGGCGGATTTCTTCATCTCGGCCTCGACGAGTGAAACGCAAGGTTTGACTTACTTGGAAAGCTTAGCTAGTGGGACGCCTGTCATTGCTCACGGAAATCCTTATCTGGACAATCTTATCAGTGATAAAATGTTTGGAACCTTGTACTATGGGGAACATGATTTGGCCGGAGCTATTCTGGAGGCCCTGATTGCAACGCCAGATATGGATGAGCATACCTTATCAGAAAAATTGTACGAGATTTCAGCTGAGAACTTTGGAAAACGAGTGCATGAGTTTTATCTGGATGCCATTATTTCAAATAACTTCCAGAAAGATTTAGCCAAAGATGATACGGTCAGTCAGCGTATCTTTAAGACAGTTTTGTATTTACCGCAACAGGTGGTTGCTGTGCCCGTAAAAGGCTCTAGACGAATGCTGAGGGCTTCAAAAACACAGTTAATCAGCATCAGAGATTATTGGAAAGACCATGAAGAATAGAAAGAGGAATAGCTATGAAAAAACAATTGATGAGAAGTGGTAGTGATCAAAAAATTGCTGGAGTATGTGCTGGGGTCGCAAATTATTTTGATATTGATCCGACTATTGTTCGTGTAATATGGGGTGTTCTTGCATTTTGTTATGGGGCAGGAATTGTAGCTTATATCATTTTATGGATTATTGCGCCGGTAGCAAGTGACTATTGAAAACTAGCTAAATTCATGCTAAGATAATAGAAAATAGAATGTAACGAAGGAGATAAAAATGGCATTTGGAGATAATGGAAATCGTAAAAAAACGATGTTTGAGAAAATAACCTTGTTTATCGTGATTATCATGCTAGTAGCAAGTTTATTGGGAATTTTTGCAACTGCAATTGGTGCCCTCAGTAATCTATAAAATAGATACAAGAACATTTTGTGACTGGGATTTCCCAGCCCTTTTTTAAAGTGAGAAGAAAAAATGAGTATGTTTTTAGATACAGCCAAGATTAAGGTCAAGGCTGGTAATGGTGGCGATGGTATGGTTGCCTTTCGCCGTGAAAAATATGTCCCTAATGGCGGTCCTTGGGGTGGTGATGGTGGACGTGGAGGTAATGTGGTCTTCGTTGTAGACGAAGGACTACGTACCTTGATGGATTTCCGCTATAACCGTCATTTCAAGGCTGATTCTGGTGAAAAAGGAATGACCAAAGGGATGCATGGTCGTGGTGCAGAGGATCTCAGAGTTCGTGTTCCACAAGGTACGACTGTGCGTGATGCGGAGACTGGCAAGGTCTTGACAGATTTGATTGAACATGGTCAAGAATTTATCGTTGCTCACGGAGGTCGCGGTGGACGTGGAAATATCCGCTTTGCGACACCAAAAAATCCTGCACCTGAAATCTCTGAAAATGGAGAACCAGGTCAGGAACGTGAGTTACAATTGGAACTAAAAATCTTGGCAGATGTTGGTTTAGTAGGTTTCCCATCTGTAGGGAAATCAACTCTTTTAAGTGTTATTACATCTGCTAAACCAAAAATCGGTGCCTACCACTTTACGACCATTGTACCAAATCTAGGTATGGTTCGCACCCAATCAGGTGAATCCTTTGCAGTAGCCGATCTGCCAGGTTTGATTGAAGGGGCTAGTCAAGGTGTCGGTCTGGGAACCCAGTTCCTCCGTCATATCGAACGTACACGTGTCATCCTCCATATCATTGATATGTCAGCTAGCGAAGGCCGTGATCCATATGAGGATTATCTTGCCATCAATAAAGAGCTGGAGTCATACAATCTTCGTCTCATGGAGCGTCCACAGATTATTGTAGCCAATAAGATGGATATGCCTGAGAGTCAGGAAAATCTTGAAGAATTCAAGAAAAAATTAGCTGAAAACTATGATGAATTTGAAGAGTTACCAGCTATCTTCCCAATATCTGGTTTGACCAAGCAAGGTCTGGCTACACTTTTGGATGCTACAGCTGAATTGTTAGACAAGACACCAGAATTCTTGCTCTACGACGAGTCAGATATGGAAGAAGAAGCTTACTATGGATTTGATGAGGAAGAAAAAGCCTTTGAAATTAGTCGTGATGACGATGCGACATGGGTACTTTCTGGTGAAAAACTCATGAAACTCTTTAATATGACCAACTTTGATCGTGACGAATCAGTCATGAAATTTGCCCGTCAATTACGTGGTATGGGGGTTGATGAAGCCCTTCGTGCGCGTGGTGCTAAAGATGGTGACTTGGTCCGAATTGGTAAATTTGAGTTTGAATTTGTAGACTAGGAGACTGATATGGGAGATAAACCGATATCTTTCCGAGATGCGGATGGCAATTTTGTTTCCGCCGCAGATGTTTGGAATGAAAAGAAATTGGAAGAACTATTTAATCGTCTCAATCCAAATCGTGCTCTGAGATTAGCACGAACTAAAAAAGAAAATCCATCTCAGTAAAGAATATAAAAGAATTCCGTGCCTCATCAGGACACGGAATTTTGTTATTCTTCAAAGAAAAATGGTGGAGCGAATTTTTTCAGTTCTTCAAAGCATCTTTGGGCAGCTTCTGCATCTTCACAGATGACAAGGCAGACATCATCACCACAGAGAGTAGCGATAGCGTCAGAGAAACTTAAAGCATCAATGATAGAACCAAAGGATTGAGCAAGTCCAGGAAGTGTTTTTAATAGGACTTGGTGTTGAACTGGGCGCATCAAGACAAGAGCATCTTCCATGTAGATTTCGAGACGTTTCTCCCATTTTGAGATAGAGCCTGTATTGAGCACGTAGTAAGAGTTGTCTTCTTCACGTACTTTTGACAGGTTCATATTTTTTATGTCGCGTGAGAGAGTTGCCTGGGTAACTTGAATGTCGTTATCAGCAAGAAGGGCTTGCAACTCAGCCTGTGTATGAATCTTGTTTTTAGTTACAAGAGCTCGTATGAGTTGGTGTCGGTGTTCAGATTTATTCATAAAATATTACTCCTTGTACAAGGTACAGAAAGCGTGGACTGAACGAGAACGTCAGTCGAGTGGTAAGCGGTATTGTCACGTATGATGATTTCAAAGTCAGTAGTATAGAGAACTATACGGAGGAAATCTCCTTCTTTTAACTTGTCACTAGTTGGGTGTAGATGAATTGGGTATCTATCCGTTTATCTACATTGGTGTCCTCTACTAACAGTAAATCATTCAATTAGGGTAGCCTTTTGTCACGACTTGTTGTGAATTTACGATTAATGTCAATTCACAGAGATTGTCCAACATGTGGAGTGGTAGCGAGTGTTATTAATGAGTACATATGTTGGTTAGGGTCTTAGTATCTTTTGTCTAAGCTCCCGTGTAGACCTATCATAAGCCCATATTGGGATTGAAGTTGACCCAAAGTTTATGTTTGTTTCAACTGTTCAAGTGGAAATAGTTCCGTATTGAAATTCTAATATATTATACCTTTTGATAAGGTAGGATAAGTGTAGACTGTTCAAGATCAACAGTCAGGTGGTAAGCGGTATTGTCACGGATTGTGATTTCAAAGTCAGTAGTATAGAGGACTAAACGAAGAGTATCTCCTTCTTTTAACTTGTAAATAGTTGGTTGCAGTTCAAATTGCACATCCATCCATTCATCTGCAGTAATATCCTCTACTAACAGTAAATCATTTCTATTTTGTAAATTGAGGTAGCCTTTTGTCACGACGCGTTGTGCATTTTCACGAAAAGGCAATTCGTTAAGATTTTCCAACATGTAGTAGCGACCGTTGTCAATGGTTCTAGCACTTAATACAGCTGGATAAGGTTGTAGGTATTTCTTCTGTCCAAATTCTAGCAGTTGGGCAGATAAGAGCCCCTTATTTGTACTGGATTTGATACGAAGATTGAGTTGGGCACGACCGTTCAGGTGGAGATCCTTGGTCACAGGAAGGTCAATAGTAATCTGATTGACTTTCCCTTGATAGAGTTCCGTATTGAAGGTCTGGTATGTCTTACCATAACGCTCAAAATCCTTATCTAAATACTGGTTTTGAATAACTTGCTCTTCTTGACCAAGTGAGAATGTTTCAAAGTTATCTTGCTCACCGAAGGTATCAAGTGATAACCAAGTCTGAGGAGCTGTATTATCCTGCCAAATGACAGTAGGGAGTTGAAAATCTGTATCTTCTCCCAGTAATTTCTTAGTCAATAAGGCATTCATGGATTCACGAAAGTCAATGGACTGCCAGTTGTTCATGTACACATGAGCGCCATTATGGAAAAAGAGGTGCTTGTTTATATGAGCTGGAAGAGCATGAAACATCTGGTAAACATGAAGTGGTTTGACATTCCAATCCTGAGAACCATGAGTAAAGACAACCTCTGCTTTTACCTTATGGGCATTGAGCAGATAATTGCGATCATGCCAAAACTGATTATAGTCACCAGATTTGCGATCCAGTTGCACTTTTACTTTTTCTAAGTCAGCTTGGTGAGCCTCATTACCACGGATATAGTCACCAGCCAAGAGATTACGAGAGTAGGTTAGTTCAGCAAGGGAGTCAAAGTCCTCACCTGGATAACCACCTGGGCTAGTCACCAGACCGTTTTCACGGTAGTAGTTGTACCATGAAGAAATGCCAGCCTCGGCAATGATAACCTCTAAACCATCTACACCTGTAGTCGCCAGACCATTGGACATGGTACCTAGATAGGAAAGTCCAGTTGTGGCAACTTTTCCGTTTGACCAGTCAGCTTTGACTTGACGCTGGCGCGTATGGTCAGTAAAGGCACGGCAGCGACCATTGAGCCAGTCAATGACATTTTTATAAGCCTCGATTTGCTGGTAGTCTCCGTTAGTCATGAAACCAGTAGAGTCTTTGGTACCAACACCTGATACATAGAGATTGGCAAAACCTCGTGGAAGGAAGTAGTCGTTGAGTGTATAGCTAGCGTTGATGTGCGTTAGCATTTCCTCAGCTTCTGACACAAGCTCAGCTTGACCTTGAGGTTGGACGAGATTTAGTTGAGGTTCCTCTAGCTCAATCTTGTGAGCAGGTTTAACCTCGAGATTGCCCTCCATCTTGTAAAGAGCTTTATCGCTGGCTTTATCATTTGTTCCCTGATGATAGGGACTTGCAGTCATGATAGCAGGGATTTGCCCGTCATAACGAGGACGAATAATGCTGACCTTGACTAAGTCTGGTAGCCCTTTTCGGTCAGTATCGACACGAGTCTCAACGTAAACAACTTCACGAATGACATCATGGCTAGAAAAAGTAGCCAAACTCTTGCCGTTAAAGTAGTGATAGTCATTATCCTCAGGAATAAGACCGTCACTGATAAGTTGGTCGATAAGAGTGTTCCCCTTTTTAGTGCGAGTATTGAGTAAGTGATAGAGATTTTCAATCAAGTCACCATATACAATGGGAAAACCAGTCTCTTTACGAAAAACATCACTGTCTTCAAAGTCAACCAAATAAGAAAAACCTAAAAGTTGAAAGGCTACAGTATAGAAAATATCTGCAGTCAGTTCTTTGTCTGACTGAAAAAATGTCAGTAAGTCAGTTTCTTTATCAACTGCTAAACTGGATAGGGGATAGGTGCTATCTTTGTAATTAAAAAAGAAACGAATAAGAAACGCTTCAAGCGTTTTTTTATTTGTAATATTGACCGGTAAATCGAATCCATACTTTTTTAATTCAAAGATAATTGTATCTCTAGGTAGCGCAAAATAGCTGAATTGATTAAAACGCATAAAACCTCCTATTTATGAAATATATTGAGGTTATTATATCAAAAAATAGAGAGAAAAGAAACTATAAAAATTAACAGAAATTATAATAAATAAAAATAAGTATTTATGAAATAAACATGTAAAATGATAAGCTTAAATACAAAAATATTAGCGATGCTGTTGAAAATCGGGCAAGGATCGTCTAGTCAACTATGATTTGAGTTATCAGATATTAAAGCATCAGTAATACTAATAGAAATTTAAAGAAAATGGTATAATATAGTGAGAACGATAGAGGAGAAGTGTAAATTGATCGCACAACTAGATACAAAAACAGTCTATAGTTTTATGGAGAGTGTCATTTCAATTGACAAGTATGTGAGAGTAGCAAAAGACTATGGATACACTCATCTGGCTATGATGGATATTGACAATCTTTATGGGGCTTTCGACTTTCTAGAGGTTACAAAAAAATACGGCATTCATCCTTTATTAGGGCTTGAAATGAATGTGCTTGTAGATGACAAGGATGTGAATCTGCGCTTTTTAGCTCTATCTAGTGTGGGCTATCAGCAGTTGATGAAACTTTCAACAGCCAAGATGCAGGGGGAGAAAAGTTGGTCAGTTCTATCTCAGTATCTAGAGGATATTGCGGTAATTGTGCCTTATTTTGAAGAACTTGAGTTATTAAATCTAGGCTGTGATTACTATATAGGGGTTTACCCAGAAACACTGGCCAGCGAATTTCACCATCCTATTTTGCCATTGTATCGGGTCAATACATTTGAAAGTAAGGATAGAGAAGTTCTTCAAGTATTAACAGCGATTAAAGAAAACCTACCGCTCAGAGAAGTCCCTTTGCGTTCGAGACAAGATGTTTTTATATCAGCAAGTTCTTTAGAGAAACTATTCCAAGAACGTTTTCCTCAAGCCTTGGAAAACTTAGAAAAGCTGATTTCAGGTATCTCTTATAACTTGGATACTAGTCTGAAACTGCCTCGTTTTAATCCAGCTAGACCAGCAGTAGAAGAGTTGAGAGAACGTGCTGAATTGGGGCTTGCTCAGAAGAGGTTAACTGGTAAAGAATATCAAGACCGTCTAGACCAAGAATTGGCTGTTATTCATGATATGGGCTTTGATGATTATTTCTTGGTTGTTTGGGATTTATTGCGTTTTGGACGTTCGAATGGCTATTATATGGGAATGGGACGAGGTTCCGCAGTTGGTAGCTTGGTTTCCTATGCTCTAGACATTACAGGGATTGACCCAGTAGAGAAAAATCTGATTTTTGAACGTTTCCTCAATCGTGAACGCTATACTATGCCTGATATTGATATTGATATTCCTGATATTTATCGTCCAGATTTTATCAGGTATGTTGGCAATAAATATGGCAGTAAACATGCTGCTCAAATCGTTACTTTTTCTACCTTTGGGGCTAAGCAAGCTCTTCGAGATGTATTGAAACGCTTTGGTGTGCCCGAGTATGAATTATCTGCAATTACTAAGAAAATCAGTTTTCGGGACAATCTTAAGTCAGCCTATGAGGGCAATCTGCAGTTTCGTCAGCAAATCAATAGTAAGTTAGAATACCAAAAAGCCTTTGAAATTGCCTGCAAGATTGAAGGATATCCAAGACAAACCTCTATCCATGCAGCTGGTGTTGTAATCAGTGACCAAGATTTGACCAATTACATCCCTCTAAAGCATGGTGACGAAATTCCACTGACTCAATATGATGCTCATGGAGTTGAAGCTAGTGGACTTTTGAAAATGGATTTTCTGGGGCTACGAAATTTGACCTTTGTTCAGAAAATGCAAGAGTTGCTTGCTGAAACAGAAGGTATTCACCTTAAAATTGAAGAAATAGATTTGGAAGACAAAGAAACGCTAGCTCTTTTTGCTTCTGGTAATACAAAAGGTATCTTTCAATTTGAACAACCTGGTGCTATTCGCCTGCTCAAGCGTGTCCAACCAGTCTGTTTTGAAGATGTCGTAGCAACTACTTCCCTAAATCGACCAGGTGCAAGTGACTACATCAATAATTTTGTGGC
The DNA here is from genome assembly GCF_003942775.1 of Streptococcus mitis. GTDB lineage: Bacteria > Bacillota > Bacilli > Lactobacillales > Streptococcaceae > Streptococcus > Streptococcus mitis_CN. Next base: position 26,301 of record NZ_RJNX01000001.1, on the reverse strand, counting down.
AAGAAAACATGGGCAGGAAGAAGTGACTGTTCTGGATCCAGTACTGGAGGATATTTTGGCTCCAACTTACGGAATTATGCTCTATCAGGAGCAGGTTATGCAGGTTGCTCAGCGTTTTGCTGGATTTAGTCTTGGGAAAGCCGATATTTTGCGTCGAGCTATGGGGAAAAAGGATGCCTCTGCCATGCATGAGATGAGAGCTTCTTTTATTCAAGGTTCATTAGAAGCTGGACATACTGCGGAAAAGGCAGAGCAGGTCTTTGATGTCATGGAGAAGTTTGCAGGTTATGGTTTTAACCGTTCTCATGCCTATGCATACTCAGCCTTGGCTTTCCAGTTGGCCTATTTCAAAACACATTATCCAGCGATTTTTTATCAGATTATGTTGAATTCTGCCAACAGTGATTATGTAACAGATGCCTTAGAAGCAGGTTTTGAAGTAGCCCCATTATCCATCAATACTATTCCCTATCACGATAAAATTGCCAACAAGTCTATCTATCTAGGTCTGAAATCGATTAAGGGACTCAGCAAGGATTTGGCGCTTTGGATTATTGAACATAGACCTTATTCTAATATTGAAGATTTTTTAGCTAAACTACCTGAGAATTATTTGAAACTTCCCTTGCTGGAACCTTTGGTAAAAGTTGGTCTTTTCGATTCATTTGAAAAAAATCGTCAAAAAGTATTCAATAATTTAGCTAATCTATTTGAATTTGTGAAAGTATTAGGAAGCTTATTTGGAGAGACCATCTATAGTTGGCAAGATTCGGAGGACTGGACGGACCAAGAAAAATTCTACATGGAACAAGAGCTCCTAGGAGTAGGCGTGAGCAAACATCCTCTACAAGCTATTGCAAGTAAGGCTATTTATCCGATTACTCCAATTGGGAATTTGTCAGAAAATAGCTATGCTATTATCTTGGTTGAAGTTCAGAAGATAAAAGTAATTCGTACCAAAAAAGGTGAAAATATGGCTTTCTTACAGGTGGATGACAGTAAGAAAAAATTGGATGTTACCCTCTTTTCAGATTTATATCGACAGGTTGCTCAGGAAGTAAGAGAAGGAGCCTTCTACTATATTAAAGGGAAAGTCCAGTCACGTGACGGTCGTCTGCAAATGATTGCACAAGAAATAAGAGAAGCAGTGGCTGAGCGCTTTTGGATTCAGGTGAAAAATCATGACTCGGATCAAGAAATGTCACGTATTTTAGACCAGTATAAAGGCCCAATCCCAGTCATTATCAGGTATGAAGAGGAGCAGAGAACAATTGTTTCTCCAAACCATTTTGTAGCTAAATCTGATGAATTAGAGGCGAAATTGAATGGAATGGTTATGAAAACGATTTATCGCTAAAATTACGGAAAATAGAAGAATTTTCAACGTAAATGTGGTATAATCAGTAAGAATGTTAAAAGAAAAAGGAGCATAACCAATATGAAACGTATTGCTGTTTTGACTAGTGGTGGAGACGCCCCTGGTATGAACGCTGCCATCCGCGCAGTTGTTCGTCAAGCAATTTCAGAAGGAATGGAAGTGTTTGGTATCTATGATGGATATGCTGGTATGGTTGCCGGTGAAATTCATCCCCTAGATGCAGCTTCAGTAGGGGACATCATTTCTCGTGGTGGTACTTTCCTTCACTCAGCTCGCTACCCAGAGTTCGCTCAACTTGAAGGGCAACTTAAAGGGATTGAGCAATTGAAAAAACACGGGATTGAAGGTGTAGTTGTTATTGGTGGTGACGGATCTTACCACGGTGCTATGCGTTTGACTGAGCATGGCTTCCCAGCTATCGGTCTTCCAGGTACAATCGATAACGATATCGTTGGTACTGACTTCACAATCGGTTTTGACACAGCAGTTACGACTGCTATGGACGCTATCGATAAGATTCGTGATACATCATCAAGTCACCGTCGTACATTTGTTATCGAAGTTATGGGACGTAACGCTGGTGATATCGCTCTTTGGGCTGGTATTGCAACTGGTGCTGATGAAATCATCATTCCTGAAGAAGGATTCAAGATTGAAGATATCGTTGAAAGCATTAAATGCGGTTATGAGTGTGGTAAAAAACACAATATCATCGTCTTGGCAGAAGGTGTTATGTCAGCAGCTGAATTTGGTCAAAAACTAAAAGAAGCTGGGGATACAAGCGACCTTCGTGTGACAGAACTTGGACATATTCAACGTGGTGGTTCTCCAACTGCGCGTGACCGTGTTTTGGCGTCACGTATGGGTGCCCATGCTGTTAAACTTCTTAAAGAAGGTATCGGTGGTGTTGCGGTTGGTATCCGTAACGAGAAAATGGTTGAAAACCCAATTCTTGGAACTGCAGAAGAAGGAGCATTGTTTAGCTTGACTGCAGATGGTAAGATTGTGGTTAACAACCCACACAAGGCTGACCTTGAGCTATCTAGCTTGAATAAGAGCTTGTCATAATTTATAATTTAGTTAATAAGACCAAAAAGGTCATATATAAAGGAGTCACAAAAATCATGAATAAACGTGTAAAAATCGTTGCAACTTTGGGACCTGCGGTAGAAATCCGTGGTGGTAAAAAATTTGGTGATGACGGATACTGGGGTGAAAAACTTGATGTTGAAGCTTCAGCTAAAAACATTGCCAAATTGATTGAAGCTGGTGCTAACACATTCCGTTTCAACTTCTCACACGGTGACCACCAAGAACAAGGTGAGCGTATGGCAACTGTTAAACTTGCAGAAAAACTTGCAGGTAAAAAAGTTGGTTTCCTTCTTGATACAAAAGGACCAGAAATCCGTACAGAATTGTTCGAAGGTGAAGCTAAAGAGTATTCATATAAAACTGGTGAGAAAATCCGTGTTGCAACTAAACAAGGAATCAAATCAACTCGTGATGTGATTGCATTGAACGTTGCTGGTGCTCTTGATATCTATGATGATGTTGAAGTTGGTCGTCAAGTTTTGGTTGACGATGGTAAACTTGGTCTTCGTGTGGTTGCTAAAGATGATGCAACTCGTGAATTTGAAGTTGAAGTTGAAAACGATGGTATCATCGCTAAACAAAAAGGTGTGAACATTCCTAACACTAAAATTCCTTTCCCAGCTCTTGCTGAACGCGATAACGACGATATCCGTTTCGGTCTTGAACAAGGTATCAACTTCATCGCTATTTCATTCGTACGTACTGCAAAAGATGTGAACGAAGTTCGTGCAATCTGTGAAGAAACTGGAAACGGACATGTTCAATTGTTCGCTAAAATCGAAAACCAACAAGGTATCGATAACTTGGATGAAATCATCGAAGCTGCTGATGGTATCATGATCGCTCGTGGTGACATGGGTATCGAAGTACCATTCGAAATGGTTCCAGTTTACCAAAAAATGATCATCACTAAAGTCAATGCTGCAGGTAAAGTTGTTATCACTGCAACAAACATGCTTGAAACAATGACTGAAAAACCACGTGCAACTCGTTCAGAAGTATCAGACGTATTTAACGCTGTTATTGACGGAACTGACGCAACAATGCTTTCAGGTGAGTCTGCAAATGGTAAATACCCACTTGAGTCAGTAACTACAATGGCTACAATCGATAAGAACGCTCAAACTCTTCTTAACGAATACGGACGTTTGAACTCAGATTCATTCGAACGTAACTCTAAGACAGAAGTAATGGCTTCAGCTGTTAAAGATGCTACTAACTCAATGGACATTAAATTGGTTGTAACTCTTACTAAGACAGGTCACACTGCACGTTTGATCTCTAAATACCGTCCAAATGCTGATATCTTGGCATTGACATTCGACGAATTGACAGAACGTGGTTTGATGTTGAACTGGGGTGTTATCCCAATGTTGACAGATGCTCCATCATCAACTGATGATATGTTTGAAATTGCTGAACGTAAAGCAGTTGAAGCAGGTCTAGTAGAATCTGGTGACGATATCGTTATTGTTGCTGGTGTACCAGTTGGAGAAGCTGTTCGTACAAACACAATGCGTATCCGTACAGTACGTTAATTAATAGAAAAATAGCCTATCGTATCAAGCTGTATAGCCTGTATGATGGGCTTTTTTGTATATGAGCAAAGTTTTTACTTTTGATTTAATGCAACTGTAGCTAAAGAGTAAATCGTTGCTTGTTCCATACTTTTTGTGATGTGAGTATAAATCTGATTGGTAGTCTTTTTGTCTTCATGCCCAAGCCATGACATGATAGCTTTTAAAGGGATGTTGTTTTTTGTACGAAAATTTCATAAAATGTTTAGTTCTTATAGTGGATTGCAGCTAGAATAGTACGTCGTGGCTGCTAAAATATTTCTAGAAATTAATTTGTTCATATCTTATTTCAATCTACTATAATACAGAAAAAAACAACTCCCTGATGATTCAAGGAGTTGTCTATAGCTAAATTAGTTTTTTGAAGCTGCTTGGAATTCTGGATTTTTCCATGCTTCGTCAATGATAGCTTGCAATTCTTTAGCAGATGCTTGCATTTTTTGAGTTTCTGCGTCGTTCAATGGGATATTTACTGGACGAACGATACCATGTGCACCAACAACAGCTGGTTGACCGATAAAGACGTTCTCAACTCCGTATTGACCTTCTTGGAATACTGAAAGTGGAAGTACTGCGTTTTCATCGTCAAGGATTGCTTTAGTAATACGAGCAAGGGCTACTGCGATACCGTAGTATGTTGCACCTTTTTTGTTGATGATTGTGTAAGCTGCATCACGAACACCTTCGAACAATTCAATCAATTCAGCTTCTTGAACATTTTGAGTGTCTTTAAGGAATTCTTCAAGGTTTACACCAGCGATGTTAGCGTGTGACCAAACAGCGAACTCAGAGTCACCGTGTTCACCCATAATGTAGGCGTGGACTGAACGAGCATCAACATCCAATTTTTCAGCAAGTGCTTGACGGAAACGAGCTGAGTCAAGTGAAGTACCTGAACCGATAACGCGTTCTTTAGGGAATCCAGAGAATTTCCAAGTTGAGTAAGTCAAGACGTCAACTGGGTTAGCAGCAACAAGGAAGATACCTTTGAAACCTGATTCAACAACTTGAGTTACAATTGATTTGTTGATAGCAAGGTTTTTACCTACAAGGTCAAGACGAGTTTCACCTGGTTTTTGAGGCGCACCTGCAGTGATTACAACAAGGTCAGCGTCTGCACAGTCAGAGTATTGAGCTGCATAGATTTTTTTAGGTGAAGTGAAGGCAAGGGCATGACTAAGGTCAAGTGCATCACCAACAGCTTTTTCATGCAATTGTGGAATTTCGATAATTCCAAGCTCTTGTGCAATTCCTTGGTTAACAAGTGCAAAAGCGTAAGAAGAACCTACAGCACCATCACCGACAAGGATAACTTTTTTGTGTTGTTTAGTTGAAGTCATTATTCTAAACATCTCCTTAATTTTATTCAGGGATTTCCCCAGTTATTTCAATTTTATCACTTTTGAAAAGCTTTGTCACGGATATGCATTTCAGTTCTTGATGTAAACGTTTTAGTGATTTTAGATACCTGAAATATAGCGGACATTATGGTATAATATAGTTAATTACTAATAGTGAAATGAGGCATTTATTAATGCAGGATAGAAATTTAGTGAATGTCAATCTGACAAAGGAGATGAAGACGAGCTTTATCGACTACGCCATGAGTGTTATCGTAGCGCGAGCCCTTCCTGATGTTCGAGATGGATTGAAACCTGTTCACCGTCGGATTCTCTATGGAATGAATGAATTGGGTGTTACTCCAGACAAACCACATAAAAAATCTGCTCGTATTACTGGGGATGTCATGGGTAAATATCACCCACACGGGGATTCCTCTATCTATGAAGCCATGGTCCGTATGGCTCAATGGTGGAGTTACCGTTACATGCTTGTAGATGGTCATGGGAACTTTGGTTCCATGGATGGTGATGGTGCTGCCGCCCAGCGTTACACTGAGGCACGTATGAGCAAGATTGCTCTGGAAATGCTTCGTGATATTAACAAAAATACAGTTGATTTCGTTGATAACTATGATGCCAATGAACGTGAACCCTTGGTCTTGCCAGCACGCTTTCCAAATCTTTTAGTTAATGGAGCAACTGGTATTGCGGTTGGGATGGCAACTAATATTCCGCCTCACAACTTGGGAGAAACCATTGATGCGGTGAAGTTGGTCATGGACAATCCTGAAGTGACCACTAAGGACTTGATGGAAGTCTTGCCTGGGCCAGATTTTCCAACTGGTGCTCTCGTTATGGGGAAATCAGGCATTCATAAGGCCTACGAAACTGGTAAAGGCTCCATTGTTCTTCGTTCTCGTACTGAAATCGAAGAAACTAAGACTGGCCGTGAGCGCATCGTTGTGACAGAATTTCCATACATGGTAAATAAAACCAAGGTACATGAGCATATTGTTCGTTTGGTTCAGGAAAAACGCATTGAGGGAATAACAGCAGTACGTGATGAGTCAAACCGTGAAGGTGTTCGATTTGTTATCGAAGTTAAGCGCGATGCCTCAGCAAATGTTATCCTCAACAATCTTTTCAAGATGACCCAGATGCAAACCAACTTTGGTTTCAATATGCTTGCTATCCAAAATGGTGTACCCAAGATTTTGTCTCTTCGTCAGATTTTGGATGCTTATATTGAGCACCAAAAAGAAGTGGTTGTTCGTCGGACACGTTTTGACAAGGAAAAAGCGGAAGCGCGTGCTCATATTTTAGAAGGTCTCTTGATTGCGCTAGACCATATCGACGAAGTGATTCGTATCATCCGTGCTAGTGAAACGGATGCTGAAGCACAAGCTGAGTTGATGAGCAAATTCAAGTTATCTGAACGTCAAAGTCAAGCCATTCTTGATATGCGTCTTCGTCGTTTGACAGGTTTGGAACGCGATAAGATTCAGTCTGAGTATGATGACCTCTTGGCTCTGATTGCAGATTTAGCAGATATTCTAGCTAAGCCAGAACGTGTTTCTCAAATCATTAAAGATGAATTAGACGAAGTCAAGCGTAAATTTGGTGACCAACGTCGTACGGAATTGATGGTTGGTGAAGTCTTAAGCCTCGAAGATGAGGACTTGATTGAAGAAACGGATGTCTTGATTACACTTTCTAACAAGGGATACATCAAACGTCTCGACCAAGCTGAGTTCACCGCTCAAAAACGTGGTGGCCGCGGTGTTCAAGGAACAGGTGTTAAGGATGACGATTTTGTTCGTGAGTTAGTGTCGACTAGCACCCATGATCACCTACTCTTCTTTACAAATAAAGGCCGTGTTTATCGCCTGAAAGGCTATGAAATTCCTGAGTATGGCCGTACTGCTAAGGGCTTGCCGATTGTCAATCTTTTGAAATTGGATGAAGGCGAAAGTATTCAAACCATCATCAATGTTGAGTCTGAACGCAGTGATGATGCTTACCTCTTCTTCACAACCCGTCATGGTATTGTGAAGAGAACCAGCGTTAAGGAATTTGCTAACATTCGCCAGAATGGTCTCAAGGCTTTGAACCTCAAGGATGAAGATGAATTGATTAATGTCTTACTGACAGAAGAAGATACGGATATTATCATTGGTACCAAGTTTGGTTATGCAGTTCGCTTTAATCAATCAGCCGTTCGTGGAATGAGCCGTATCGCTACGGGTGTGAAAGGTGTTAATCTCCGTGAGGGGGACACAGTTGTTGGTGCTAGTGTGATTACAGACCAGGACGAGGTTCTTATCATCACAGACAAAGGATATGGTAAGCGCACAGTTGCGACTGAATATCCAACTAAAGGTCGTGGTGGTAAAGGGATGCAAACTGCTAAAATTACGGAAAAGAATGGTTCCCTTGCTGGTCTTATGACAGTTAAAGGTGATGAAGATTTGATGATTATCACTGATACAGGTGTCATGATTCGAACCAACGTTGCCAATATTTCACAAACAGGTCGCTCAACTATGGGAGTTAAAGTGATGCGCCTGGACCAAGATGCTAAAATTGTAACCTTTACTACGGTTACAGCGGCAGAAAAAGAAGAGGTTGGGACAGAAAACGAAACAGAAGGTGAAGCATAATGCCTCATAAAAAGAACAAAAAGAAAACAAACCGTAAAAATTTACTAATCAATATCTTGGCAGGTTTTTTAATCCTCTTGTCAGTAGCTTTGATTTTCAATTCAAAAATTCGTGATATGTTCATGGTTTGGAATACCAATAAATACCAAGTCAGCCAAGTATCAAAAGAAAAATTGGAAGAAAATCAAGATACAGAAGGGAATTTTGACTTTGATTCCGTAAAAGCCATCTCGTCAGAAGCTGTCTTGTCCTCACAATGGGATTCGCAAAAATTGCCAGTTATCGGTGGAATTGCTGTCCCTGAGGTAGAAATTAACTTGCCTATTTTTAAGGGACTGGATAATGTTAATCTCTTCTATGGTGCAGGTACAATGAAGCGTGATCAAGTGATGGGGAAAGGAAACTATTCACTTGCTAGCCATCACATTTTCACTGCGGAAAATGCCAGTCAAATGCTTTTTTCCCCACTGGCACGCGCTAAAAATGGGATGAAAATTTATCTAACTGATAAGGATAAAGTTTATACCTACGAAATCCGTGAAGTGAAGCATGTGACTCCAGATCGAGTTGACGAGATTGATGACCGTAATGGTGTTGATGAAATCACACTTGTAACCTGTGTTGACTATGATGCGACAGAACGGATTATCGTTAAAGGTGACTTAAAAGAAGAAAAAGATTATTCACAAACCCCTGAAGAAATTCTAACAGCTTTCAATCAACCATATAAACAACGCTATTAATAGTTAAAGAATCAGTAAACATTTTATTTTACTGGTTCTTTTTATATTGCTTTATAAGCATGTTAAGTAATGATAAATCAATACAAATACTAGCATTTTTCAAAAACAATTACCTATTTTAATATTTTTTGTTATAATACTAAATATAAAAAAATAGGAGACGTTTATGAGTTCGTCAGAGTTTATTTCGAAGATTGATTATTATTGCCACAAGAAAGAAAGTCTTTTCAAGCAAAGTAAGTTAAAGTATGCGATTCGTTCTATGTTTGCAGGTGCTTTTTTAACCTTCAGTACAGCTGCTGGTGCTATTGGTGCAGATTTACTTAATAGTATTGTTCCAAGTAGTGGGTATTTCCTGTTCCCATTTGTTTTTGCTTGGGGGCTGGTTTATATTGTCTTCCTAAATGCGGAATTGGTAACTTCCAATATGATGTATTTAACAGCAGGTGCATTTTTGAAAAAGATTGAGTGGAAAAAGGCAATGATTATTTTACTCTATTGTACTTTGTTTAATCTCATTGGTGCCTTGGTAGCTGGATGGGCCTTTGCCAACTCGTCAGCCTTTTCGCATTTGACCCATGATAGCTTCCTTCCTAAGCTTGTAGCCAAGAAATTGGCGCGTCCAAGTGATTTAGTCTTGCTTGAGGGAATTCTTGCCAATGTATTTGTAAATATTGCCATTCTTTCATCTATACTAGTGAAAGATGGTGCTGCCAAACTATGGATCATTTTATCAGCTATTTCCATGTTTGTCTTCTTGTCCAATGAGCACATCGCTGCCAATTTTGCTTCCTTTAGTATTATGAAATTCAGCATGATTGCTGATCAAGTACCTCACTTTGATCTTCCAAATATCCTTCGACATTGGGGTGTAACCTTTATTGCTAACTTTATAGGTGGAGGTCTTCTGATTGGTTTACCGTATGCCTTTCTAAATAAGAATGAAGATACATATGTTGATTAAGAAGAGTCAGTGTATCAGGGAGAATCAGAACGATTCTCTCTTTTTCTTTTACAAAATAGGCTTGCAGAGAAAATCGTTTTTAAATTGTAACAATAAAATATATTAAATAGAATAAAAGTTATTCCATGTAACCTCAATATTCTGATAACTAAAATTTATAAAAGCTTATTATTAAAACAATGTAAACGATTGCTAGATTTATAAATTTATTAAAAATGCAATTAGGAAAGGCTTTTCATTATATCTATTTTATGTTATAATTATCACAAATAAAAGTTTTAGGAGTTTATTATGGTTTCTTCAGAATTTATCTCAAAGATTGAATTTGCTTGCAAGAAGAAGGAAAGTCTTTATAGTCAAAGCAAATTTAAGTATGCGATTCGTTCCATGTTTGCAGGTGCATTTCTAACATTTAGTACGGCTGCGGGCGCAGTTGGGGCTGACTTGATTAATAAGATCGTACCAGGTAGTGGACGCTTCCTCTTCCCATTTGTCTTTGCTTGGGGCTTGGCCTACATTGTTTTCTTGAATGCCGAGTTGGTAACATCAAACATGATGTTCTTGACTGCGGGTAGTTTCTTGAAAAAAATCTCTTGGAGAAAGACAGCTGAGATTTTACTTTACTGTACCTTGTTCAACCTTATCGGGGCTTTGATAGCAGGTTGGGGCTTTGCCCACTCAGCAGCCTATGCACATCTGACACACGATAGTTTCATTTCAGGGGTTGTTGAGATGAAGTTAGGCCGCTCAAATGAATTAATCTTGCTTGAGGCGATTTTGGCAAATATTTTCGTAAATATTGCGATTCTTTCATTTGTTTTGGTCAAAGATGGTGGTGCCAAACTTTGGCTTGTGTTGTCAGCGATTTACATGTTTGTATTCTTAACAAACGAGCACATTGCGGCGAACTTTGCTTCTTTCGCGATTGTAAAATTCAGTGTTGCTGCTGATTCAATTGCTAACTTCGGTGTTGGAAATATGCTTCGTCACTGGGGGGTAACCTTCATTGGGAACTTGATCGGTGGTGGTCTCTTGGTTGGTCTTCCATATGCCTTCCTCAATAAAAATGAAGATACTTATGTAGATTAAGAAAATGAGCACGATTGAGTCGTGCTTTTTTCGTTTTTAAAATAGAGTAATAGCTATTTCTTATATCAAAATATAGAAAACTGATATTTGTAAACTATAACTTAAGGTGCTACAATATCCTTAATCAAACTATTTGGAGGTCGTTTTATGACTCGTGATTTTAAATTTGAAACCTTACAATTGCATGCTGGGCAAGTAGTTGATCCAGCAACCAAGTCTCGTGCAGTGCCGATTTATCAAACAACATCCTTCGTTTTTGATGATACGCAGGAAGGTGCCGATCTTTTTGCCTTGAGAAAACCAGGCAACATCTATACTCGTATTACTAATCCTACAACGGCTGCCTTTGAAGAAAGAATTGCTGCCCTTGAAGGTGGTGTGGGAGCTCTTGCAACAGCATCAGGTATGGCCGCAGTGACTTATACGATTTTGGCACTTGCCCATGCTGGTGACCATGTCGTAGCAGCATCAACTATTTACGGTGGAACTTTCAATCTCTTGAAAGAAACCCTTCCTCGTTATGGGATCACAACAACCTTTGTCGATGTGGATAATTTGGAGGAAGTAGAAGCAGCTATCAATGACAATACCAAGCTTGTCTTGATTGAAACCTTGGGCAACCCCTTGATTAACATTCCAGATTTGGAAAAATTGGCAGAGATTGCTCATAAGCATCAGATTCCTCTCATTTCAGATAATACCTTTGCTACACCGTATTTGATTAACGTCTTCTCTCACGGTGTAGATATTGCTATTCACTCTGCGACTAAGTTTATCGGTGGGCATGGTACGACTATTGGTGGAGTGATTGTCGATAGCGGTCGTTTTGACTGGGCGGCTTCAGGAAAATTCCCTCAATTTGTTGAGGAAGACCCAAGCTACCACAATTTGAGCTATACTCGTGATGTAGGTGCGGCTGCCTTTATTATCGCTGTTCGTGTTCAATTGCTCCGTGATACAGGTGCAGCCTTGTCGCCATTTAATGCCTTCCTCTTGCTTCAAGGACTTGAAACCCTTTCACTTCGTGTGGAACGTCATGTACAAAATGCAGAGAAAATTGTTGATTTCCTTGTCAACCATCCTAAGGTAGAAAAGGTCAATTATCCAAAACTAGCAGATAGTCCTTACCATGCCTTGGCTGAGAAATACTTGCCAAAAGGTGTTGGCTCAATCTTTACCTTCCATGTCAAAGGTGGGGAGGCAGAAGCACGTAAGGTAATTGATCATTTAGAAATCTTCTCTGACCTTGCCAATGTGGCAGATGCTAAATCGCTTGTTGTCCATCCAGCTACAACCACTCACGGTCAATTGTCAGAAAAAGACCTTGAAGCAGCAGGTATCACACCAAACCAAATTCGTTTGTCAATCGGTCTTGAAAATGTAGAAGATTTGATTGAAGACTTGCGCTTGGCCTTGGAAAAAATTTAAAGAAAGAGAAGTTAAACAGTGGGTTTCGACTCGCTGTTTTTGATTTTCCTGCAGGCATGATATAATGGTTAAAGAAGTCTAGAAAGAGGAACGATATGAACGAAATCAAATGCCCCAACTGTGGGGAAGTCTTTACAGTAAATGAAAGTCAGTATGCCGAACTTTTGTCCCAAGTGAGAACAGCAGAGTTTGATAAGGAATTGCACGATCGGATGGAGCAGGAACTGGCCTTGGCTGAGCAAAAGGCCATGAATGAACAACAGACCAAACTAGCTCAAAAAGACCAAGAAATTGCGCAATTACAGAGTCAAATCCAAAACTTTGATACTGAGAAAGAACTGGCCAAGAAAGAGGTTGAACAGACAAGCCATCAGGCCTTATTAGCAAAGGACAAGGAAGTGCAGGCCTTGGAAAATCAATTGGCGACCTTGCGTTTAGAGCATGAAAATCAACTGCAAAAGACCCTCTCTGACCTAGAAAAAGAACGTGATCAGGTTAAAAACCAGCTTCTTTTACAAGAAAAAGAAAACGAGCTTTCTCTTGCTTCTGTTAAGCAAAACTACGAAGCCCAGCTCAAAGCAGCCAGTGAACAAGTCGAATTTTACAAGAATTTCAAGGCCCAACAATCTACAAAAGCTATCGGGGAAAGTCTGGAACAGTATGCAGAGAGTGAGTTTAACAAGGTCCGCAGCTTTGCCTTTCCAAATGCCTACTTTGAGAAGGACAACAAGGTTTCAGCGCGTGGGTCTAAGGGGGATTTTATCTTCCGCGAGAGTGATGAAAATGGGGTCGAAATCATTTCAATCATGTTTGAGATGAAAAATGAAGCGGATGGGACTGAGAAGAAGCACAAGAATGCAGATTTTTACAAGGAATTAGACAAGGACCGTCGGGAGAAGAACTGTGAATATGCGGTTTTGGTGACTATGCTCGAGGCCGATAACGACTATTTCAACACGGGTATCGTGGATGTAAGTCATGAATATGAAAAGATGTATGTGGTTCGTCCTCAATTCTTTATCCAGTTGATTGGGCTCTTGAGAAATGCAGCGCTTAATTCTCTTAAATATAAGCAGGAGTTGGCCTTGGTTCGCGAACAAAATATTGACATTACGCATTTTGAAGAAGACTTGGATGCCTTTAAACAGGCTTTTGCTAAGAACTATAATTCAGCTTCGACCAACTTTGGTAAAGCAATCGATGAAATTGATAAGGCTATCAAACGCATGGAAGAGGTCAAGAAGTTCCTAACCACATCCGAAAACCAACTTCGCCTTGCAAACAACAAATTGGAAGATGTCTCTGTTAAAAAACTAACTCGAAAAAATCCAACTATGAAAGCGAAATTTGAAGCATTGAAGGGGGAGTAGCCTTAAATATGAAATAACTTTAAAATAGTCGTATGTCTACATTAAATATTTACAACTTTATGTACAGGAAACGAAGAGCTATTTAGAAAGATAAAACTGATATGAGTTCTTACCGTACGTCACCTATGTGAAAGAGCATAATCAGGTTAATAAGATTATGCAACAATTAAAACTACTAACGAGACGGGATTGTCAAAGGTATATCATGGAGAACAGATTTTAAAAGCGGTAGTTGCTACAGTTTTTGTTATTGGTACTTTAATTGATGGTGTTACCGTTAGTGCATCTACATTTGTCTTTGGAGTCTTGATAGCGATTCTAGTAATTGCGAGCGACTTCTTATATTTAAGTTCTACAATGGAGGATAATGGTGAAAGAGATATTAAATAACTATTCGTTGAAAATATCTGGATTTGAAATTCCCAAATTATATAATTTGACAAAAATAGTATACATTTGCTTAATTCCTATAGTTTGCCTATCATTTATAGGCATGGTTGTTGAATTATTTAAAGGTGGTGAAATGAATTTTATGAAATTCATTACTTATACGGTAGTATGTTTTGGGTTTGAGACATTGATTTCATTAAACAATAAACTGGTTAAATTAGCTGTAGATAATATCTTTTTGACAGATATTAATTTCGACAAGCACATAAGTTATTATCGTTATATGGCTGAACACTCGGTTAAGTCACAACAACTGTTTAATAATGCAAATTATTTACTAGCTATTGCCCAATCGCTATACTACCAAGGAAAGTTTGAAGAAACACTTGATAATTTGGAACGAATAAATTTTGAGGGTAAAAATTTTAATAAGAAATTTGAAACCGAATTATCCACAACTTACTTTAAGATTCTTTCACTTATCCATGCTGATAAGACAGAGGAAATTTCGAACCAAATTGATATGTTAGCTACATTAAAAGTTCGAACAAATTCTCAGGTTGCTAGGAAGACGATTGTAATAAACATAATAAAAGCTATAGAGGATATTGTTTTAAAGAAAAAATCAAACGACTACTTCGATACCACCGAACCAGAAAGTAAGTTAGCTCGAATCATGTTTTCTTATTATGGAGCTCTTAATGCTCAGCTAAAAGGAGATGAAGCTCGTGCTCGTAGTTTGTTTGAAAGCATAGCCCATGAAAATCCAGAGCTCTTTTATGTTCAGGAAGCGCAGAAATATTTAGAATTAGTGAAATGAGAATAATATATGAAATTAGTAAAAAAAATAGTCAGTTCAGCGACGGAGGATATCTTACTTCAAATAGAAACTATTATTCAACTTAGTTCAGTCTTAGGAATATCTTTGGGAGTGATAGCAGTGATTCTAGAATCTAAAGGTAATGAAAAATTATGGTCGTTAATATTTATATCATTGATGTTGGGATTCCTTATTCTTGTTTTATATTTAAGATTTGTATCTAGAAAAGTTATTGTTCTAGTGTTACACGATTCTATTGATCTTAAGCTATATGAAGACATGTTAAGAGTTCAATCAGAAAAATCTATTAAGCCCTTTAGGGCAACATATCGTGAGAATTACCAAATTATCCAAGGTCGAGTTGCTTATTTAAAAGGAGATTTTCAAGCTGCCAAGGAAAATATGTCCAAATATGATTTGAAAAAAATTTGGAAGAGATTCAGAACCCCTGCGTTTTTAATATCAAGCTTTGAACTATTAACAGTTTCCATTCATCTTCAAGATGCGCAAGATATTGCTTTCTTTGAGGAACAATTGTCCAAGGCACCAGATTTTAAAGGAGGCAAAGCTACACTCGTTGCTCAAGCCCAAGCCATAAAAGATATTGTGTTCAATAAAGAAGCGAACGACTACTTCGAAATTACTGAACCAGAAAGTAAGCTAGCTCGAATCGTGTTTTCTTATTACGGCGCTCTCAATGCCCAATTAAAAGGAGATGAAGAACATGCACGTAGTTTGTTTGAAAGTATTGCCCATGAAAATCCAGAACTCTTTTATGTTCAGGAAGCTAGGAAGTATTTAGAAAAATAAGCTGATATAGTTTTAAAATCTGTCTAAGATAGAATATGTTGATGTAAAGTGAAAAGGGAATTAGAAAGCAAAAATGAACGGTATTATCAACTTAAAAAAAGAAGCGGGGATGACCTCGCATGATGCGGTTTTTAAACTGCGTAAGATTTTGGGAACCAAGAAGATTGGTCATGGTGGGACCTTGGATCCGGATGTGGTGGGTGTTTTGCCTATTGCAGTGGGCAAGGCAACACGCATGGTCGAGTTTATGCAGGACGAGGGCAAGGTCTATGAGGGGGAAATCACTCTGGGCTATTCCACGACGACTGAGGATGCCAGTGGGGAAGTGGTCGCAGAGACACCTGTTTTGTCGCACTTGGATGAAAAGCTTGTCGATGAAGTGATTGCTAGCTTGACTGGGCCTATTACCCAGATTCCGCCTATGTACTCTGCGGTTAAGGTCAATGGTCGCAAGCTTTATGAGTATGCGCGTGCAGGTCAGGAAGTAGAGCGTCCAGAACGTCAGGTGACCATTTATCAATTTGAACGGACAAGTCTGATTTCTTATAATGGCCATCTTGCACGCTTTACTTTCCGTGTAAAATGCAGCAAGGGAACCTATATTCGTACCTTGTCGGTTGACTTAGGAGAGAAGCTTGGTTTTGCGGCTCATATGTCTCAGTTAACTCGTACTAGTGCAGCCGGTTTACAACTAGAAGACGCTCTTACCTTGGAAGAAATTGCTGAAAAAGTGGAGGCTGGGCAACTGGACTTTCTACATTCTCTAGAGATTGGGACAGGGGATCTTGTCAAAGTTTTCCTAACTCAAGAACAGGCTACAGAAGTGCGCTTTGGACGTTTTATCGAACTAGAACAGTCGGATAAGGAATTGGCTGCCTTTGAAGGCGATACTTTGCTAGCCATTCTAGAGAAGCGAGACAATCTCTACAAACCAAGGAAGGTTTTTAGCTAGTATAATTTGGGGGTAGGAATTAGAATTGTTTCCCCTAGACTATCCAAAACCAGACTATAAATTTTGCTAAAAATGTGATAGAATAGACGACGGATAAAAAAACGGAGGATAGCATGCAAAATAGACCAATCATTATCGGAGTGACAGGTGGTTCTGGTGGTGGTAAGACCAGTGTTTCAAGAGCCATTTTATCGCATTTTCCTGATGAAAAGATTTCCATGATTGAGCATGATTCATACTATAAGGATCAGTCTCACTTGACCTTTGAAGAGCGTGTCAAAACCAACTATGACCATCCTTTTGCCTTTGATACAGACTTGATGATTGAGCAGATTAAGGAATTGTTGGCAGGGCGTCCAGTGGACATCCCGACTTACGACTATACAGAACATACACGGAGTAGCAAGACCTACCGTCAAGAACCTCAAGATGTCTTTATCGTTGAGGGGATTTTGGTCTTGGAGGATAAGCGCCTGCGTGATTTGATGGATATCAAGATTTTTGTGGATACGGATGATGACGTGCGCATTATTCGTCGTATCAAGCGTGATATGGAAGAGCGTGGACGTAGCCTTGATAGCGTTATTGACCAGTATTTAGGCGTTGTCAAACCAATGTACCATCAGTTTATCGAGCCAACCAAGCGTTATGCTGATATCGTCATTCCTGAGGGAGTCAGTAATACAGTGGCTATCGACCTTTTGACAACCAAGATTGCAAAGATTTTGGAAGAAGCTCGAAACAGCAAATAATCACATGAGGAGGCCATGCCTCCTTTTTCTATTTTTACCTTATAATGGTACATAAATGGAGATTTTTAGGCATATTTTTGGTATAATAATACCAATGGAAAAGCAAGAAAATGAATAGTAGGTGGAGATGGAAAAGTATTTATCGGTAACAACTTTGACCAAGTATCTGAAAATGAAATTCGATAAAGACCCTTACTTGGAACGGGTCTATTTAACTGGTCAAGTTTCCAACTTTCGTAAACGACCTACTCACCAATATTTCTCCCTAAAAGATGACCATGCAGTTATTCAAGCGACTATTTGGTCTGGGATTTATCAGAAATTAGGTTTTGACCTGGAAGAAGGGATGAAAATCAATGTGATTGGGCGCGTACAGATCTATGAACCGAGTGGTAGCTACTCCATCATCATTGAAAAGGCAGAGCCTGATGGGGTTGGTGCGCTTGCGATTCAGTTTGAACAACTCAAGAAAAAATTGACAGAAGAAGGCCTGTTTCAAGAACGCTTCAAGCAACCTCTGCCCCAATTTTCTAAGAGAATTGGCGTGGTAACCAGTCGCAGTGGAGCTGTGATTCGAGATATTATCACGACCGTCAGCAGGCGCTTTCCAGGTGTGGACATTCTTCTTTATCCGACCAAGGTTCAAGGTGAAGGCTCTGCGGAGGAAATAGCACGGAATATTGCGCGTGCTAATCAACGAGACGATTTGGATTTGCTGATTATTGGTCGTGGTGGTGGCTCCATAGAGGATCTCTGGGCCTTTAACGAAGAAATTGTGGTACGAGCTATTTTTGAATCTCGTTTGCCAGTTATCTCTAGTGTGGGGCATGAGACGGATGTGACCTTGGCAGATTTTGTGGCAGATAGACGGGCTGCGACACCAACAGCTGCTGCTGAACTAGCAACACCTGTGACCAAGTTGGATGTATTAGCTCATTTGCAAAATCAGGAAAAACGGATGGCTACGGCAGTCCGAAATGTCCTATCGAAGAAACAAGAATCTTTGAAAAAGTGCAGTCAGTCTGTTATCTTTAGACAGCCAGAGCGTTTGTATGATAGCTATTTGCAACGCTTGGATCAACTGCAACTGCGATTAAAACAAAGTTTGCGAACACGGATTTCTGATAACAAACAGCTAGTACAAGCAAGGACGCATCGACTGGTTCAATTATCACCTGTTACCAAAATCCAACGCTATCAAGACCGTTTAGGTCAGTTGGATAAGCTCCTACGTAGCCAAATGGCGCTGGTTTATGATGCCAAGGTTGCTGAAGTCAAGCGACTTTCAGAAGCCTTGTTGATGTTGGATACCAGTCGAATTGTGGCGCGTGGCTATGCTATTGTCAAAAAAGAAGAGTCAGTTGTGGATTCGGTTGAGAGTTTGAAGAAAAAAGACCAAGTGACGCTTTTGATGCGAGATGGTCAAGTAGAATTAGAGGTTAAAGATGTCAAAACAAAAGAAATTTGAGGAAAATCTAGCAGAACTGGAGACTATTGTCCAAAGTTTGGAAAATGGTGAAATTGCTTTGGAAGATGCGATTGCTGCCTTTCAAAAGGGTATGGTCTTGTCAAAAGAGCTCCAAGCGACGCTGGACAAGGCTGAAAAGACCTTGGTCAAGGTTATGCAAGAAGACGGAACAGAAAGTGATTTTGAATGAAGAAGCAAGAAAAATTAACTCTTGTCGAGTCGGCTTTGGAAGATTTTTATGGAGACCAGCAGTTTGCCTCTAGTTTGCGAGAGTCTGTTCTCTATTCCATTCATGCTGGTGGCAAGCGTATTCGACCTTTTCTCTTGTTAGAAGTTCTGGAAGCCTTGCAGGTCGCTATTAAACCTGCTCACGCGCAGGTAGCTGCGGCCTTGGAAATGATTCATACAGGGAGCTTGATTCATGATGATCTTCCAGCTATGGATGATGATGATTACCGTCGGGGACGCTTGACAAATCATAAGAAATTCGGCGAAGCAATGGCCATTTTGGCAGGAGATGCCTTGTTCCTAGATCCTTATGCCTTGATAGCGCAGGCAGATTTGCCAAGTCAGATAAAGGTAAACTTGATTGCAAACTTATCTCTTGCTTCAGGAAGTCTAGGCATGGTAGCAGGGCAGATTTTGGATATGGAGGGCGAACATCAGCATTTGTCTTTGGAAGAACTTCAGACTATTCATGCCAATAAGACTGGGAAATTACTAGCCTATCCCTTCCAAGCAGCTGCTATTATAGCTGAATTGGCACCTGAGATGCAGGCAAAACTTAAAACTGTAGGTGAATTGATTGGGCTTGCTTTTCAAGTTCGAGATGACGTACTGGATGTGACAGCTAGTTTTGAGGAAATTGGCAAGACACCACAAAAGGACCTACAGGCAGAAAAATCAACCTATCCTGCTTTGTTGGGCTTGAAAGAGGCTATTGCCTTTTGTAACCAGACTTTGGATCAAGCTAATGTCAAATTAGAAGAAATTGCCCAGTATGTTCCCTTTAAGATAGAATCGATTGTGAAAGTAGTAGAAAGTTTGAGAATCAATGGCTAAGGAAAGAGTGGATGTACTAGCTTATAAACAGGGCTTGTTTGAAACGAGAGAGCAGGCCAAGCGTGGTGTCATGGCTGGCCTAGTCGTAGCAGTCCTTAATGGAGAACGGTTTGACAAGCCAGGAGAGAAAATTCCAGGTGACACCGAGCTAAAACTCAAGGGGGAGAAACTCAAGTATGTCAGCCGTGGTGGCTTGAAATTAGAAAAGGCCTTGCAGGTCTTTGATTTGTCAGTGGAAGGAGCTACAACGATTGATATCGGTGCCTCTACTGGAGGTTTTACCGATGTCATGTTGCAGAATGGTGCTGAGTTAGTCTTTGCAGTTGATGTTGGTACCAATCAGTTGGCTTGGAAATTACGCCAAGACCCAAGAGTTGTCAGCATGGAGCAGTTCAATTTCCGCTATGCTGAAAAGACTGATTTCGAAAAGGAACCGAGCTTTGCCAGTATTGATGTGAGTTTTATTTCTCTCAGTTTGATCCTTCCGGCCTTGCACCGTGTCTTGGCAGATCAAGGTCAGGTCGTGGCTCTGGTTAAGCCCCAGTTTGAGGCAGGACGTGAGCAGATTGGAAAAAATGGAATCATTCGAGATGCTAAGGTCCATCAGAATGTCCTTGAATCTGTCACAGCTATGGCAGTAGAGAAAGGATTTTCAGTTCTTGGTTTGGACTTTTCTCCGATCCAAGGTGGACATGGAAATATTGAGTTTTTAGCGTATTTGAAAAAAGAAGAGTCAGCAAGCAACCAGGTTCTTGCTGAAATTGAAGAAGTAGTAGAGAGGGCGCATAGTCAATTTAAAAATGAATAAAAAAGAGAGACTTGAAAAAATTAGACGATTTGTGACAGATTATCAAATCGGTACACAAGAAGAAATCGTAGAACATTTGAAAGAAGCAGGTATCACTGCCACTCAAGCGACGGTATCACGAGATATCAAAGAGCTAGGTATTGTCAAAATTCCTTTGAGAGACAATACCTATGTCTATGAATTGCCAAAATCAATCGTGAAAAGTTTGCAACTGGCTGAAGACAATATTGAGTCAGCTGAATTGATGGACAAGATGATCAATCTCCAAGTTATCCCAGGAAATACAGCTTTTGTAAAAGCTCAGTTAACCGAGACTTTTGCGGATAAGATTTTTAGCTGTTTAGCTGATGATAGCTCGATTTTAGTCATTGCCAGAACTGAAAGTCTAGCTGAGGAAATCTTTGAACAAGTAAAAAATTGGTAGGTCTATATGTTACTTGAAATTTCGATAAAAAACTTTGCCATTATTGAGGCTATTTCCCTCAATTTTGAAAAGGGGATGACTGTCCTGACTGGTGAAACGGGTGCAGGGAAGTCGATTATCATTGATGCCATGAATATGATGTTGGGAGCTCGTGCGACGACAGATGTTATTCGTCATGGTGCGCCAAAGGCAGAGATAGAGGGGCTTTTCTCAGTTGAGAATAGTCGCCTTTTACAGGAAATTTTTGATGAGCAAGGTTTGGAAATGGGTGATGAGATTATCATCCGTCGAGAAATCTTGCAAAATGGTCGTAGTATCAGCCGTGTGAATGGCCAGATGGTCAATCTGTCTGTTTTGCGTGCTATTGGGCAACATCTGGTGGATATACATGGTCAGCATGACCAAGAAGAGTTAATGCGCCCTCAACTTCATATTCAAATGTTGGATGAATTTGGCGATGTGGCTTTTTGGGAATTGAAAGAAACCTATCAAACGAGTTTTGATGCTTATCGAAAAATGCGTAAGCAGGTTCTGGAAGTCAAGAAAAACCAACAGGAACATAAGGCTCGTATTGAAATGTTGGAATTTCAAATGGCAGAGATTGAGGCAGCAAACTTGCAGGCTGGAGAAGACCTGACTCTCAACCAAGAGCGAGAGAAACTTCTCAACCATAAAAATATAGCGGATACGTTGACCAATGCCTATAGCATGTTGGACAATGAAGACTTTTCAAGTCTGGCCAATGTTCGTTCAGCCATGAATGACATGGAAAGTGTCGAAGAGTACGACCCTGAATACCGTGAAATTTCAAGTTCTCTGTCTGAGACCTACTATGTCTTAGAAGACATTAGCAAACGTCTGGAAGCTATTATTGAGGACCTTGATTTTGACGGCAATCGACTCATGCAGGTTGAGAATCGTTTGGACCTCCTTCATACCATTACCCGTAAGTATGGTGGGACTGTAGACGATGTCTTGCTTTATTTTGCCAAGATTACGGAAGAATACAATCTCTTGACAGGCAACAACCTTTCTTCTGAAGACATGGAAGCAGAGCTAAAAAAATTGGAAGTCAATCTTGTTGATTTGGCAGGTCAGCTTGCATCTGCTCGTCATGACTTAGCTCAGCAGCTTGAAGCTGAGATTAAACAAGAACTGCAAGACCTCTATATGGAAAAAGCCCAGTTTCAGGTTCGTTTTAGCAAGGGCAAATTCAGTCGTGAGGGAAATGAAATGGTTGAGTTTTACATTTCAACCAACCCTGGCGAAGACTTTAAACCCTTGGTTAAGGTTGCATCTGGTGGGGAATTGTCTCGCCTCATGCTAGCTATTAAATCTGCCTTTTCTCGTAAAGAGGGCAAGACTAGCATTGTCTTTGATGAGGTGGATACAGGAGTTTCAGGTCGTGTAGCTCAAGCTATTGCACAGAAGATTCACAAGATTGGCCAACATGGTCAGGTTCTGGCTATTTCCCATTTGCCACAAGTGATTGCGATTGCGGATTACCAATTCTTTATTGAGAAGATTAGCAATGAGCATTCAACGGTTTCGACTGTTCGTCTCTTGACGGTTGAAGAGCGAGTGGAAGAAGTTGCTAAGATGTTGGCAGGTGATGATGTGACGGAAGCAGCCCTGACGCAAGCTAGAGAATTGTTGAGAAACAGGGAGAAATAAGATGACAGACTATTATGTAATTGGAGATGTTCACGGAAAAGCTGGGATGCTGGAAGACCTTCTCAAAACATGGGATGGTCAGACCCAGTTGCTCTTTCTAGGGGACTTGATTGACCGCGGTGAGGATAGTCGCCGTGTCCTAGAGATGGTTAAGGACTTGGTCGATAATCAAGGGGCAATCTGTTTGTCAGGAAACCACGAGTATATGTTTTTGACATGGCTAGATAACCCAGAAGAAAGCTATGACCACTATCGTCGCAATGGTGGAGATACAACCATTAACTCTATCCTAGGTCGTCCCTTGGATGCACCGGTTGATGGAGTAGAAGATGCTAAGCGTGTTGCCACCGAAGCGGCAGATTTAGTCGAATTTATTCGTCAAATGCCATTTGTGGTAGAGACAGACAAGTATATCTTTGTTCACGCAGGTATTGATTTGACCTTGGACGACTGGCATGAAACCACAGATTATAAAAAAGTCTGGCTCAGAAAACCATTCCACGAAGCCGAAAATCATACTGGAAAAACCATTGTCTTTGGTCATACACCAGTCTATGGTTTGTTGAAGCAAGATCGAGGTACAGCTGAGCTTTGGATGACAGAAGATGGCAAGATTGGGATGGATGGAGGAGCTGTCTATGGTGGTGTCCTTCATGGGATTGTCTTTACTGAGCAAGGAATGACAGAACATCACTTTATCGAAAATGACGGCTTTGTCGCTGAAGATTAGTACTCCTAGCAGGGTATGGTCTTGTCAAAAAGTCAAAAACAATTTATAATAAATAGATACCCTGAAAGGAAGAGAATCATGAACTTAGAAGAATTGAAAAAACGACAGGAGAAGATCCGTAACTTCTCTATTATCGCCCATATTGACCATGGGAAATCGACTCTAGCGGACCGCATTTTGGAAAAAACAGAGACGGTTTCAAGTCGTGAAATGCAGGCCCAGCTTTTGGATAGCATGGATTTAGAGCGAGAACGTGGGATTACCATTAAACTCAATGCCATCGAGTTGAATTATACTGCAAAAGATGGGGAAACTTATATTTTTCACTTGATTGACACGCCTGGGCACGTAGACTTTACCTATGAAGTTTCGCGTTCCTTAGCTGCCTGTGAGGGGGCTATTTTGGTGGTCGATGCTGCTCAAGGTATTGAGGCTCAAACTCTTGCCAACGTGTATCTAGCCTTGGACAATGATTTGGAAATCATGCCAGTCATTAACAAGATTGATCTACCAGCAGCTGATCCAGAGCGTGTTCGTACAGAGATTGAGGATGTCATCGGACTAGACGCCAGCGAAGCAGTCTTAGCTTCAGCTAAAGCTGGTATTGGTATTGGAGAAATACTCGAACAAATCGTAGAGAAAGTGCCAGCCCCAACGGGCGATGTGACTGCACCACTTAAGGCATTGATTTTCGACTCGGTCTATGATGCCTACCGCGGGGTTATTCTCCAGGTTCGTGTTATGGATGGGGTAGTTAAACCTGGCGATAAGATTCAGCTCATGAGCAATGGCAAGACCTTTGATGTGACCGAGGTCGGAATTTTCACACCGAAAGCAGTTGGTCGTGATTTCCTTGCGACTGGGGACGTTGGTTATATTGCAGCTTCTATCAAGACGGTTCAGGACACTCGTGTGGGTGATACCGTTACCTTGGCAACCAATCCTGCAGCAGAGCCATTACATGGTTACAAGCAGATGAATCCTATGGTTTTTGCGGGTCTCTATCCAATCGAATCAAACAAGTACAATGACCTACGTGAAGCCCTTGAAAAATTGCAACTGAATGATGCTAGTCTCCAATTTGAACCAGAAACATCTCAGGCACTTGGATTTGGTTTCCGTTGTGGTTTCCTTGGACTTCTCCATATGGATGTTATCCAGGAACGTTTAGAGCGTGAGTTTAACATTGACCTCATCATGACAGCTCCGTCTGTTATCTATAAGGTTAATTTGACTGACGGTGAGTCTATGGATGTGTCCAACCCGTCTGAATTCCCAGATCCTACCAAGATTGCGACTATTGAAGAGCCTTATGTTAAGGCGCAAATCATGGTGCCACAGGAGTTTGTCGGAGCAGTGATGGAATTAGCTCAGCGCAAGCGTGGTGACTTTGTGACGATGGACTATATCGATGATAACCGTGTCAATGTTATCTATCAAATTCCTCTGGCTGAAATCGTCTTTGACTTCTTTGATAAACTCAAGTCTTCGACACGTGGTTATGCAAGTTTTGACTACGAATTGTCAGAGTATCGTCCATCTAAGCTGGTGAAAATGGATATCCTTCTCAATGGAGACAAGGTGGATGCCCTCAGCTTCATCGTTCACAAGGACTTTGCCTACGAACGTGGGAAACTCATCGTTGATAAACTCAAGAAAATCATCCCTCGTCAACAATTCGAGGTACCAATTCAAGCAGCTATTGGACACAAGATTGTGGCTCGTACAGATATCAAGGCCCTTCGTAAGAACGTACTTGCTAAGTGTTACGGTGGTGACGTTTCTCGTAAACGCAAACTCCTTGAAAAACAAAAAGCAGGTAAGAAGCGCATGAAAGCTATCGGATCAGTAGAAGTTCCACAAGAAGCCTTCCTCAGCGTCTTGAGTATGGATGAAGAATAATGATTCTATATAAAACTCTTGAAATACATTCAAGAGTTTTATATTTTTAGTTAAAAATTGTAACTTAACTCCATTTATGGTAGAGTAAAATACGGAGGTTATATGGAATACTAAAAGTTATTATGACTAGGAAAATTTTAAATAAAATTGATAAAGAACTGGGGCAGAAAATGAATTAGAATAATGATTCTATTTTACCGCTTGGATCTATAATTGTTAGTAAAGAAGGGGCGATTCCTTTAACTTATGATGAAAGTATTAGAAGAAAAACAAATTAAAACTGAAAAGTTATATGGTTTTACTCGATATTTATTAATTGAAATAAATAATGGTTACGGGTTACTGGATTGTGAATCTACGACTTGTTTTGGTTATTTTTATAAAATTTATAAGATTGATTTTGATTTATTTTATAAGATAAAAAAGCAATCTGAGGATAAGCGAGAAGATATAACAAAAAATATAAAATTAGGTAGATTTTTCATGCTACCGATAATGATAGTGATTTTTTTCATTCTTTTAATAGAATTTATTGGCTTTAATAAATTTAATCTTGTTTTATCTCATAGATTTACGTATTTTATCTTTTCTGCATTACCTGTTATATTATCAGTATTATTTCGCTTGGGCTATTCTTATAAGCAAAAATTGATGATTAATAAAATTTTTATATTAGAAAATTCTCGTCATTACCATGTAGTTGAAAAGTTTAGTAATTTTAAATTAAAAAATTGGCTTCTCCTAATTATAAATGTGGTTATTGCCAGTTCTTTACTTATTTATATTTATGTATATGGTAATTTAATTGTTATGTTTTTTACGACAATATATTTATATTTATTAACTTTTAGTAATAATATACGAT